>NZ_JBVJGW010000008.1:109908-320994 GCF_055587105.1 Streptomyces sp. NPDC048461 | reverse complement strand
GTGGCGCTGTACACGATCGAGAAGCTCCAGCAGCTCGGGGCGAACCCGCTCACGGCCTCCGATTCGCAGGGGTACGTGATCGACGACAAGGGCATCGACCTGGCCCTGCTGCGGCAGATCAAGGAAGTCGAGCGCGGCCGTGTCAGCGAGTACGCGACGCGCCGCGGAGGTTCCGCGCGCTACATCCCGGGCGGCCGGGTCTGGGAGGTTCCCGCGGACGTGGCCTTCCCCTCGGCCACCCAGAACGAGCTGACGGAGGCCGACGCGCTCGCCCTGGTGCGCGGCGGCGTCCAGGCGGTGTCGGAGGGGGCGAACATGCCCACCACCCCGGCGGCCGTCCGGTTCTTCCGGAAGTCGGGCGTCGCCTTCGGCCCCGGCAAGGCCGCGAACGCCGGCGGGGTCGCCGTCAGCGCCCTGGAGATGGCACAGAACGCCGGCCGGGTGTCCTGGACCGCGCAGCGCGTCGAGGAGGAACTCGCCGACATCATGCGGTCGATCCACGCGGTCGCCCACGAGACGGCCGCCCGCTACGGCGCCCCCGGCGACTACGTGACCGGCGCCAACATCGCCGGCTTCGAACGGGTGGCGGACGCGCTGCTGGCCCAGGGCGTCATCTGAGGCTCCGCCGGGGCGAGCGGGGCGAGCCGGGCCGGGTGGGCGGGCCCGGCTTGCCCGCTGGCGCGCCCGCGCCGGCGGAACGGCGGCCGGGCCGCGGTCAGATCAACGTGTCCTTGTACGCGATGTTCACCCGACGGTCTCCGGAGTCGCCCGACGCGAAACCGAACGTCAGCCGGGGCAGGAAGGATCCCGGCCGGGACGCGTCGGGAACGAGCATGATGTTCATCCCCTCGGGCTCCCGGAAGACGAGGCTCTTCAGGGCGCGGGTCAGACCGCGCTCCGAAACCCCCGTGTTCAGGTCGATCTTGGTGATGTGGGTCGTGCCCACGTCCGCCGCGTTCGCGGGTCCGCCGCCGGTGTAGGCCTCGCCCTCGTACATGTACATGTACGAGCCGTAGAGGCAGAAGCCCTGCGCGTCGTAGACGGGGCGGGGCAGATCCGCGAAGTGGTGCAGCGGCGCGCCCAGCGGGGCGGCGGCCGCCGTGGCCAGGTCCCAGACCGCGCACTGGAGCTGTCCGTTGCGGTTGAACCGCACCAGCAGCCGGCGGTGCTGCATGTCCACGACCGGGCGCGGCGCGCTCAGCGTGGTCCCCGCGCCCGGGAGCTTGAGCGGGTCGGGCGTCCGGTCCTTGAAGTTCATGGCCGTGCGGTCCGCCGGGTCGTCCCAGTGGAAGCTGCGCGGCGGCTGGTCGGCCGCGGGACCCATGTACCTGATCCGGCAGATCTTGGTGCCGAAGCCCGTCTCCTCGGAGTTCGGCACCGAGTCGTACTCGATCCAGATGTACGGAGCCGAGCCCGCGGCCGTCGTCTCGATGCCGATCTGTGCGCCGTGCCCGAACCCGCGCAGGTACATCCTGCCCAGCTTGGTCGAACCGTCCGCGCTCAGCTTGGTGATCGCGATGTCACCCTCGCGCTTGCGCGTCGCGTAGGACACCCCGTCGTCCGGGTTGTACATGACCTGGGCGACGTACCAGTGCTTGTTCAGGTGGTCGTACCCGGCGCTCTGCATCACGGTGGGACACCAGGCCTGCTCGTGCATGAACAGGGCGGTCGACCCGTCACCGAAGTCGAACGACGGTGACCCGGGCAGGGCGAGGGCCGCGGCCGGCACGGCGCCGGAAGGCACCGGCGCCGCCTGGGCCGTCGCGGCGCCCGCGCCCCCCAGAACCAGACCGGCGGCCGCGCCACCGCCAAGGCGTATGAGCCCCCGACGGCTCACCGATCCCGTACCGAACGTGCTCATCATGTCCCCCTCGTGAAAACGATGTTGAGGGAACACCCTATGCCGCCACGGGGCCACTCCAGTCGGGCCGCCGGCTTCGAGAACGGTCCCGTGAGCCGGCAGACCCTGCTGCCCGGCACCTGGTGACCGCACCGGCCCCCGGCCGGTGACACACGGGCCCCGCACCTCCGTCCGAGGTGCGGGGCCTTCACCGTTCCCGTCGGGCGCCGGTCAGGTCACCGGGGCCTTGGCGCGCAGGACGGTCAGGAACTCCCGCATCCAGGCCGGGTGGTCCGGCCAGGCCCTGGCGGATACCAGGGTGCCGTCGACCACGGCTTCGGAGTCCTCGAACGTCGCGCCGGCGGCCTTCACGTCCGGTTCCAGGGCCGGGTACGCGGTCACCCGGCGGCCGGAGAGCCCGCCCGCCGCGGCCGTGATCAGGGGGCCGTGGCAGATCTGGGCGATCGGCTTGTCCGCCTCGGCGAAGGCGGCCAGGATCCGCCGCACCTCGGGGTCGTTGCGCAGGTACTCGGGCGCCCTGCCGCCGGGGACGACCACGGCCTCGTAGTCCTCGGTGACCACGTCGGCGAAGGCCAGGTCGGCCGGCCAGGTGTAGCCCGGCTTCTCGGTGTACGTGTCGAAGCCGTCCTCGAAGTCGTGGACGACGAAGCGCAGCTTCTTGACGGACGGGGCCGCGATGTGGACCTCGTACCCCTCCTCGCGCAGGCGCTGGTACGGATACAGGACCTCCAGCGACTCGGCCGCGTCACCGGTCACGATGAGGATCTTCACTGCCATGGGCTGCTCCAGAAGGACGGTCTGCGGACGCTCGGCCCCGCCCGGGGCCACCGGTACCCTCCCCGCGCGGCGCGGACCGCACACACCGGGTTCCCCGGGGTTCTCCGTTCGGTTTCGGGGCCGGGAACAAAGGGGTTTCGTTGACCGTTCATGCAGGTGTGGGTGCGGAAAGGGGCGATGTCCCCGGGCCTGACCATTGCCTGCAGGGAAGATCGTTCGGCTGAAGCCCTGCAGAGCCCTCCGCCGCGAGGCGACCGCCCTTTCCCGTACCCGCCTTCGAACGCCCCGGCCGGCTGTCCCCCCTGCCGGCCGGGGCCGCCCCGGCCGGCCCTTCCCCCCCGGTCGGTCGGGGCCCTTACGCATGACCGCCGTCAGCGGTGCAGGCGGGCGTTGAGCCGGGCGGCCTGGCGCGTCAGGTGGTCGCGCTCGGCGAGGTTGGGGGCCTCCAGAGCCGCCTGCGCGTACAGCAGCGCCGCCGTCTCCAGAGCGCCGTCCCGCTCGTGGAGGTACGCCGCCACCGCCGCGCGGCGGGGGACCGGGCCCGCCGCGCCCGGGGGGTCCTCCAGGGCCGCGAGCGCCGCCAGCCCGGCGCGCGGCCCGTCGGCCTCGCCGACGGCCACCGCACGGTTGAGCCGGACGACCGGGCTTCCCGTCAGGCGTACGAGCTCGTCGTACCACCCGACGATCTGCACCCAGTCGGTCTCCTCGGCGCTCCGCGCGTCGGCGTGGAGCGCCGCGACGGCGGCCTGGGCCTGGAACTCGCCCAGCCGGTCGCGGGCGAGGGCCGCCTGCAGGATCGTGACGCCCTCGGCGATCGTCCCGGTGTCCCACCGGCCGCGGTCCTGCTCGGCCAGCGGCACCAGGCTGCCGTCGGCGGCGGTCCGGGCGGCGCGCCGTGCGTGGTGGAGCAGCATGAGGGCCAGCAGACCCGCCACCTCGGGGTGGTCGACCGACGCCGCGAGCTGCCGGGTGAGCCGGATGGCCTCGGCGGCGAGGTCGACGTCTCCGGAGTAGCCCTCGTTGAAGACCAGGTAGAGGACGCGCAGCACGGTGGCGACGTCGCCCGGCCGGTCGAAGCGCACGCCGGACACGGTCCGCTTGGCCCGGCTGATGCGCTGCGCCATGGTCGCCTCGGGCACCAGGTACGCCCGGGCGATCTGGCGCGTGGTCAGCCCGCCCACGGCGCGCAGGGTGAGCGCGACCGCGGAGGACGGGGTCAGCGACGGGTGAGCGCACAGGAAGTACAGCCGGAGCGTGTCGTCGACCGCCGGGGCGGGTCCGGGCGCCGGCTCCTCGTCGACGAGCTCCTCCCGCCGGCGGCGGGAGGCGTCCGCCCGGGTCGCGTCGAGGAACCGGCGCCAGGCCGCGGTGACGAGCCAGCCCTTCGGGTCCCGCGGAGGATCGGCCGGCCAGGCGCGGACGGCCGCGACCAGTGCGTCCTGCACGGCGTCCTCGGCCGCCGCGAAGTCGGCTCCGCGGCGGACGAGGATCCCGATCACGCTCGGGGTGAGGCGCCGGAGCAGGACCTCGTCCACCTCGGAGGTCACTCGGTGACCGTGGGGGGCGCGGTCAGGAACGGGCGCAGCTCCAGCCACTCGTGGATCGGCTTCCCGCCCGCCCCGGGCGCGGCCGACAGTTCACCGGCCAGCTCGACGGCGCGCTCGTAGCTGTCGACGTCGATCACCATCCAGCCGGCGATCAGGTCCTTCGTCTCGGCGAACGGGCCGTCGGTGACGGGCGGGCGGCCCTCGCCGTCGTACCGGACGAAGGTTCCGCCGGGGGCGAGCGCCTGACCGTCGACGAACTCTCCCGTGCCCTCGAGCCGGGCCGCGAAGTCGTTCATGTACTGGACGTGGTCCGAGATCTCCTGCGGTGTCCACTGGTCCATGGGCACGTCGTTGACCGCAGCCGGGGCGCCGCGGTAGTGCTTGAGCAGCAGGTACTTCGCCATGGTGTCTCTCCTCGGTGCTGGTGCGACCCATTGTGGCCGCCTTCACCACGGGGACGGAGCCGGCCACGGGTTCTCGACATCCCCGCCGGAAGTTTTTCACCCACGTGTCGCCGGTGCCTCCCGGGCGGGCCGTCCCACCCTCGTGACCTGGTACGGGAGCGGGCTCAGCGCAGGGCGGGGATCACGTCGCGCGTCTCGTCGACCCCGGCCCCGAGGCCCGCCGCGCTGCTGCGGCCGAGCGCGCCCGGGGGCGTCTCGTCCGCGCACACGGTGCCGTGCGCGGGCAGCGCCAGGGTGGCGAGGTACTCCGTGGCCAGGGCGCTGACGCACGCGCTCCGGTTGTACGCCGTGTGCCCCTCGGCGGCGAAGGTCAGCAGCCGCCCGCTGTCGAGCGTCCCGGCCAGCGCCACGGCGTCCCGGTACGGGGTGTCCGGGTCCCCGGTCGTACCGAGGACCAGGATCGGGGCGGATCCGGCCGCCCGGTAGGAGCCCTCGAAGCGGCTCGGGCGCTCGGCCGGCCACTGGGCGCAGGTGGGCGCGTGGTTGTGGTCGTACGTGGGCGGCCCGAGGCCGATGGGAGGCCCCAGCAGGGGAGCGGCGGCGGCCTGGGCGGCGACGAGCGTGCCCAGCAGCAGGGGGCTGGTGGGGTAGACGCGGTCGGCGCACTCGACGGCCGTGTTGACGTTGAGGAAGTCGAAGGACGCGGGGGAGGGCGGGGAGAGCAGGAACGACCCCTGGCGCGCCTGGGCCGCCCGCAGGGCCTCTCCGAGGTAGGGCCAGACCTCCTTGCCCGAGTTGATGTTGAACATCAGCCGGTAGGCGAGGGCGTAGCCGGTGGCCGGGCGTCCGCTCGGCGTGATGACGGGGTCGGCGTCCAGCGCCCGCTTGAGCTCCTCGAACGCCTGCCGCGGACGGCCCTCGCCGAATCCGCAGGCGGCGGCGTTCTGCGCGCACCAGTCCAGGAACCGGCCGACCGCCGCGTCCAGGGCGGCGAACTGCCCGGCGTCGTAGGCGTACGGCACGTCGGCGTAGCGGCGCGGATCGTAGCCCCCGTCCAGGACCATGGCCCGGACGCGCCGGGGGAACTGCGCGGCGTACACGGTGCCGACGTAGCTGCCGAAGGAACGGCCGTAGAAGGAGACCTGCTCCTCGCCGAGGGCGCGGCGCAGGAGGTCGATGTCCTTCGCGTTCGACCCGGTGCCGATGAACGGCACGAGGTCCGCGGACCGCTCCCGGCAGGCGGCGGCGAAGTCACGGCCCTGCCGGATCGCGGTGTGCAGGGCTCCCGGAGCGGGTACGCCGCGTGCGGCGTCGACGGCCGCTGCGTACTCCGCGTCGTTCCAGCACTCCACCTGTCCGCTGCGGCCCACGCCGCGCATGTCGTACCCGACGACGTCGAAGGCGTCGCGCAGGGAGGCGGGGAGCGCGTCGTAGCTGTTGCGGGCGAAGTCGACGCCCGAGTTGCCCGGTCCGCCGGGGTGCAGCAGCAGGACGCCGGTGCGGTGGTCCCGGTCGGCGGCGAGGCGCCGGGTGACGGCGAGCGCGATCGTGGGCCCGGTGGGCCGGCGGTAGTCCAGCGGCACCCGGGCGGTCGCGCACTCGAAGCCGTCGCCCGGGCCGTCACCGTCCGTGCCGTCGCACGGCCCCCAGGCCAGGACGGGAACGGGCGGACCGCCGGGCGCCGCGACCGTGGCGGAGCCGGGCGGCGCGGCCCCGAGGAGCGCGGTGACCGCGATCAGCGCGAGGGATATCCCCCAGGCCGCTCGCTTGCGGGGGTGATCGGCCCAACGCATGTGCATGTGGCGCTCCTCCGTCATGGGTCGTGCGGAACGGGCGCCAACGTAGCCGCCGGCCTCCGCCCGTGTCGGCCCCCCAGGAGTTGATTCCGGCCTCCCCCCAGGGTTGGAGACCCCGAAAGCCCCCGCACCGGCGCCCGGACCGCGCCCCGGCCCCGGCGGCCGTCCGCCCTTCCCCGTCGGGCCATCCGGATGTATCGTTTTTCGATAACATCGATAAACGATAAGGCGGGGGAGTCCATGTCCGAGGTCGAGGACCGCAAGCTCTTGGAGCCCCTCTCCACCGTGGTGTCCGGCGGACTCCGCCTGCTGATCGGCCTGCTCCTCGCGGGTTTCCTGCTGAATGCCGTCAACGGCTCGGTCCCCTTCTGGGACGCCGCCGACGCATGTGTCACCGCCGACTGGACCTCGAGCAGCTCCGCCGGCGCCGACGCCGCGTTCGGCGCCCGGGACGGAGCACACGTCAGCGTGGTTCCGCAGTACTGCGCGGACCGGCCCGGCGCCTGGCAGCGGACCCTGGGGATCCTGTCCGAGGTGCCCGCCTTCGTCCTGCTCGTCGGCGGGCTCGTGCTGCTCAACCGGCTTCTCCGGTCGGCGGCCCGCGACGGTGTGTACACCCGGCAGACCGCGCAACGGCTGCGGTTCCTGGGCTGGTTCCTCCTTGCGGGCAGCCTCGTCGCGGCAACCGCGCGGGCCGTCTCCGAGGCGGCCCTGCTGGCGACACTCGCCGACGACGCCCCGTTCTCGCCCGGGACGGTGCTCGGTGCGGCGGCCTTTCCGTACCTGACGATCCTCACCGCGCTGGGGCTGCTCGCGTTCGCCCGTGTCACGCGGGCCGGCGCCGTGATGCGCGAGGACCTCGAAGGGGTCGTCTGATGTCCGCCGGGGGCAACCACGACGAGGACGCGCACGGCGCCCAGGAAATCCACGTGCACCTCGACCGGCTCCTCGCCGAGCGCGGCATGACGCTGGCCGAACTCGCCACCCGCGTCGGCGTGACCAACGTCAACCTGTCCATCCTCAAGAACGGCCGGGCCAAGGCCGTCCGCTTCACGACCCTGACCAGCATCTGCAGAGTGCTGGAGTGTCAGCCGGGAGACCTGCTCAGCTACCGCCCGGAGCCCGGCCCCGACACCCGGGGCGGAGGGGAAGGCCCCCCTCCCGCTCCCCCGAAGGGGTGAAATCCTCCGTGCCCGGTGCCGGGACCCGCGAGGCCGAGACCCCGAGGGGGACGGCCGCGGCGTCGGGAGGGTTGTCCGGGGCGGGGGATCCGGCTGGGAATCGTCCGTCGTCGTCCTTCGTCACCTGCCGAACGTGAAGAAGCGGGCCGGGACGAATACCTCGTGGCCGGTCGGGAACCGGACACGTACCCCGGACTCCGTCCACGTGGTGGACTCGATGCCCCCCGACCCGAGGGAGGCGTCGATGTCCAGGTGGTGTCCGTAGGACAGGCCGGAATACCGGCCGATTACCATCCTGTAGGAGTTCCGCCCGGACAGGGTGTGTTCGTGGACCAGCCCCAGGAAGTGCGGCGACCGGTCGTCGTAGGCCACCGATGAGGGAGCACTGCTGCGGTACGTCACCTCGGTCCGCGGCCACCACAGCACCGCCATGAGCGCGGCGGTCAGCAGGACGCCGGCCAGGCCGCCCAGCAGTACCCTGCCGATGCCGGCCGTCCGGCGGGGCCGTGTGCCCTCGTCGGGCGGGTCAGGGGTGTACGTACCGATGGCGCCCCTCCAGGGTCTGCGTCGCTCCGCGCCGGTCGACCGGCAACGGTTCGGGGGGAAGGACGCGGAACCGGGCCGAGGGGTTGCCGGCAGGGGCGTGGCCGGCAGTGAGCGGACGGAGTCGTGGTGAAGGGCCGCGCCGGTGGGATCACCAGCGGGCCGTCGGGCGTTGGACCGTCGAAGGGAGCGATCACGTTGCACACACCGCACTACCCGAGCGATGAGGAGGGACCGATGGGCACGGCCGACCTGGAACGGCAGTGGCCGGACGAGGCCAGTGTCGACAACGCCAGAACGACGCTGCTGCAGCTCCTCGCACGGGCGGGCGTGCCTTCCGACGACGCACGGGCACTGATCGGGCTCGTCGAGGCGGGCACGCTGGCCCTCGCGTACGAGGAACTGAGCGCCGGCGGCGGGAGCGCGCCGGGCGACAAGGGCGAGGCCTACGAATCGGGCTGGCTCGACGGCGCCGCCGGTGTCCTGGACGAGCTCGGCACCGTCGCGGAACGGACCCTGGCACGGGTCGTGGGGGAGGACGGGCAGCCGGACCCGGCCGGGGAGCGGCCGCGGCCCCGGCGCATGGAGGTGGAGCGGGCGCAGGTCGCGGTCAGCCCGCTGTACCTGTCGTTCGCGACGGTCTCGGAGCTCGACCCCGAGGTGACCGGGGAGGTGCTCACGGCCGTCCTCGCCACGATGAGCCCCCGGCAGCGGGCCGGGTACCCCGGGCGGCTGACAGCGTTCGCCGCCGCCCACGGGGCGCGGTTGGAGCGGCTGTTCGCGGCGTACGGGCCGGGCAGCGCCATCACGGTCCACGGCCGCTACTCGCTCGTCCACTCCGCCACGAGCATCGCGGTCCTGGAGCGGCTCGTCGCCGCGCCGCAGGCGCTGCGCGCGGAGTGGGACGCCGCGGAGCTGCCGCCGGCGTGGCTGGACGGGCTGACGACCGCCTGGAACGCCCCGGCCTGACCACCCCCGGCGCCGGAGCGGTCGAAGGATCCCGCCCCGGCGCGCGCGGTCGGCCCGACGGGGCGGGTTTGACGGGGGCGGGTGGTGGCAGACGGGGTGAACGCCGCTGAACCGCAGTGGAGTTGTTCATCCCCTCCGAAGGGACCCCATCGTGTCCGACGCGTACCGCACTCCCGACGGCACCGGCTCCGGCACCGGGTCCAGCACCGGCTCCGGCACCCACCCCGCCCCCGCCGCCGGGCCCGCCACCGGCCGCAACGGCTTGGCCGTGGCCGCGCTGGTCACCGGCATCGCGTCCCTGCTGCTCCTGTGGCTCTGGTTCGTGGGCATTCCGCTCGCGCTCGTCGCCATCGGCCTCGGCATAGCCGCCCTCCGCAGGGCCCGGGGCGGCGCCGGCGGCCGTGGAATGGCGATCAGCGGCCTGGTCCTGGGTGCCGTGACCGTGGTCATCGCCGGACTCCTGGTGGCCGTCGGGGTGTCCATCCTCAACTCCGACGAGGGCAAGGACCTGCGGTCCTGCCTCGACAACGCCCAGACGCAGCAGGAGCAGCAGGACTGCACGAACCGCTTCGACGAGGACGTCAAGAACTGACGCGAGCAGCGCCACGCGGGTCGACGTCGGCCCGTTCCCGCCGCTCCCGTTCCCGCCGCCCGGACCGCCCGCCTCCCCCCCGTCAGGTGGAACAGGACGGCGGGGGGTGTGGCAGGCCATACCCCGGCCGGGCGGCGGACCGCAGTGACCGGGAGGTCGGTGGTCCGGAAGAGTCGCCGGCATGACCACCACGTCACGCACCGTCCCACCCAACCGCCCCGCCCAGCCCGTCGGTTCCTTCAGCCGGGCCTGCGCCGGGCTCGTCGCGCTCGCCGTTCTCCTCGTCGCCGCCTTCCTCTTCGCCCCCCGCCCGCTGGCGGGGCGCTGGTCGGGCGGCGGGGGAGTCAGAGATCAGCGCGACCTCGTCGAGCGCCTCTCCGTGGCGTTCGCCGGCTCGTGGAGCTCCGGAGGTCGGAAGCTCTCCCCGGACATGGAACGGCTGGTTCACTTCTGGCTTCACTACCACGTGGTGAAGGCCGTGGCCGCCGCGCTGCTGCTGATCGTGCTGTATGCGCTCGCCGTTCTCCTCTGGAAGACCTTCCTACGGGCCGACGGACGCGGGGCGGGCGCCCGCGCCGCTCTCGCCTCGGCCGGTACGGCGGCCTCGGCGCTCGCCCTCTTCGCCCTCGCGACGGTCATGGCCAACGTCCAGGGTGCGCTGGCCCCCTTCGCCTCGCTGCTCTCGCTGCTGCCGGTCCACGCGCCTTCCGCGGAACTCGCCGCCGTGCTCGATCAGGTCGGGCAACGCCTGGCCGACCACCCGGAGAACGGTGACGCAACCCCACCCGTTCTCGGGGTGATGATCGGCGACTTCGCCCGGTACCACGCGGTGATGGCCGCAGCCGCCGTGACCGTGGCCCTCCTCCTCGTCGGCACGGGTACGCGGGCGTGGAAGCGGAGCGCAGTGCCCGCGGCGTCGGCGGTGTCCGCGGTGTCCGCGGCGCCCGATCGGCGGGCGCGGCGCGTGTTCAGGTCGTTCGGTCTGCTCTCGGCCCTGCCGGCGGCGGCCTTCCTCGTGGTGGCCGCGGCGAACACGGGCACCGCGGCCGACCCGGCCCCGGCCCTCCTGGCCTTCTTCGACGGCGGATGGTGAAGGGCCGGGCCGCCGTCAGGCGTCGAGGTAGGCGAGGACGGCGAGCACCCGGCGGTGCTGCGCACCGTCGGGTGGCAGGCCGAGCTTCGCGAAGACGTTGCCGATGTGCTTCTCCACGGCGCTGTGCGAGAGCACCAGCCGCCCGGCGATCGCCGTGTTGGAATGCCCTTCGGCCATCAGCGCCAGCAGCTGCCGTTCGCGTGCCGTCAGCGCGCGCAGCGGGTCCTTCCGGCGCTGTCCGGCCAGCAACTGGGAGACGACCTGGGGGTCGAGGACCGTCGCGCCGCGGGCGACGCGGTCGAGGGAGTCCAGGAACTCCTCCACCTTCGCGACCCGGTCCTTGAGGAGGTAGCCGACCGCGCCGGAACCGTCCGCCAGCAGGTCGGCGGCGTAGGAGGCCTCCACGTACTGGCTGAGCACCAGCACCGGGGTGCCGGGCAACCGCTCGCGGGCGCAGATCGCGGCCCGCAGTCCCTCGTCCGTATGCGTCGGTGGCATCCGCACGTCGACGAGCGCCACGTCCGGCCGGTGCACGAGCACCGCCTCGACCAGGGAGGGCCCGTCACCGACCGCGGCCACCACCTCGTGGCCGTCCTCGGAGAGCAGGCGGACCAGGCCCTCGCGCAGCAGTACGGCGTCCTCGGCCACGACGATCCGCAGCGGCAGCCGGCCGCCGGGCCGCGCCGGAACTCCCTGCGCGGATGGGTCGGGTGTCAGCTGCACGGCAGCTCCGCCGTGACCGTCGTCGGGCCGCCGCGGGGACTCTCGACCCACAGCACGCCGCCCACCGCGCGCATCCGGTCGGCCAGTCCCCGCAGTCCGTGTCCCTCGGCCGGAGCCGCGCCGCCCACCCCGTCGTCCGTCACCCAGATCCGCAGGACGCCCCCGGTGTGGCGCATGCCGACCGTGCAGCGGCGGGCACGGCTGTGCTTGGCCACGTTGGTCAGCGCCTCGGCGGCCATGAAGTAGGCGGCCGTCTCGACGCCGGCGTCCGGCCGACCCCGCACGGGACCGACATCGAGGTCGGCGGGCACGACGCAGCGCGCGGCCAGGGCGGACAGCGCCTCCCGCAGCCCCCGGTCGACGAGCACCGGCGGTGCGATGCCCCGCGACAGGGCCCGCAGCTCTTCCAGCGCCTCCTGGGTCTGGACGACCGCGTCGGCGAGTGCGGCCCGGACCAGTTCCGGCCTGCTGTCGAAGTGGTGCTGGGCGCGGCCGAGTTCCATCGCGAGTCGGACCAGATGCTGTTGGGGCCCGTCGTGGATGTCGCGTTCGAGCCGGCGCAGTGCGGCGGCCTCGGCCGTCACCACGGCGACGGCCTGCGCACGGGCGGTGTCGCCCTCCCTCTCGGGTCCACGGCAGAGCAACGCCCGCCCGAGACCGGCCTGTACGGCGACGCACCCGCGGGTCACCAGCGGCAGGGTCGACAGCAGCAGCGCGCCGAGCGCGAGCGCGAAGGCGAGCCGCTCCGCCGGTGACGTCAGCCCCAGGCTCACGGCGACGTGGGACCGGTCGGAGCCCGCGTACAGGGTCAGCGGCCGCAGCGATCCGGGTGCGACCTGACCGCGCAGGGGGTACGTGGCGGTCGCGACGCCGACGAACCACCACAGCACCGTCACCGTCCAGGTGAACAGGGCGACGGGAAGCAGCAGGACGGCATGGACCAGGTCGGGCCACACCACCGGCCCGGCCGGCCCCGGGCGGCGGCTCGTTACCGGTGTCCCGCCGGTCCGGGTACGCACGGTGCCGATCCGCCACCACTCCAGATCGCCGGGCCACCGTGCCAGAGCCAGGGCCCGTGCCGCGGCGGGGGCCCCGCCCGGCACCAGCGAGGCGAGGGCGCCGAAGCTCAGCGCGCCGGCCACGAGCAGCAGACCGGCGGCGGCGCTCACCGGCGCGGTGAGGAGGTAGAGCGAATCCACGAGCGTACGACGCCCGAGGCGGACGGCGGCGCCGGCCCGTGGCCGCCACCGACCCGCGACCAGGGAAGGCAACGACTCGACCATCCCCCCAGCCTAATGTCGCTCCGGGCCGACCCCGATCCGAACGTCCCTCAGGCGTGCGCGCCCACGTCGAGGGTGCCGATGGTCAGGGTGGGGCGGGCCCGGAGGATCTCGCCCATCCGGTCGGCCTGTTCGGCCAGTTGCCGCTGCCGGCGCGCGGTCAGGGGGCGGAGCGGTTCGACGGTGATCGCGACCGCGCTTCCCGTCCTCTTCTGCTGCCAGACGCCCGCCACCACGCCGTCGACCAGGAGGACGGGAAAGTTGCCCGCCTGGCCGCTCCGGGAGAGGGCGCGCTGCCGTGCCGCGCCGGGGAACAGCAGCTCCCGTGGCTGGGAGCCGACCGTGAAGGCGTCGAAGTGCGGCAGCAGCAGTACGCCCCGGGCGGGGTCGCCCGGCCGGCTGCCGCTGCCGCTGCCGCCGACGTCGCCGGTGGTGGTCCAGGCACGGCTGCCTTCGACCGTGACCTCGGTGAGGTCGCCCGCTTCGAACAGGCGGCGCGCCCATCCGGGGGTGGCGGCCAGCCAGCGGGCGAGGTGCGCGGGCGTCGCCGGCCCGTAGGCGTACAGGTACCGGTCCAGCAGCCAGGCGAGCGCCTCGGCGGGCGGGGCGGGGGCGAAGCCGGGCAGCCAGCGGCGGGGGTTGGTGTAGGTGGTCTTGCGGCCCCGGTTCGGGCCGAAGCACAGCACGCCCCGGTGGGCGGCGACGGCGACCGTCTGGCGCCACCGCGGCCACACCGTCCCGAACGCGGGGAGCACCGGGTCGACCGCCCAGGCTCCGACCCGGTCGGCCAAGGCCCCGGACAGCTCGTCGACCGTCAGTTCCGCCCCGGCGAGGACCGCGCCGATCGCGAGGACGAGCTCCTCGGTCCGCTCCGGGCTCAACCGGGCCCCGGCATCCGGCTGCACGGGAGCGGGCACTGCTCCCAGGGCCCCGCACCACAGGGCCAGTTCGGCCGCCGGGAGCAGGTGGACCGTGCCGCGCGGCCCGAAGGTCCGGATCAGGCTGTGGTCCCCCCACAGCGCCTCCTGCACGTCGGCGCGCGTCACGCCGTGCAGCCGAAGGGCGATCGACACCTCGGCGGCCGACGGAACCTGGGCGTGCGCGCCGCACATCGCCGCGGCCGCCTCGGCCGGACTGCCCAGCGGGACCACCAGACCGTGCCGTCGCAACCGGCGCCCGCAGACGTCCGCCCATGTCAGATCCACCTCCGAAGCCAAGCATGCTTTCGGCCGGCCGTGGCGGGCGGGCGTGCCGGGAGCTCCGGAGCGCGGCCTCGCCCCGCCCCCCACGGCCTGGTCCGGCAGGAGGTTCACCCGGTTGAATCTCCTGCCCGTGTGGCGATGAGAACGGGCTCCGCCGCCGGTCTACCCTTCGGAACCCCTCACACCGACCTTCCGGAGGCGTGGCAGATGACCGGTACGACGACTCTCGACCTCGGACCCCAAGCGCGGATCGTGGCACGCCTCGCGGCGGCCGTCCCGGACGCGCACCTCGACCACCGCACGCCCTGTCCGGAGTACGCGGTGAGAGACCTGCTGGGGCACCTCACGGGCCTCGCCGTCGCCTTCCGCGACGCCGCCCGCAAGGACCTGGGCGCCACGACCGACACGGCTCCCGACTCGGCCGCGCCCGTCCTGCCCGCCGACTGGCGCGAGGACCTGCCCCGGGTCCTCGGCGAACTGGCCGAGGCCTGGCAGGACCCGGCCGCCCGGACCGGCATGACCCGTGCGGGCGGCGTGGACCTGCCGGGCGACATCGCGCTCGCGGTCGCCGTGGACGAACTCGTGGTGCACGGCTGGGACCTGGCCCGGGCCACCGGCCAGGAGTACGCCCCCGATCCGGCCGCGCTCAGCGCCGCGTACGGCTTCCTGCTGGCGGCCGCGGAGGACGAGACCCGCGGCGGCGGCATCTTCGGCCCCGTCGTGCCCGTACGGGACGACGCCCCGCTGCTGGACCGGGCCGTCGGACTGAGCGGACGCGATCCGGGCTGGGCCGCGGCCTGACCCCCCGAGACCGGCGGGAGCGCGGTGTGAGACCGGCGTGAGTCCGGAGCCCGGTGTGAGACCCCAGCCCCCTCGTGACCGCCGCCGGCGGGCGGACGGGGGCGGGCCGGGCCGCAGTGCGCCGCCGGGTGCCGGTGTGCCGACCACGTGCATCGGGCGGTGCGGGCATCTTGACGCGGTCGCGGCGCGCGCCTTCAATCAAGTAGTGAATGAAGGGGCCCGGACGGCATGATTCCGCGTTCAATCCCCAGCGGAGACTTGTCATGGGCATGTTTATGCGCATCCCCCCACACCCGAAGCGATGTGATCACCGTGCACCCCACCTGGCACCGGCGCGTGCTCTTATGCGCCCTCGCCCTCGCCTGCTGGGGCGGCCTGGCCGCCCCGGCCACCGGCGCCGCCGAGCCCGCCCCGGCCCCCGCACCGCGGGCCGCCGCGGCAGCGGCCGCGGCGGCCGTGACCTTCTCCGACGATTTCGACGGGCCGGCCGGAGCCGCCGCCGACCCCGGCAAATGGCAGATCGAGACCGGTGACAACGTCAACAACCACGAGCGGCAGTTCTACACGGCGGGCAACCGCAACGCCGCCCTCGACGGACAGGGCCACCTGGTCATCACCGCCCGCCGCGAGAACCCGGCCGACTACACCTGCTGGTACGGCCGCTGCGAGTACACCTCCGCCCGCCTGAACACCGCCGGTCGCTTCACGCAGACGTACGGACGCGTGGAGGCGAGGCTCAAGGTGCCGCGGGGTCAGGGCATGTGGCCCGCCTTCTGGATGCTCGGCAACGACATCGGCCAGGTCGGCTGGCCGAACTCCGGCGAGATCGACGTGATGGAGAACGTCGGCTTCGAACCGTCGACCGTACACGGCACCCTCCACGGGCCCGGCTACTCCGGCGCCGGCGGCATCGGGGCGGCGTACTCCCTCCCCGGCGGGCAGGCCTTCGCCGACGCCTTCCACACCTTCGCCGTCGACTGGGCCCCCGACTCGATCACCTGGTCCGTCGACGGCGTCGTCTACCAGCGGCGGACCCCCGCCGACCTGGGCGGACGCAGCTGGGCCTTCAACAAGCCGTTCTTCCTGATCCTCAACCTCGCGGTCGGCGGCTACTGGCCGGGCGACCCCGACGGCAGTACGGCCTTCCCCCAGCAGCTGGTGGTCGACCACGTCCGCGTCACCTCGTACGACGGCGGCTCCGGCGGCCGGACCGGCCAGATCAGCGGGCTCGCCGGCAAGTGCGTCGACGTGGCCGCGGCGAACCCGGCCAACGGCACAC
Organism: Streptomyces sp. NPDC048461; assembly: GCF_055587105.1. Classification (NCBI taxonomy): domain Bacteria; kingdom Bacillati; phylum Actinomycetota; class Actinomycetes; order Kitasatosporales; family Streptomycetaceae; genus Streptomyces; species Streptomyces sp. NPDC048461. The sequence continues at coordinate 304,946 of NZ_JBVJGW010000008.1, read as the reverse complement.
CGGTCCAGCTGTACGACTGCAACGGGACCGCCGCCCAGCGCTGGACCCTGGGCGCCGACGGCACCGTACGCGCGCTCGGCAAGTGCCTCGACGTGGCGAGCGGCGGCACCGCCGACGGGACCCCGGTCCAGCTCTACGACTGCAACGGGACCGGCGCCCAGCGCTGGGTGGTGTCCGGGGCCCGCGACATCGTGAACCCGCAGGCGAACAAGTGCCTCGACGTCAGTGGCGGCAACCCCGCCAACGCGACACGTCTACAGCTGTGGACCTGCACCGGCGCCCCCCAGCAGAAGTGGACGGCTCCGGCGGGCTGACCCGGCCGCTCCGGCCGCCCGCGCCGCGGGCCCCGACCGGCCCCCGCCGCGTCACGCGGGGGTCGGCGACGGCGGTACCCAGCGGTGGGTGCGCGGGGCCTGCGACCGTACCCCGTACTCGCCCTTGAGCTCCTCCGGGATGGCGTACTGCATGACGCGCCCACGGGTGAGCGAGGCCAGTTCGAAGGTGGTCAGCAGGCTGCCCGCCTTGTCCAGCGCCCATTCGCCGAGCGGGCTGCTGTCCTCGACGGTCTCCAGCAGGCCGAGGACGATGGGGACGGCCTTCGCCGCCGTGTCCCAGGGGCTGCGGGGGATCTGGAGCCAGTCCGCGATCGTGGGCCCGATGAGGTAGCGGATGGTGGCGGGGACGATCGGGTCGAAGAGGGTGCCGGGCACCACGTCCTCGTACATCCGCATCAGCTGGTTGTTGAGCCGGACACCGTCCTCGGAGGGCCCGAGGTGGCGGCTGAGGTAGAGGTCGGCGAACGCGCGGGCCTCCTTGAGGTTGCCCGGGGCGGCCGTCATGTCGCAGCCCAGGATGGAGCCCACCACCCGCCACGCGTAGAAGTAGGCTTCCGCCCCCTCCTCGCTCATGTGGATGCCGAGGCGGTGCATGGCGTCCAGGACGAGGATCGAGAAGCACATCTGCCCGCCGATCATGTCCTCCTGGCAGAGCGGCACCCCGTCCGCCTCGATGTCCCACCGTCCGGAGCGTGTGAGGTGGTGGCGTACCGCCGCGTGCAGCAGCCGGACCTTCTGGGCCGCCGGGATGAACTTGCTGCCCTCCTCGAAGGCGTTGGTCTGCATCAGGTACGTGACGAACTGGCCGGTGTTCGCCATCCTGCGCGAGGGGTAGTCCATCGAGTGCGTCGAGGCGAGCAGCCGCGCCACGCGCGGCACGGCGTAGGTCGCGGGCATCGCCGCGAAGGACAGGCCCGTGTTGATGTGCGCGGCGTTGTCCATGAAGAACAGCCGGGCGCGCTCCATCACGTCCCAGTCCACCCACTTCGGCGGCATGGCGGTCGCCTCCAGGAACGACACCGCAGACGGCGGGAGCCCTTCGGGGAGCTTGTGGCCGGCGGTGCTGAAGAAGCGCATCAGGGTGTTGAAGTCCCGCACTTCGCCGCGTTCGAACATGGCGGCCACGGTCTCGTCGGCCAAGGGGTCGCCCTGCAGGCTGAGTTCGTCGAGCGCCGCGTCGGTGTAGCGGGGCCGGGTCTCGGTGGTCACGTCGTGCTCCTCGTGTGGCTCGTTCGGATCGTGTGGCGCGGCTTCCTGCCGCTCCGGTGCGTCGGGCGCGTCCGGCGCGTCCGGCGGTGGTCCACGGGGCTGTTCAGAGGGTCCGCGCGGACGCCGACGTGGCGAGCCCGCCGAGCGCCGTCCGTACGTCCATGGGCAGGGGCACCGAGTCCAGCGCGTCCCGGGCCGCCCTCACCCGGTCGGCGATCATGTCCTCGATGCGCTGCCGGGCGCCGCACCCGTCCATCAGCCGCCGCACCAGCGCCGCGTCGGACTCGTCCAGGGCGGGGCGGTCGAGGGTCTTGTCCAGCAGCGCCCGGTCGGGCGGGTCCAGCAGGGCGAGCGTCGTGGCGAGCAGCGCGGTGGGCTTGCGGTCCCGGAGGTCGTCCAGGTTCGACTTGCCCGTCTCGGCGGGGTCGCCGAAGGTGCCGATCAGGTCGTCGCGGAGCTGGAACGCCTCGCCCAGGGGCAGCCCGTACGCGGTGAAGGCGGCCATGACCTGCCGGGGGGCGCCGCCGAGGGTGGCGCCCATGTGCAGCGGACGCTCCACCGTGTACTTGGCGGTCTTGTACCGGGCGACCTCCAGCGACTCGGCGACCTCGGGCGCGCCGTCGGCGCCCGTCCGCAGGACCTCCAGGAACTCGCCCGCGACGGTCTCGCGCAGCAGGGTCGACCACAACGGGACCGTCCGCGCCACGTACGCGCCGGGCAGCCCGCAGGTGGCGAAGACCTGGGCGGCGTACCCCATCAGCAGGTCGCCCAGCATCATCGCCAGCGCGGCGGCCCGGTCCTGCCGTACGGCCCCCGGGGCCGGCGCCGCGACCTGGCCGTGGCCGCTTCCGCCACCCCAACGACCCGCTCCCGCTTGGGAGAAGGCGGCGTGGGCGGTCGGGACGCCGTGCCGCAGACGGCTGTCGTCGATGATGTCGTCGTGGGTGCAGGCCGCCGCGTGCACGAGTTCCATGGCCGCGGCCGCCCGGATCACCCCGTCGCAGTCCGGCTGGCCGGCGGCCCGCCAGCCCCAGTACAGGAACGCGGCCCGCATTCGCTTCCCGCGCGTCAGTGAGCTGCGCAACTGGGCGCAGAGCGGGGCGAGTTCGCTGGAGAGGCGTAACAGCTCGGCTTCTTCCTCGTCGACCAGCCGGTGCAGGTGCGTGTCGATGCGCTGCCGGAACGCGAGGTCGTCATGCATGCGCGGGCCCGGCTCCCGGCGCCGTCGCGGTGTCGGCGGGCCGCGCTCGGCGCGCGGCGGCCCGGCGGGCCATCAGCTCCAGGTAGTTGTCGTCGTCCGCCGCGACGACGCGCCGCGAGGCGAGCTCCCCGCGCGCCCTCAGCTCCTTCACCCCGTCGGCGACGAGCTCGCGCAGGTCCGAACGCCGGGCCACGTCCTCGCCCCGGCCGGTCGCCTGCCGTACCTGGTCCAGCGCGAGGTCGACGGCGCCGAGCGCGAGCAGCCCGACCTCCTCCAGCGCGGCGAACGGATTCCAGGGCGGCGCTGCCTGCCGCGTCTGCTCCCCGTGCCCCGGCCCGTATCCCCGCTGCTCCTGCCGTGCCTGATCCCGCGCTTGTCCGGTCATGTTCCGTGCTCCTCCGTCGTCGGATCGTCAAGGAGCCCCAGTCAACCGGCCGCGCCGGCGGCCACCGCCGGTGTGGGCCGTCCGTCCCACGCCAGGGGGACGCGAATGCTCCCAACGAGTGAGTTGTCCGATGAGCTGCCGAACTCCCTGCGCCCGCTTCCGCGAGCGGCGCGGAACCGTCGGGCCGGGGTCGGGCGATAACCCGATGAATAGTCGGTAAGGGGTAATTTCCTGCAAGGCCCCTATGTGCCGTGGACATGATGCGCTGTCATATTCCTGCCAGATTGACCCGTTCATCTCGTTCTACCCATCGGGGAAGGCAGGAAAATGGGCAGGTTCAGGTACGGAACCACGGCGGCGGCCATCGCGCTCGCCGCCTTGGGATCGCTCACGGCCGCGGGAGGCACGGCTCACGCGGAAGCGGGCCAGGACAGCATCGCCATGCTGAAACAGGAGAAGTCCCAGTGGTGCTGGGTCGCCTCCGGGCTGACCATCGCGAAGTTCCAGGGCTTCGGGTCCACGCAGACGGACTTCTGCAGCCGGGCCCAGCCCTACTACGGCTGCAACAACCAGCCCGCCACGCTCGACGACATGGCCAGGGGCTGGAGCAGCCTGGGCATGACCCACACCGGTTCGGGCCTGAACAGCGCGGCCACCTTCAACCAGGTGTACACCGACGTCAAGGCGGCCCGGCCGATCGGCGCCCGCATCGGGTGGGCCTCCGGTGGCGGTCACATGAACGTGGTCTACGGGTTCGACACGTCGAACACCACGATCGCCGTGGCCGACCCGTGGCCGGACACCACCACGTACACGTGGTGGAACTACAACGACTACGTGAGCAACAGCTCGTCCAAGTGGACCCATTCCCGCATCGGTATCTCCCGCTAAGGACGGCGACATGCGCGACACCAGCGGCACCGAAATGTCCGGCAAGCAGGCGGCCCCCCGCCGCGCCCACCTCTCCCGCCTCTCCCGGCTCTCCCGTCTGACCACCGTCGTCGCACTGAGCGCCTCCGCTCTGCTGTCCGTCGCCGGTCCGGCCCACACGGCTCCGGCCAAGGATCCTCTCCCGGCCGACATCCCGGACTACCGGGCGGCCCTCGACGCGGTGCGGTCCACCGACGTGCGCGACACCGTCTGCCGCTTCCTGCGTACTCCGGTGCCCGCGGGCGACGCCGCGGGCGGCCCGGTCCAGACGATCCCCGAGACGGCCGAGCCGTGCCAGGGACTCCCGGTCTTCACGATCAAGGACCCGGTGGCACTGAACGAGATCACCCCTGCGTTCGTCGCCGGCACCGCCCAGCCCCTGCCCACGAAGGCGGTCAGGCTGACGCAGCTGGTCTCCTCGCTGAGCGCCACCGTCAACGGTCGCAACGCCACCGTCATGCTGGCCCCCACCGAGGGCGGCGGCTGGCATCTGGCGGCCGTGCGGGACGGCGACGACGACGCCGTGTACGCGAGCAAGGCCACCGCGGGCACGCTGGTCTTCACCGAGCCGCAGAACCGCGGCTGGTACCAGCTCAAACTCTTCACCGTCGAACCGCTCAACGACCAGGCCCGGCAAGGGCTGGGCGGCCGGGCGTCGGTATCGCTCGGTGACTACCAGAAGCTGGTCAAGGCCCGCTACGCCGACAAGCTGCCCGGGTCGGAGTACGACACCCGGGGCTATTCCAGCGGCTACGGCCCCGCGGGTACGGAGGGCGAGGCCCCGTCCTCCGCGCTGCTCCTCGCCGGCGGTTCCAGCGCGACGCTCGCCCTCGCGTGCGGAGTCGCCGTGCTCCGCCGTCGCAGGCGCACGAGCGCCCGCTGAGCCCACCCCCGTACGCCCCTCGCTCCGCCCCGGCAGCCGGCCGGGGCGGAGCGCGTCGTTCTCGGTGGTTGCCGGGGCCGGGGTCAGCGTGCTGCCCGGCGCAGGGACAGGGCGAAGGCGCAGCTGGTGACGGTGAGGACGGCGATCGGCGGCGGGGGGAGGAAGACGGTCGATATCGCCAGCCCGGCGAGTGAGGTGGCGAGGAGCGTCCAGCCGAAGGCGGTGCGCCGTTCGACCAGGGCGGGGGCCTGCCGGGCTGCGAACAGGGCGAGGAGCGCGGAGGAGATGACGAACAGGGCCATGGCGGCGCTCATGCCGTCGACGACGTCGAGGGTGCTGCGCTCCAGGCCGAGCAGCGTCATGCCCGTCGCCCGCAGGGCGGCCGAGGAGGCTGCCTGTTCCGGTGTCGGCTCGCCCCAGGCGGCAGCGGCGGCAAGGGCGAGGTGGCCCGTACCCAGCAGGACGAGGCCGCCGGCGCCCACCTTGAAGGGCCGCAAGGGCTCGGACCCGTGCCGGGCGACGGTGGGGGCGGTGGCGCTCATGGCGACTCCTTGATGTCGGGCAGACCGTCCTCTACATCCGTAGAGGGTGGCGTGTGAAGCGGACTCTACACCTGTAGAGACTGTGGGGGTGGGCGCTGGTGTGCGGCGGCGGGCTCGCCGGGATCACCGGCTGTCACGGGTTCGCGGTACCGGGTTTCGGAGGGCGCCGCCGATGGCCGTCAAGAGACGTATTGGTGGGACTTTCGAGCCGGCTCACCGGTCACGGAGAGTGGCGTCACGTCGTCGTTGATCGACCGATCCGACTGAGGAGACTGACCACCGCATGGCCACTCACGACCGCGGGCCGCTGCCCCTGACCCCGCCGCAGAACGGCGTCTGGTTCGCGCAGCAGCTCGACCCCTCGCGCCTCGACTACACCATCGCCGAGTACCTGGAGATCCGCGGGGCGGTGGACCCGGGGCTCCTCGCGGAGGCGGTGCGACTGACGGTGGCCGGGACCGAGTCGCTCTGCGTCCGCTTCGCCGAGGAGGACGGCACGGTACGGCAGATACCCGCCGGCCCGCCGCCGCTGCGGATGGAGACGGCCGACGTCACCGGCTGCGCCGATCCGGAGGCCGAGTCCGAGCGGCTGATGCGCGCCGAGCTCGCCCGGCCGACGGACCTCGGGGCCGGGGACGTGTGCCGGTTCCTGCTCGTGCGGACCGGGTCGCGGACGTACCGCTGGATGCAGGGCTACCACCACGTCGTCGCGGACGGGGTCACCGGCTCGATGCTGGCGCGGCGGACCGCGGAGGTCTACACGGCTCTGGCCGCGGGAAGCGCCGTACCCGCGCAGGAGGCCGCGCCGTGGGAGCGGATCGTGGCGGACGAGGAGGAGTACGCGCGGTCCGGATCGTTCGCGGCCGACCGGGCGTTCTGGCGGGCGAGGATGGACGGGGCCCCCGAGCCCGTCTCGTTCACCGGCAGCGCACCCGCGACCGCCACCGGTGCGACGGTACGGGTGCGCGGCGACCTCGACCCCGCCGACGCCCGGATCCTGCGCGAGGCCGCACGCCGGCACGGTACGCGCTGGTCGGCGCTGGTGATGGCCGCCTCCGCCGCCTACCTGCACCGGGTGGGCGGAGCCGAGGACGTGGTCCTGGGCCTCCCGGTCACCGGACGCACCACTCCTGACGCCCGCCGGACACCCGGCATGTTCTCCAAGGTCCTGCCGCTGCGCCTCGCCGTGACGGCGGCGATGCCCGTCGGCGAACTCGTACGGAACACCTCGGCGGGCATCAAGGACGCGCTGCGCCACCAGCGTTACCGGATCGAGGAGTTGCGGGGCGCGGGCTCACCGGGCGCGGCCGCCGCGAACGGCGCCGGGCCCCGGCTGTGGGACGCGGCGGTCAACCTGATGTCCTTCGACTACGAGCTCTCCTTCGCCGGCGCGCCCGCCTCGGCGCACAACCTGGCGGTCGGCCCGGTGGAGCACGTCTCCCTCAACGTCTACGACCGCGGCGGGGACAGCCCGCTCACCGTCCAGGCCGAGGGCGACGCCGCCGACTGCGCACCGGGGGAACTGGACGCCCTGCGGGTCCGCTTCACACGCTTCCTGGTCGCACTGGCCGGCGCCGACGGGGACACCCCGGTCGGCTCCCTGCCCTTCCTGACCGGCGCCGACGAAGCCCTCCTGACCGCCTTCGGCGACGGCGGCGCGGACCCGGCTCCCGCAGGCGGCCTGCTGCACGGCCTCTTCGAGGAGGCAGCGGCGCGCACCCCCGACGCGGTCGCCGTGGCGTGCGACGGGGCCGAGGTCACGTACGGGGAACTCGACGCCTGGGCGCAGGACATCGCGGACCGGCTGCGGCCGGCCGTGGAGCCCGGCGCCCCGGTCGGTGTGTGCGTCGAGCGCTCGCCCGCCATGGTCGCGGCGCTCCTCGGCGTCCTCAAGGCGGGCGGCTGCTACGTGCCGCTCGACCCCGGGCTGCCGCGGGAGCGGATCGCGTACGTCGTGCGCGACGCGGGACTGCGTACGGCCGTCACCCAGCCGGGTGCGCGGGAGCGCCTGCCCGCCGGCCTGCCGACCGCGGTGTACGCGGGGACCGGGCCCGCCGTCCGCGCCGCCGGGGTGCGCCGGGAAGGTGGGGTGCGCGTGCCGGTCACCTCCGCCGCGTACCTCCTGTACACCTCCGGCAGCACGGGCGAGCCGAAGGGCGTCGTCGTCCCGCACGCGGCGGCCGCCGACTTCGTGCGGGGCCACCTGACCCTGTGCGGACTGGGCGGCGCGCCGTCCGGTGACGGCAACAGCCGTGGTGACGACGGAGGGTCCGGATCCGGCGAGCGGTTCCTCGGGTTCGCGGCGCTCTCCTTCGACGTCTCGGTGCTGGACGTCTTCGGCGCGCTGCTGAGCGGATCGACGCTGGTCCTCGCCACCGATGCGGAGCGGGTCGACGTCGACCGGCTCCAGGCCCTCCTCGCGGACCGCGCCGTGACGGTGGCCGACCTGCCGCCGGCGCTGCTGCCCCTGCTCGACCCGGCCGCGCTGCCCGCCCTGAGGTTCCTGTCCACCGGCGGCGAGGCGCCGTCCGGGGACGCCGTCGACCGCTGGGCCACCGCGGGCCGCGAGGTCTGGAACGCCTACGGCCCGACCGAGGCCGCGGTGTCGGTCACCATGCACCGCGTCACGCCGCCGTCGTCCGGCCGGACGCCTCCGATCGGCCGGCCCATGGCCAACCACCGGGCCTACGTGGTGGACCGTGCGCTGCGGCTGCTGCCGCCCGGCGCCACCGGCGAGCTGTGCGTGGCGGGCGACGGTCTGGCCCGGGGGTACACCGGCCGGGCCGGCATGACGGCCGAGCGGTTCGTGCCCGACCCCTTCTCGGGCGTCGCGGGCGCGCGGATGTACCGGACGGGCGACCTCGTGCGCTGGTCCGCCCGGGGCGAACTGGAGTTCCTCGGACGGGTCGACCGGCAGGTCAAGATCAACGGCCATCGCATCGAGCTGGGCGAGATCGAGGCGGTCCTCGGCCGCCACCCCTCCGTGGGGCAGGCCGCGGTCGTCGTGCACGAGCCCGCGGGCGGGGCCCGGCGGCTGGTGGCCTTCGTGGCGCCCCCGACCGGCGGTCCGGCGCCGGAAAGCGCGCTGCTCGGCGCCGAGCTGGGCCGCGTCCTGCCGCGCTACATGGTCCCGCACACCTTCGTGGCCCTGGACCGGCTCCCGCTCACCGCGGGCGGCAAGGTGGACCGCGGCCGGCTGGTCGTACCGGAGCCCGCGGCCCGGGAGGAGCATCCCGTACGCCCGTACACCGCGGCGGAGGAGATGCTGGCGGCGCTCTTCTCCGAGGCGCTGGGCCTGCCCGCGTCGCCGGACGACAACTTCTTCGAGCTCGGCGGCGACAGCATCACCGCCCTCACCCTCACGAGCCGGGCCCGCGCCCGCGGCATCTCCTTCACCCTGCGCGACGTGTTCGCGCACAAGACGGCGGCCGCCCTCGCCGCGGCCGTGGGCGAACCGGAGGGCGGTGCGCTGCCGGACGCGGACGCGGACGCCGGCCCGGCCGTCGGCGCCTGCGGCGCGCTGCCGGCCACGCCGGTCATGCGATGGCTCCTGGACGGGCCCGGCCCCCTCGGGCGTTTCAGCCAGTCGATGGTGCTCACCCTGCCCGCGGACGCGGACGACACCGCGCTGGTCGAGGTCCTCGGGTCGCTCGTCGACCGCCACCCGGCGCTGCGCCTCGCGGTGACCGAAGGCCCCGGAGGCCCGCTCTGCACGATCGGCGAGCCGGGCTCGGTCGACGTGGGCGGGCTCTACCGGCGCGTCGAGTCGGCCGGGTCGGACCCGCGGGAGCGCGCCGCGGCCGTGGAACGGGAGGCACACGAGGCGGCGGGGCAACTGGACCCGGCGGCCGGGGTGATGCTGCGCGCAGTGCGCCTCGCCGACGGTGATGCGCCCGGCCGGCTGCTGCTCTGCATCCACCACCTGGCGGTGGACGGGGTCTCCTGGCGGATCCTGACGGCCGACCTCGCCGAAGCCTGGGAAGCCCGCACCGAGGGCCGGCCGCTCCCCGCCGCCGACGCGGCCGAGCTCACCGACGCAGGCGCCCCGGTGAACTCGGGCCGCGCGGACGCCTCGTTCCGCGCGTGGGCCCACCACCTGGAGGGCCTGGCGCGGATTCCGGAGCTTCTCGGCGAACTGCCCTTCTGGCAGCGGACCCTGGACCCGGACGGCTCCGGCCACCGGCCGTCCGCGCCCTGGGACCGGACGCCCGATCCGGCCCGCGACACCGCCGGGACCACGCGCGCGTTGACGCTCGACCTCCCCGCCGAGGTCGCCGGCCCGCTGCTGTCCCGGGTCCCCGGCGCCCTGCGCACGGGGCCGGCGGAGGTGCTCCTCGCCGGGCTGGCCCTGGCCGCCCACCGCGTCGGGCCGGCCGGTGCCCCCGCCGGATCGCTGCTGGTCGACCTGGAGGGGCACGGCCGCGCCGACCGCACCGGACGCCACGACCTGGCCCGCACCGTGGGCTGGTTCACCACGCAGTACCCCGTCCGCTTCGACCTGGCCGGCCTCGACCTGGACGCGGCGGCCGACGGGGGCGAGCCCCTGGCCGACCTGGTGGCACGGGTGCACGGCGCGCTGGCGGCCGTACCGGACCACGGCACCGGGTTCGGCCTGCTGAGCCGGCTCAACCCCGACACCGCCGCCGCACTGGCCGCCCTGCCGCGACCGCGGCTCCTGTTCAACTACCTCGGCCGGTTCGGCGGCGCGGACGGGCCCCCGTGGACCCCGGCCCCCGGCACGGACGGACTGCGCGCCGACGTGGACCCGTCCCTGCCGGCCGAGCACTGCCTGCAGATCGACGCGATGGCCGTGGACGGCCCCGACGGCCCCGCCTTCACCGCCGTCGTCACCTGGCCGCGGGACCTCCTCGACGGCGCCGAGGCCGCCGCGCTGGTCGAGGCGTGGGGCGAGGCGCTGCGCCTGCTGGCCCGCTGGACGGGTCCCGCGCGGTCGCGCCGGCTCACCCCGCGGGACCTGCCCCTGGTCGGGCTGGCCCAGCCCGCGGTGGACGGGCTGGCGGACCGCCACCCCGGGCTCGTGGACGTCCTGCCCCTCTCGCCGCTCCAGGAAGGACTGTTCTTCCACTCCGCCTTCGACACCGGCGGGAGGGACGCCTACACCGGGCAGATCGTGCTGACGCTGGAGGGCGGCGTGGACGCGGGCCGCCTGCGGGCCGCCTGCGCCCGCCTGATGGAGCGCCACACCGCGCTGCGCTCGGCCTTCACCGACCAGGGCCTGGACGGGCCGGTGCAGGTCGTCGTCGACAGGGCCCGGGCGCCCTGGGAGGAGGTGGACCTCGGCGGGCTCGGCGCCGAGGACCGGCAACGCGCCTGGGACCGGCTGCTCGCCTCCGACCGGGACCGCCGCTTCGACCTGGAGCGGCCGCCGCTGGTGCGCTTCACACTGGTCCGGTTCGGCGGTGGCCGGCACCGGCTGGTGATGACGAACCACCACATCCTGTGGGACGGCTGGTCCTCGGCGGTCCTGCTGCGCGAGCTGCTGACCGGATACGCCGACGCGGACGGTCCGCACCGTACGGACGACCCGGACGCCGGGGACCGTCCCACGGGGACAGCGCCCGCCGGCCCGGCCGCGGAGGCGGTTCCGTACCGCGATCACCTCACCTGGCTGGCCCGGCAGGACCGGGACGCCGCCGCCGCGGCCTGGAGCGCCGCCCTCGCCGGACTGGAGGAACCGACCCTGCTCGGCGGCGCCGATCCGCACCGCATCGACACCCTGCCCGAGCGGGTCGCGCTGGAGCTGACACCGGAGCTGACCGCGCGGATCACCGCACGGGCCCGCAGCGCCGGCATCACCCTCAACAGCGTCGTGCAGGGGGTCTGGGCGATCCTCCTCGGCCGGCTGACCGGCCGCGAGGACGTGGTGTTCGGCGGAACCGTCTCCGGGCGGACGGCGGACGTCGCCGGCATCGAGCACATGGTCGGGCTGCTCATCAACACCCTGCCCGTACGGTTCCGGATCCGCGAGGACGAACCGCTGTCGGCCGCGCTCGCCCGCTTCCAGGACGAGCAGGCGGAGCTGATGGACCACCAGCACGCCGGACTCGCCGGAATCCAGCGCGCCGCGGGACTGGGCACGCTCTTCGACACGACCGTCGTCGTCGAGAGCTATCCGCTCGACCTCGACTCCCTGCGGGACCTGGCTGGCGGGCCGCGGCTCACCGGCGTCGAGGGCGCCGACGCCACCCACTACACCGTCAACCTGATCGTGCTGCCGGGGGAGCGGCTGCGGCTCCACCTCGACCACCGCCCGGACGCCCTCGACGCGCGGACCGCGCAGAGCCTGGGGGAGGCCCTGGAACGGCTGCTCACGGCCTTCGCCGACGCGCCCGGCACCGCCGTCGGCACGCTGGACCTGCTCTCCGACGCGCAGCACGGCCTGATCCGGGGCTGGAACGCCACGGCCGTGCCGGTCCCCGACACGACCCTGGCCGAACTCTTCGGACAGCAGGTGGCCCGAACCCCCGGGGCACCGGCGACCGTGTTCCGCGGCGAGACCCTCTCGTACGCCGAACTGGACCGCCGCGCCGAGCGGTTGGCCCGGTCCCTGCGGGCGCGCGGAGCCGGTCCGGAGCGGATCGTGGCGGTGGCACTGCACCGCTCCACCGAGATGGTGGTGTCGCTGCTGGCCGTGCTCAAGGCGGGCGCCGCCTACCTGCCGGTGGACCCCTCGCTGCCGCCGGAGCGGATCGCCTACCTGCTGTCCGACGCCCAGCCCGTCATGCTGCTGGCCACCGACGACCTCGCCGGTGCGCTGCCGGTCCCGGCGGGGCTGCCCCGGCTGGATCCGGCGGCCGCCGCGGACCCGGACGGAGCGTCGGAGGTCGCCGCACCGGAGCCCCTGTGCTCCTCGCACCCGGCGTACGTGATCTACACCTCCGGCTCGACGGGGCGGCCCAAGGCCGTGGTCGTGGAACACGCGGCCATCGTCAACCGGCTGCTGTGGATGCAGGACCGGTACGGTCTCGGCCCGGACGACCGGGTGCTGCAGAAGACGCCGTTCGGCTTCGACGTCTCGGTCTGGGAGTTCTTCTGGCCGCTGCTGACCGGCGCCGTGCTGGTCGTCGCCGAGCCGGGCGGGCACAAGGACCCCGCCTACCTGGCGCAGGCCATCGAACGGGAGGCGATCACCACCGTCCATTTCGTTCCGTCCATGCTCGCGGCGTTCGCGGAGGACCCGGGCGCCGCCCGGTGCCGGTCGCTGCGCCGCGTGGTGTGCAGTGGCGAGGCACTGCCGGAGGAGCTGAAGAACCGGTTCCTCGACGTGCTCGACGTCCCCTTGCACAACCTGTACGGGCCCACCGAGGCGGCCGTGGACGTCACGCACTGGGACTGCCGCCGCGAGGACACGGGACCCGTGCCGATCGGGCGCCCGATCTGGAACACCTCGCTGTACGTGCTCGACCCGCGGGGACGGCCCGTACCGGTGGGCGTCGCCGGGGAGCTGTTCCTCGCGGGCGCCGGCCTGGCCCGCGGGTACCTGCGGCGCCCGGCGCTGACCGCCGAGCGGTTCCCGGCCGACCCGTTCGGCCCGCCGGGCTCGCGCATGTACCGGACCGGGGACCTGGCGCGGTTCCGTCCGGACGGTTCGGTGGAGTACCTCGGCCGCACCGACGACCAGGTCAAGATCCACGGGTTCCGGATCGAACTCGGGGAGATCGAGACGGCACTCGGACGTCTGCCGGGCGTCGGACGGGCCGCCGTCGTGGTCCGCGAGGACGTCCCGGGGGAGCGGCGCCTCGTCGGGTACGTCCTCCCGGAGGCGTCGTCCGCAGCACACGCGAAGCCGCAGGCGCAGGCACAGCCACAGACGGGGGTGGAGCCGGCAACGGGCGCGGTGCCCGATCCGGACGCCCTGCGCGCCGCGCTCGGGCGCACCCTCCCGGAGTACATGGTGCCGGTGCTGGTCGTCGTCGACGCCCTGCCCGTGACCCCGAACGGCAAGCTCGACCGGCGGGCGCTCCCGGCGCCCGCGGCCGCGCGGGCCACCGGACACGAGCCGCCCGCGGGGGAGACCGAAGAGCTGGTGGCCATGGTGTGGGCGTCCGTCCTGGACGTGCCGGCGATCGGCCGGCACGACGACTTCTTCGTCCTCGGAGGCCACTCGCTGAGCGCGACCCGGGTCGCGGCCCGGCTCCGCCAGTCCCTCGGCCTGGACCTGCCCCTCCACACGCTCTTCGAACAGCGGACCGTCGCCGCCCTCGCCACCGCCGTCGAGACGGCGCTGCTCGCCGAACTCGACCTGGAGAGCGCTGCGTTCGCCGATCCGCCCCCCACCACGGTGTCCGCCGACGCCGTCCCTTCACTCGCACGTCAGGGAGAGACCTCGTGACCACCCAGGAAAGCCTGCCGGCCGGAGTCGACAGCCGGCTGGCCGCCGCCCGCGAACTGCTGCGCCGCCGAGTGCGCGCCGCGCTGGACGACTCGGCCGCCTCCGGGGCCCGGACGGCCCCGGAGGCCCGCCCCGCCGACACGACCGCGCCGGACGCCGAACCCGTGGCCTCGTTCGCGCAGGAGCGGATGTGGCTGGTCGACCGGATGGCGGAGGGCGCCCCCGGCTACGCGATCCCGGAACTGGTGCGGCTGCGCGGCCCGGTCCGGCCGGAGCTGCTGCGCCGCGGCCTGACCGCCGTCGTGGCGCGGCACGCACCGCTGCGCACCGTCTTCGAGGAGCGCGACGGCGTCCCGCACCCCGTGGTCCTGCCCGCGCCGACGGCCGTACCGCTGCCGCTCCTCGACCTCGGCGACACACCGGTGGCCGAGCGGGAGGAGCGGGCCCGCGCCCTGGCCCGGGAGGAGGTCCGCGCACCGTTCGACCTGGCGACCGGCCCGCTGCTGCGCGCCCTGCTGATCAGGCTCGGCGCCGAGGACCACCTGCTGGTGCTCGTGGTCCACCACATCGCCACCGACGGATGGTCCATGGGCCTGCTGTGGCGGGAGCTGTCCGAGGGGTACGCGGCCCTGGTCCAGGGCCGTCCGCTGCCCGGCCCGGCGCTCCCGCTCGACTACCGGACGTACGCCCGCACCCAGCGCGACCGCTTCGAGAGCGGTGCCATGGACGGGCAGCTGCGCTGGTGGGAGCGGCACCTCGCCGGCCTGGAACCGCTCGAACTGCCCGCCGACCGGCCCCGCCCCACCCGTCGCAGCGGCGACGGCGCGAGCGTGGACTTCGCCCTCGGTGCGCCGCTCACCGCCCGCCTGCGCCGGATCGCCGAGGGCAGCGGCGCCACGCTCTTCATGACGCTCCTGGCAGGCTTCCAGGCCACGCTGGGCCGCTGGGCCGGCCGGGCCGACATCGCCGTCGGCACGCCCGTGGCCGGGCGCGACCGGGTGGAACTGGAGCCGCTCATCGGCTTCTTCGTCAACACGCTGGTGCTGCGCGCCGACCTGTCGGGCGAGGTGGGATTCCAGGAGCTGCTCGACCGGGTCCGCCGGGCGACGGTGGACGCGTACGACCACCAGGAGGTGCCCTTCGACCGGCTGGTGGAGCACCTGAGCCCCGAACGGGTCGGCGACCGCAACCCGCTGGTCCAGGTGATGTTCGCGTCGGCGCAGGACGAGACGGCCGGACTGCGTCTGCCGGGACTCAGCGCCGAGGCGGAGCGCGCCGACTTCGGCGGTTCCCTCTTCGACCTGAGCGTGTTCGTCACCGAGGGCGCCGACGACTGCTCCGGCACCCTGGTCTTCGACACCGACCTCTTCGACCGCGCCACCGCCGAACTGGTCCTCGCCCACTACCTGGAGCTGCTGGAGGCCGCCGCGGAGAACCCCGGCCGCCCGGCGGCCGAACTGCTGCCCGGCGCCGGGACCGCGGCCCGGCTGGCCGCCTCCGGGCACGGCGCGCCGCGCCCGGACCTCGCCCCGGCCACCCTCGTGGACCTGTTCGCTGAGCAGGTCCGCCGTGCCCCCGACGCCGACGCCGTGGTCTGCGGCGGCGAACGCCTCACCTTCGCCGAACTCGACCGCCGCTCCGGTCTCCTGGCGGCCCGGCTGACCGCCGCGGGGGTGGTGCGCGAGTCCCCGGTGGCGCTGCTCATGGAGCGGTCCGTCCACCTCCCGGTGGCCGTCCTGGCCGTCCTGAAGGCCGGCGGCGCCTACGTCCCCCTCGGCGAGGGCTTCCCCGTCGCCCGGCTGCACTGGATCCTGGAGCGGACCGGCGCCCGCCTGCTCCTCACCGACCCGGCGACGGCCGGGCACGAGGCGGTCCGCACCTCGCCCGTGCCGGTCCTCGACGCGACGGCCTCGGCCGACGGCGTCCCGGCCGACGGCTCCCCGGCCGACGGTCCCGAGGTACCGGCCGCGGCCTGCACACCGGACCAGCTGGCGTACGTGATGTTCACCTCCGGCTCCACGGGCGAGCCGAAGGGCATCGGCGTCACGCACGCCAACGTCGCTGCCTTGGCCCGCGACTCCTCCTTCGGCCCCGCGCACCGGCGGGTGCTGGCCCACTCCCCGCTGTCCTTCGACGCCTCGACGTACGAGCTGTGGGTGCCCCTGCTCTCCGGCGGCCAGGTGGTGCTGGCGCCCCCCGGCCGGGTCGACACCGCGGCGCTGACGCGGCTGGTGCGCGAGCACCGGATCACCTCGCTGTTCCTGACCGCCGCCCTGTTCAACCTGGTCGTGGAGGAGTGCGTGGAACTCCTGACGCTGGTACGGGAGGTGTGGACGGGCGGCGAGGCCGCGTCCGCGCACGCCTTCGGCCGCACCCTGGCCGCCGCCACCGACACCGTGCTGGTCAACGTGTACGGCCCCACGGAGACGACGGTCTTCGCCACCCGCCACCGGCTGGACCCCCGGGCCGGGGGCGCGGTGGACGGCAGGGTGCCGATCGGCACGGCCCTGGACGACACCCGCCTGTACGTCCTGGACGGTCGCGGACGCCCGGTCCCGGAGGGCGCGGTCGGCGAGCTGTGCGTCGGCGGTACCGGCGTGGCCCGCGGCTACCTCGGCCGGCCCGCCCTGACCGCGCAGCAGTTCACCCCGGACCCGTACGGAACGGCCGGCGCCCGCATGTACCGCACCGGCGACCTGGCCCGCAGGCGCCCCGACGGCACGGTCGACTACCTCGGCCGCGCCGACCAGCAGGTCAAGATCCGCGGCCACCGGATCGAACCGGGCGAGATCGAGGCCGAGCTGACCCGCTGCCCGGAGGTCGGGCAGGCCGCCGTGATCGTCCGCGAGGACACCCCCGGCGAGCAGCGCCTGGTCGCCTACGCGGTGCCCGCGGAAGGCCGCACGGCCGACCCCGGCACCCTGCACGCCGCCCTCGCCGCGCGACTGCCGGCGTACATGCTGCCCGCGGCGATCGTCCCGCTCGCCGCGCTTCCGGTCACCGCCAACGGAAAGCTGGACCGGCGCGCGCTGCCGGCCCCGCCCGAGGAGGGCGTGCTCCGGGCCGAGTTCGCGGCCCCGGCCACCGCCACGGAAGAACTGGCCGCCGCCGTCTGGGGCGAAGTCCTCGCCGTCGAACGGATCGGCCGCCACGACGACTTCTTCGCCCTCGGCGGGCACTCCCTGCGGGCCACCCGGGTCGTCTCGCGGCTCGGCGCCCGCATGGGCACCGGCGTACCCCTGCGGCTGCTGTTCGAGAACCCGGTGCTGGAACGGTTCGCCGCGGCCTTGGACACCCTGCGCGGACAGGACCCGCTCGGGGCGTCCGCCGGGGCCGTCACCCCGATCGGCACCCGGCCGGCCGGCGGGGCGGCGCCGCTGTCCTTCGCCCAGCAGCGCCTGTGGTTCCTGGACCAGCTCCAGCCCGGCCGGCCCGACTACAACATCCCGGTGGCCGCCCGGCTGCGCGGCCCCCTCGACACCGGGGCCCTGGCGGCCGCGCTGCGCGAGCTGGTGGCCCGCCACGAGGTGCTGCGCTCGCGGATCGCCGACGGCCCCGAGGGACCCGTACAGATCGTGGAACCCCCGGAGGTGTTCGCACCCGTGTGCACCGACCTCGGGGACCTGCCGCCCGAAGAGGCCCGCTCGCGGGCCCTGGGCCTGGCCCACGTGGACGCGGCGTCCCCGTTCGACCTGGGCGCGGCCCCGCTGCTGCGGGCCCGCGTCGTGCGGATCACCGACGACGAGCACCTCCTGGTCCTGGTGCTGCACCACGCCGTCGGCGACGGATGGTCGATGCCGGTGCTGTGGCGGGAGCTGTCCAGCGCGTACGCGGCGCTGCGCTCCGGCAGACGCCCCTCACTTCCGGAACTCCCCGTCCAATACGGGGACTTCGCTCACTGGCAGCAGCGCCGCCTGGCCGCGGGCGAGGCCGACGGCGCCATCGCCCACTGGCGGGAGCGCCTGTCCGGCCTCCCCGCCCTGGAACTGCCCACCGACCGGCCGCGGCCGCACGTCCGCTCCGGCGCCGGCGACACCCTGGTCTTCGAGGTCCCCGCGGACCTCGCCGGACGGCTCTCCGCGCTGGCCCGCGAGCGCGGGGCGACGCTCTTCATGGTCCTCCTCGCGGGCTTCCAGTCGCTGCTGGCCCGCTACACCGGACAGAGCGACATCGCGGTCGGCTCGCCCATCGCGGGCCGCGACCGCACCGAACTGGAGCCGCTCGTCGGCTTCTTCGTGAACACCCTCGTGCTGCGCACGGACCTGTCCGGCGACCCCGCCTTCGACGAGCTGCTGGAACGGGTCCGCCGGACGGCCCTCGCCGCGTACGAGCACCAGGAGGTTCCCTTCGACCGGCTCGTGGAGGAACTCCGCCCGGAGCGCGACCTCGGCCGCAACCCGCTCTTCGACGTCCTGTTCCAGCTCCACCCCGAACAGCTCGGGTCGCTGCCGCTGGACGGCGTGGAGGTCGAGACCCTCGACACCTCCAACGGCACGGCCAAGTTCGACCTCAGCCTGGCGATGACGGAACACCGCGGCGGCCTGACCGGCACCGTGCAGTACGCCACGGACCTCTTCGACCGTGACACGGTCGACCGGTTCGCCGCGCACTACCTGAGGCTGCTGGCGGGCGCCGCCGAGACCCCGGCGGCCCCGCTGTCCCGGCTCGACGTGCTGTCCCCGCAGGAACACGCCGCCCTGCTCGGCGAGGACCCCGCGCCCGCGGCCGGCCGGCCGGAGCACCCGGCGCGGACCCTGCACGCGCTGGTGGAGGAGCAGGCGCGCGACCGCCCCGACGCCCCCGCCCTGACCTTCCGGGGCCGCACCACCACGTACGCGGAGCTCGACGCGGCCGCCAACCGGCTGGCCCACCGGCTGCGCGAGCTGGGAACCGGGCCGGAGACCGCCGTCGCGGTGGCCGTCGGCCGCGACCCCCGCACCCTCGTTTGCGTCCTCGCCGTCCTGAAGGCCGGCGGCGTCCACGTACCGGTCGACGCAGCACACCCCGCCGAGCGCGTCCGTACGGTCCTCGCGGACAGCGGGGCCCGGCTGGTGCTGACCGCCGGGCTGCCCGGCGGCCTCCCCGCGGGCCTGGCCGGCTCCGTACCGGTGCTGGACCTGGACCTGGACCGGGAGCGTCGGCTCGTCGACGCACTGCCGCCGACACCGCCGGCGCCCCTCACGGACCCGGAGCACCTCGCCTACCTGCTGTACACCTCCGGGTCGACCGGCCGCCCCAAGGGCGTGGCCGTGACGCACGCCGCGATCACGGGCTACCTCGCCGCGCTCACCTCCACCTTCGGACTCGGCCCCGAGGACACCGTGCTCGCCCGCACCGCGCTCACCTTCGACCCCTCGGTACGGGACCTGTTCGCCCCGCTGACCACCGGCGGCCGGATCGTGCTGGCCTCGCAGGACGAGGCCGGGGACCCGGACGCGCTGGCCCGGCTGCTGCACGAGGAGCAGGTGACGGCGCTGCTGTCGATCGTCCCGTCGATGCTGGAGCCGCTGGTCGCCGCCACCACCGCCCCGGCGCCCGGGCTGCGGCTGGTGATGACGACCGGCGAGGCGCTCACCACCGGACTGGCGCGCGACGCGCACGCCCTCGGCCTGCCCGGACGGCTGCGGCTGGTCAACCAGTACGGACCTACGGAGTGCACCAACACGACCACCTACCACGTGGTGACGGACGCCGACATCGACCGCGGCCGCATCCCGATCGGCCGGCCGCTGCCCGGTGCCCGCGTCCTGATCCTCGGCGAGCACCTCGAACCGCTGCCCCGCGGCGCGGTGGGCGAGCTGTTCATCGCCGGCCGCGGTGTCGCCCGCGGCTACCTCGGGGACCCCGCCCGCACCGCCGAGGCCTACCCGCCGGACCCCTACGGGCCGCCCGGGGCCCGCATGTACCGCACCGGTGACCTTGCGCGGCTGCGGCCCGACGGGGTGCTGGAGTTCCACGGGCGCCGCGACAGCCAGGTCAAGGTCCGGGGCCACCGGATCGAACTGGGCGAGGTCGAGGCCACCCTGATGCGCCACCCCGACGTCGGCCGGGCCGTCGCCGCGGCCCACGGAGAAGGCGCCGACCGGGCCCTCGCCGCGTACGTGGTGTGGCGGGACGGGCCGGGCGATCCGGCCGCGGTGCTGGACTTCGTACGGGGGGCACTGCCGGCCGCGATGGTGCCCTCGGCGCTCGTCGTCCTGGACGCACTGCCCCTCACCCCCAACGGCAAGACCGACCGCCGGGCCCTGCCCGCACCCGCCCCCGGAACGGCCGGGCACCGCGACCACGTCGCACCGCGCACCCCGCTGGAGCGCACCGTCGCCGAGGTCTGGGAGGAGGTGCTGGGCGAGGGGCCGATCGGAGCCCGCGACCACTTCTTCGAGCGCGGCGGGCACTCGTTGCGCGCCACCCGGGTCGTCTCCCGGCTGCGGACCCTGCTGGACCGGGACATCCCCGTGCACCTGCTCTTCCGCCACCCCGTCCTGGAGGACTTGGCCAAGGCGCTGACCCCGCCGGGGGCGCCGGCCGGTTCGCGGATCCCCGCACTGCCCGCGGGGCCCGGGCCGCTGTCCTTCGGCCAGCAACGGCTGTGGCTGCTGGACCGGCTCCAGCCGGGCCGGCCCGACTACAACATGCCCGGCGCGGTCCGGCTGACGGGCGAGCTCGACACCGGGGCGGCCCTGGGCGCCCTGGAGGACGTCGTCGCGCGGCACGAGGTGCTGCGCTCGCGGATCGAGGAGGGCGCGGCGGGCCCCGAGGACGCCCGGGTCGTCCCCGGACCGGCCCGCGCGTTCGCCCCCGTGTTCACCGACCTGTCCGCGATGGGCCCGGCGGCGGAAGCGGCCGCCCGGGAGCTGGCGGCCGAGGACGCCGCCCTGCCCTTCGACCTGACGGCGGCCGGGCCGCTGCGGGCCCGCCTCGTGCGGACCGCGCCGCGCGCACACCTGCTGGTGATCGTGGCCCACCACATCGCCTTCGACGGCTGGTCCGTGGGGGTCTTCTGGCGGGAGTTCTTCGCCGCCTACCGCGTCCGCACCCTGGCCGACGCGCAACCGCTGCCCGAACTCGCCGTCTCCTACCGCGAGTTCGCGGCCTGGCAGCGTGAGCACCTCGACGGTGAGGCGCTCGCGGGAACGCTCGGGTACTGGAAGGACCGGCTCGCCGGTCTCGCCCCGCTGGACCTGCCCACGGACCTGCCCCGGCCGGCGGGCCCGTCCGGGCGCGGCGCGCAGTTCCCGTTCGTCCTGCCCGCCCCGCTGCTCCAGGGGCTCCGCGATCTGGGAAGGCGGCACGACGCCACGTTGTTCATGGTGCTGCTGGCCGGCTTCCAGGCGCTGCTGGCCCGCTGGTCGGGCAGCGACGACGTGGCGGTGGGCTCGCCCATCGCCGGCCGCGACCGGGCCGAACTGGAGCCGCTGATCGGCTTCTTCGTCAACAGCCTGGTGCTGCGCACCGACCTGTCCGGGAATCCCGGATTCGGTGAACTGCTGGGCCGGGCCCGGGAGACGGCGCTGGGCGCGTACGCCCATCAGGACGTGCCGTTCGAGCGGCTGGTGGAGGAGGTCGCGCCGGAGCGCGACCTGAGCCGCAATCCGCTGTTCCAGGTGATGCTGGTCCTGGACGAGGAGGCTTCCCCGCCGCCCCCGCTGCCCGGCCTGCACACCGAACCGCTCGCCCTGGCCAGTGGCGCCTCGAAGTTCGACCTGTCGCTGTACTTCGTCGAGGAGGACGGAGCCCTGCACGGCGAGGCCGTCTTCGCCACCGACCTGTTCGGCCGCGAGACCGTCGAGCGGATGACCCGGGGCCTGGTGGAACTGCTCACGGCCGCCGTCGCCGATCCGGGTGCGCCGGTGTCCTCGCTGCCGCTGATGGACGCGGCGGAGGAGCGCCGGCTCCTGCAGGACAGTGCCGGTGCAGGTGCCGCGGGCGGTGGGGGCGGGCCGGACGCCGATCTGCCGCTGCACGTGCTCGTCGGCGAGCGCGCCGCCCGTACGCCGCGGGCCGTCGCGGTGGACGACGGGGCACGGCAGCTGACGTACACGGGGCTGTGGGACGTCTCGGGACGCCTCGCGCGGCGGTTGGCCGCCCTGGGGGTGGGCCCGGACGGCGCGGTGGCCGTCTGCGCGGACCGCTCGGTGCTGCTGCCGGCCGCGCTGCTGGGCGTCCTGCGCTCCGGGGGACAGTACGTCCCGGTGGACCCGGACTACCCCGCCGACCGGATCGCGTACATGATCTCGGACAGCGGCGCCCGCGTCCTGGTGGTGTCCGGCGCCTCCGTCCCGCCCGACCTCCCCGACGGGGTCGCCGTCGTGGACCTCGACGGGCCGGGCTTCGCAACGGGACACCCGGATAGCGTGCACCCGGACCCCGAGAGCCCGGATCCCGTGCACCCGGACCCCGAGAACCTGGCCTACACCCTGTACACCTCCGGATCGACCGGGCGTCCGAAGGGGGTCGCCGTCCCGCACCGGGCGCTGGCCAACTTCACCCGGGACATGGTCCGCAGGCTGGACCTGACGGCTGCGGACACGGTTGCGGCCGTCACCACGGCCTCGTTCGACATCGCCGTGCTCGAACTGCTCGTCCCGCTGACGTGCGGGGCCTCGGTGCGGGTCGTCGACCGGGAGACCGCCCGCGACGGCGCCCTGCTCGCGAAGGAACTCGACGCCGCCGCGGTCACCGTCGTCCAGGCCACGCCTGCCACCTGGCACCAGCTGATGGAGAGCGGCTGGCAGGCCCCCCGCGTACGGGCCCTGTGCGGCGGCGAGGCGCTGCCCTCCGCCCTGGCCGAGCGGCTGCGCACGGCGCTCGGCACCGTATGGAACGTGTACGGGCCGACCGAGACCACCGTCTGGTCGACCGCCCACCGCCTCTCCGGGCCCCTCGGCGACGGACCGGTCCCCATCGGCTCGGAGCTCGCCAACACCCGTCTGTACGTGCTGGACGCGGGGCTGCGGCCGGTGCCGGTCGGTGTGTTCGGCGAACTGTTCATCGGCGGCGACGGGGTGGCCCGCGGCTATCACGGCCGGCCGGGACTGACCGCGGACCGGTTCGTGCCCGACCCGTACACGGCGGGCGGGCGCCTGTACCGCACCGGGGACCTGGTCCGGCGCCTCGCGGACGGGACCCTCGCGTACCGCGGCCGCGCGGACGGCCAGGTCAAGGTGCGCGGCCACCGCATGGAGCCGGGCGAGATCGAGGCGGCACTGGCCCGCCACCCCGATGTCCTCGCGGCGGCCGTCGCCGTCCACGGCACGGGCGTCGACGCGGTCCTGGCCGGCTACGTGACCTGGCGGGACGGGGAGGGCGACCTGCGGGCGGTCGGCGACATGCTGCGCCAGGAGCTCCCCGAGTACATGGTTCCCGCGGTGCTCACGGCCCTGGAACGGCTCCCGCTCACCCCCAACGGCAAGCTCGACCGCAAGGCGCTGCCCGCTCCCTCGGCGGACGCGGCGCGCGCCGACGGCACACGGCGGGTGGCGCCGCGCGACACCACGGAGCTGCGGATGACGCGGCTGTGGGAGCAGAACCTCGGCACGGCCCCGATCGGGGTGCGCGACGACTTCTTCTCCCTCGGCGGACACTCGCTCAAGGCCTTCGCACTGATGGCCGCCGTACGCCGGGAGTTCGGAGTGGAGCTGCCGCTGAACATGGTGTTCCGCCGGCGCACCGTGGAACTGCTCTGCGAGGCCCTGCCGGAGGCGGGGGCGGCGGCCGCCAGCCTGCTGGTCCCGCTCGCCGACGGCGACCCCGACCGGCCCGCGCTGGTCCTGGTCCACCCGCGGGGCGGCGACGTCGTCTGCTACCGCGACCTGGTGCGGGACCTCGACGCCGCCCCCGGCGGCGGCCGGCGGGTCCTCGGCCTGGAGTCGGTGGGCTACAACACCGCTGAGACCCCGCTGGAACGCGTGCCGGAGATGGCGGAGCGCTACCTGGACGCGCTCCGCGCCGAGCAGCCGCACGGCCCGTACCTGCTGGCCGGCTGGTCGTTCGGCGGGACGGTCGCGTACGAGATGGCCGCCCGGCTGGAAGCCGCGGGCGAGGAGGTCGCCTTCCTCGGACTGATCGACTCCGCCGCGCCGGGCGCCGCTCCCGGCCCGGCCGCCGCGTCCGGCGATCCCGATCTCCTGCGGTACGGCATCGCGGCCGGGCTGGAGGCGGGCTCCGCGCGCGAGCTGGACGAGGACGAGCTGCTCGACGCCCTGCTGCGGCGCGGCCGCGAGGACGGCACGCTGCCCCGCCGGTCCCCGACGGAGGCACTGCGCCGGCTGCTGCGGGTCGCCGAGGCGAACGGCGCCGCGTCCACCGCCTACCGGACCGGGGCCGTCCTGGGCGTCGACCTGCACCTCTTCACGGTCGCCGAGCGGCACCCCGAGCTCGCGACCCCGCTCGTGGACCCGGCCCCGTGGGGCCCGCGCACGGCGGGCGCCGTGGTGCGGGCCGTCGTGCCGGGCAACCACCACGACCTGGTGGAACCGCCGCACTGCACCGCCCTGGCGGAACTGCTCGCGGCGGCCCTGCCCGCCTGAGGTCCCACCTCCGGGCCCATGGTCCTCCCCCTTCGCTCCTTCCATTTGCCCCTTCCGAACCCATCGAGGAGAAACCCATGAACGACACGTCCCCGCAGCAGTACCTGGTCGTGGCCAACGACGAGGAGCAGTTCTCCGTCTGGGAGGCCGGCCGGCCCGTCCCGCTCGGCTGGCACGACCAGGGCGTACGCGGCGACAAGGAGGAGTGCCTGGCGCACATCGAGCGGGTGTGGACGGACATGCGTCCCCTCAGCCTCCGCGTGAGCATGGCCGGCTGACCCGACGATCCGCGCGCACCGGCCGCCCGGCGGCCCGCACCCGCGGGCCGCCGGGCGGCGTCACGGTGCCGGAAGGACCCCCATGAACACACCACTCACCGGTGAACCGCCCTCACCCCGTCGCTTCACCCCGCTGGCCGCCCTGGTGGCGGTCTCCGGGATCTCCTCCCTCGGCATGGCGATGACCCTCGTCGCCGTCCCCTGGTTCGTGCTCCAGAGCACCGGCAGTGGCCTCCGTACGGGCCTCGTGGCCGCGGCCGAGGTGCTGGGGCTGCTCTGCTCGGCCGTCCTCGCGGGCCCGCTCGTCGACCGGCTGCCCGTACGGGCCGCGAGCATCGGCGCCGACCTGCTGACGGCCGCCGCCATCAGCCTCATCCCGCTGCTGCACGCCTGGGGCGCCCTGCCCCTGCCGGCGCTGACCCTTCTGGTCTTCCTCGTCGGAGCCGCCCGCGGACCGGCCGACACGTCGAAGCAACTGCTGCTCACCGGTGCCATGCGGAGCAGCGGCGTCACCACGGAGCGCGCCACGGGCGCGGTCGAGGGGGCCCGCCGGATCGGCCTGATGGCCGGTGCGCCGCTGGCCGGGCTGCTCATCGCCACGACCGGCCCCGTGCGCACGCTCTGCGTCGACATGGCGGCGATGCTGCTGTGCGCGCTCACGGTGGCGGTCCTGGTGCCCGCCGCGCCGGCGACCCGCCGGGAAGGCTCCGCAACCCGAGCTTCGTACGGCGAGGAACTGCGCGACGGACTGCGGCAGTTGCGCAGCGACCGGCTGCTCGGCGCCATGGCGGGCGTGCTGCTGCTGACCAACGCCCTGGACGGTGCGCTGAACGGGGTGCTCTACCCGGCGTACGGAACCCAGGTGCTCCGCAGCAGCGCGCTCTTCGGGGCGATGGTGACCGCCATGGGCGCCGGAGCGCTACTGGGGGCCGCCCTGTACGGCTGGGCCGGCCACCGGATGCCGCGTCGCCCGCTGTTCGTGGGCGCCTTCGTCCTCGTCGGGGCGGTGCGGTGCGCGGCGCTGGCCGCCGAGCCCCGCGTTCCGGTGCTGCTGGGCGTACTGGCCCTGTCGGGTGTCGGGTCGGGGGTCGTGGGGCCGCTGATGATGTCCGTGGCCTACCAGCGGGTGCCCGAGGAGGTGCGGGGACGGGTCTTCGGCCTGCTCGTCGCCTGCGCCCTGGCGGCGACGCCGGTGGGGATGCTCGGCGCGGGCCTGGTCCTGGACGCCTGGGGGCTGGTGGCGGCGCTGGTGGGCGCGGGGGCTCTCTACCTGGCGGTGACGCTGTCACCGCTGGTCTTCCCGGTGTGGCGCGAGCTGGACGCCCGTGCGCCCTCGTCCCCCCGCAAGCTCCCCGCCACTCCCGGACCGCACCCCGCCCACCCGCCCGCCGCCGCACCGCGCGCGGCCTGACGGGCGCGCCCGGCGTGATCCGGCCTCCCGAGCGGCCACCCGAGGGGGTACGGGCGGTGACGGTGGGTGAGATTCCGGGGCCCCGGAGGTGACCCGCCCCATAGGACCCACGTCACGTACGAGCCGTGGTAGTAGCCCCCGGGCGGCCGGTGGCGCCCGGTCGCGGCCGCCCCCACCTGGGCGAACGCCTCTCGGGTGGGGGCAGGGCACACGGTCCCTCGCTGCGAGGGCCGCTAGTAGGTGACGCCTTTGCCAGGGGGTCGGGGCATCTGTAGAACTGGATGAGTCGCAAGGCGGCAGGGGTACTTCACCCGCCGCAGACGAACCCCTCTCCACCGCGTGAGTGGCTCACGCATGCCTCCGGCATGCCGCGACCGTCCCTGCCCCCGTCGGAAGGTCATTCCGTGTCCAACGCCGTCATCCGCCGCATCGCCGCCTCCAAGAAGACCATCGCGGGCTCCGTCCTCGCCCTGGGCGTCGCCGGCTCCATGCTCGCCGCCGTCCCCGCGCAGGCCGCCCCGATGAACGCCAAGGCGATCGCGCAGCAGATGATCAAGGACCCGGCGCAGTTCGCGGCGTTCAACAACATCGTGTCCCGCGAGAGCGGCTGGAACCACAAGGCCACGAACTCGTCCTCGGGCGCCTACGGCCTGGTCCAGGCCCTGCCGGCCTCGAAGATGTCCTCCGCGGGCTCGGACTGGAAGACCAACCCGGCCACCCAGATCAAGTGGGGCCTGGACTACATGAACTCCCGCTACGGCAGCCCCGTCGGCGCCTGGAACTTCTGGCAGTCCCACCACTGGTACTAAGCCGCCAGCAGGCAGTACCAGCGGACAGCAAACGCACCTGAACGCTCGGCAGGGAACTCCCCGCCGGGCGTCTTTTGCGTATCCGGCGCCGGGCGCAGGGCGGCAGGCGCGGTCGGCGGGCGTGGTCGGCGCCGGGTCGGGCCGGGAGCCCGGGCGGCTCTACGCCGCGGCGATGGGGGGCAGGCCATCGGCGGCCTTCCCGGCGCGCACCAGCTCGACCACCACGTCGTGGAGGTCGCGGCTGTCCCGCTCCGACGCACAGGGGAGGGGGCTGCCCGTGAGGGTGAACCAGTCGGACGACCCGCTGTACTGCACGGACACGCGCGCCTCGGCGCCCGTCCAGGTGGTGTGCACGGTGAGATCACCCGTGAGCGCACCGGCTTCCTCGGTGCGCACACCGCCCCGGCCTGCGAAGACATTGACCGTGGTCCACGACGCCCAGTCCATCCTCACAGGCTCACACGCCGGCACGCGCTCCGCGACCCGGTCCGTGGGGCGCGCTCACACGCTGTCCAGTTCGGCGGCGAAGAGCAGGGCGGGGTCGAGGTCCATGCCGGTGAAGTGGCCGGCGAGCTCCAGCGACAGGACGCCGTGCAGACGGGTCCAGAAGGCCAGGAA
This sequence comes from Streptomyces sp. NPDC048461, assembly GCF_055587105.1. Classification (NCBI taxonomy): domain Bacteria; kingdom Bacillati; phylum Actinomycetota; class Actinomycetes; order Kitasatosporales; family Streptomycetaceae; genus Streptomyces; species Streptomyces sp. NPDC048461. The sequence goes on along the minus strand of NZ_JBVJGW010000008.1, from coordinate 277,463 downwards.
ACGACGCAGGGCCTCGGGCGGGGCGGGATGGCCGGCGGCCCAGTCCCTGTGGTCCGCGAGGTGGGCGGCGAGGGGCGAGGTCGCACCGTGCGGGGTGCGCGCGGGCGCGGTACAGGCGTCGAGCAGGGTCGTCATGATCGCGGACGAGAGAGCCGTGGTGTCCGGGGGTGCGTGGTAGCCGGGGACGGGGGTGCCGTAGATCAGGAAGTACCGGTGCGGGTCGGCGAGGGCCCAGTCGCGCAGCGCGTGAGCCAGTCCGGTCAGGTCGGCGCCTCCGTCCGAGGCCGTCCGGAGGGTCGCGGCGAGACTTCCGTACGCCTCCCGGACGAGTTCGGTGACCAGGTCGTCGCGGCTGGCGAAGTAGCGGTAGAGCGCCGGCCCGCTCATGCCCATCTGCTTGGCGATCGCGTTGAGGGACAGCGCCGACGCGCCGGCCGTGGCGATCTGATCCCAGGCCCGCGCCGTGATCTCCGCCCTGACCTGGGCCCGGTAGCGCTCCCGCGGGGTCTCCGCGCCCGTTGCCGCCATGCCTGCCGCCTCCCCGTCCGTTGCGTTACACCCTCAAGGGTGAGCGAGAAGGTATCACGCGACTGTGGACCCGCTGTCGATGGCGTTATAGCCTCTAACTATAGCGTGATGCTCTATCGTCTGCTTTCGAGAGAGGGGAACTCCATGTCCGCCGTTCACGGCACCGGCGTCCGCGCCGCACTGTTCACCGTCCCGCTCGTCCTCGGCCTCCTCGGCGCCGCCATCGCACCCGCCGGGGCCGCCTCCCGCCCCGGCGCGTCCCTCACCTGCGGCGGGAAGGGCGTCGACCCGGACGCCCGCGTCCGCCACCGGACCGCAACCACCATCAACGCCCCGCTGCGCACGGTCTGGAAGCTGCAGACCGACGTCGAGCGCTGGCCGTCCTGGCAGACCCCCGTCGAGAGCGCGGAACGCCTCGACCACGGCCCCCTCCGCGCGGGTTCGGCGTTCCGGTGGACGATCCCGGTGCCCCCCAACCCCTCTACTCCCGCCACCCGCCTGGACATCACCTCGACGGTCCGGCAGCTCAGGCATCACGCGTGCATCCGCTGGACCGGCCCCGCGATCGGCGAAGGCCTGCGCATCGACGGCGTGCACGTATGGAACTTCACCGAGGTCGACGGCGGCGTCCGCGTGAGCACCGAGGAGACGCACACCGGCCCCCAGGTCGAAGCGGACGTGCCCACCGCCACCGCGCTCCTGCGCGAAGGACTCGAGGCCTGGCTGGGCGACCTGAAGACCGCTGCCGAAGCCCGAGCCCGGCAGTCGTCGTACTGACCTGCGCCCGCCCGCCCGGGGGAGTGGGCGCGACGTTCACCCCGGGACCGGCACCAGCGGCCTGAGCCGGGCGCCGGGCGAACGGGCCGTCGGCGCCCGCTGGGGCCGGTCGGATTGGTCGGACCGGTCGGACCGGTCGGTTCAGGCCTGGGTCGGGTCCGCGGGGATCGGGTGTACTTCGACGGGGTCGTTGCTGGGCTTTCCGCCCGCTCCGGGGCAGGCCGATGCCCGAGCGGCGATCTCCAGCGCCCGGTCCTCGCTCTTGACGTCGACCACCCAGTACCCGGCCAGGACGGGGCCCGGGTGGGCGGGTCCGTCGGTCACCTGCGGCCGCCCGTCGTCTCCGGCCCGCACCGTCTTGACCAGGGAGGGGCCGCCGAGTCCCTGCCCCTCCACCCATTCCCCGGCGGCGGTGAGGTCTTCGTTGAGGGCGTTCATGTGGGCGAACATGGCCTGCATGTCTTCCTCGGAGTACCCGGACATGACGGCGTCCCACTGATCGGCAGGCACGTTCATCTGGATCATGTACTTCATTTTCCTCACCCTCCCAGGGCGGCTGATGGGCGTTTCGGTCGTGCACAGGGGTAGACGGCCGGGCGCCGCAGAACTCATCGGCGTCGGCGACGTTCGTTTCAGGACACGACCTGGGTCTCGTTCTGCGCCGTCACCGGAGGTGCGATGACCCGGGGGCTGACGCGTTCGGGCAACGGGTAGCACGCCCTCACGTTGCTCGTGGCGATCTGGGGGTAGCTTCCCCGCTATGGACTTTCGCACCAGCGTTGAGCGCGCTCAACGCCTCAAGCAACTGCACGCCCAGTACCAGCCGCTCGTGCTGCCGACCGTCTGGGACGTCTGGTCCGCACGGACGGCAGCCGACGCCGGGTTCCCCGCACTGACGGTCGGCAGTCATCCGCTCGCCGAATCCCGGGGGGCCGAGGACCACGAGGGGCAGACCTTCGAGGAGGTGCTCGCCGCCGTTAGGCCGATCATCGCGGCGGTCGACGTCCCCGTGTCCGTGGACCTGGAGGCCGGGTACGGACAGAAGCCCGCGGATCTCATCGCCGGACTCACCGAGGTCGGCGGCGTCGGCCTCAACCTGGAGGACACCGTCCACTCGGACGGCGGACGCGTACGCAGCACACAGGAGCACGCGAACTACATCGCCGGCCTGCGGGCGGCCGCTGACGATGCGGGAATCCCGGTGTGGATCAACGGGCGCACCGACCTCTTCCTGCACGCGGAGGACGCCGCCGGCGTCCTCGACGAGGCGATCGAGCGACTGCGGGCCATGGAGCAGGCCGGGGCGGACAGCGTCTACCCGGTCGCCATCCAGGACAACGACGACCTGCTCGCCGCGGTGACCGGCGCCGTCGCCATTCCTGTGAACTCGACGGCCCATCCCGTCAAGCACGACCTCGAGCGGTTCCGCCGCCTCGGCGTCGGCCGGATCACCTACGGGCCGCTGCTGCAGATCGCCCTGACGGACGCGATGAAGGGCATGCTCGCGCCCTGGGCACCCTGACGCACGCCCCGCCGGCAGGCGGCGAACCGGACCGGACCGGGCCTCAGCCCGGTCATCCGACCGCCGACGGCCGCCGGATGCCGGCGGGGCGGGCCGGCCGCCGTCTCCGCTGCTCTTCCGCTTCGTTGACCGGCCCTAACGTCCCGCCTGGCGCTCACGGAGCTCACCCTCGGAGGGCATCGGCGTCGGCGGCGTGCTGCCCGCGGCCGTTGCGGGTGGCGGAGACGGTGGCGATGGTCCAGGCCGCCACCCACGCGGCGCCGACGAGCAAGGCCGCGAGGGCGGTGGGCATCTGGGGTGGGGTGGCACCCAGGCTCGGTGCCACCCCCGCCGCGCGTGCGCCGAAGCCGAGGACGCCCGCTCCCACCATGGCGATGCCCGCCCAGGACACGACGAGCGCCGGCCATCGGACGAGCGGGGCCCGCGGCAGACGCGCCAGGAGCAGCGCGACGACGGCCATGAGCAGGCCGAGGGCCGCGTTGGCCAATTGGGCGGTCCGGACGTCGGCGACGGCGGCGTAGGCCTCGGCCGGCGCGGGGAAGCCCGGCATGCCCAGCTCGCCCTTGCTCGCCAGGTCCACCTTGCTGACGGTGTACGCGAGGGCGCCGAGGCAGGCGGTGAGGGCTGCGGCCAGGTGCTTAGTGGGGGATCGGGGCATGGGTTCATCCTGCGGTGAGCGCCGGCCGGGCCACCTCCTCCGCTCGTACCGACTCCCTCCCCCGGACGGGGGAGGAGTCTGGCGGTCACCGTGCGTTGGGCGGGGGCGCCCGCGCGGGGCACGTCCGGGCCGAGCCCGAGGTGCGCGTGGCCGCCCCTCCACCCCCGACCTGCGCCTAGGACGTCGAGGCGGGGGTGCGCAAGGTGTCCGGCCGGGTCGTGTTGTGCCGTGTCGATCGCCGGAGGGGTTGTGCGTCCTCTTGTCTCTCCGATGCGGGTGCCCCACACTCGCCGAGTTGACAGTCGTCAACTAGCGAGGGGGTGGGTTTGTCATGACCGAAAACCGAGACCGGCAGGGCCGGATCCCGTATTGGGCGAGGCGGGCGACCGGCGTGGCGGACCGCCTGGCGGACGAACTGGTGGGGGAGTTACGGCACGGAGGAAAGCAGGCCCACCACGATCTGCACCGCGGTCTCACCCGCGGCTCGCGGGCCCTGGCCCGCCCCACACCGGTCCTGGCCGCCTTCCTTCACGACCTGGAGCATCCGCCCGCGCACCTCGACCCGTACGTCGTCACGTCCGGATCGAAGGCGTGGTTCACCCACCCGGGATGGGTGCACGCGATAGCGCTCTCGGCCGGCTCACTGGTCGAGGTCTACCGGACTCCCTCGATCGCAGCAGCCCTGACCGCCACCGGATCCCTCGTGGAAACGGCCGGCACCCGCCTGGACGCGACGGGCCTGTGGGTCAACTCCGCACTTCTGCCGGGCAGTCTGCGCCCCGGGCAAGCCGGCTACGTCGCCACGGCCCGGATACGTCTGGTGCATGCCCGCGCCCGTCTCGCCGCCCTGGACAACGGCTACGACCCGGCGACGCACGGTCTGCCCGTCAACCAGGCGGATCTGCTGCGTACATGGCTCGCCTTCACCCACACCTCGTTCCGCGCCGAGGCAGTGCTCGGCTACACCTGGACCGAGGCGGAGCTCGAAGGGCTGTACCGGTACTGGCAGCACATCGCTCACCTGCTGGGCATCGAACCCCACCTCGTCGAGCACGTGACCGGCCCGGCCGCGGCCTCCGACGTCCACCGGCAACTCGCGGCACCGCACCGTCCGCCGCCCGCCCCCGAGGCCGATGCCCTCACCCGGCACACCGTCGAGGCCGTCGCCGAAGCCCTGCGCGTCCAGACGGCACTTCCCGCCGCTCTGGGCCGCCCCCTCCTCCGCGCGTTGATCACCCGATTCCACGCCGACCCCCCTGCCCATGCCTGCGCACGACTGATCCCGCCCGCCTTGACCGCTCTCCACCCCGCCGTCGGCCTCGGCCACCGCTGGCAGACCCGGCCCGGACGCAGAGCCGCCGTCATCGCCGCGAACATCGATCTCACCCGCGCCTACATCCGCTCGCTGGACGGCCACGCATCCGCCCGGTGACCCCCCGCTCGGCGCCGGACGGCTCGACCACCCCGTGATGCCGCCGGATAGCCTGACCGTCATGACGCATGCCCGAGCCGACGCCGACCACAGGACACGGCGCCTGGTCCCCGAGGCGGAAGTCCTCCACGCCGCTCTCACCGCCTTCTCCCGCCACGGATTCGAGGGCGTTTCGCTGCGTTCCCTCAACGCCGAGTTGAACGTCAGCCACAACATGCTGACCAAGCGGTACGGCTCGAAACAGGCCCTGTGGAAAGCCGCCGTCGACGACGCCTGCGCACGCCTGACCGAGGCGCTCGACACCGAGGACCCGGCGGGCCCGCCGTTCGACCGGCTGCACGGGATGATCACCGCCTTCGTCGAGGCCGCGGCACACCAACCGGACCTGCTGCGCCTGGTCAGCTCCGAGACCACCCACGACTCCGACCGCGTCGCCCATCTGTGGAGCCGCCACATCGAACCCACCATCACGCGCTTCGCACCGTTGTACGCGCAGCTCGTCGAGGACGGCATCCTGAGGGACGTTCCCCTGCCCACGGTCTACTTCATGATCACCGCGGGCGGTACCGCCCCCTGGGCCAACCCCGCACTCAGCGCCCGACTCGGCCACCCCCCGGACTCCGCCGCGGCGATCCGCACGCACGCCCGGCACGTCGCCGACCTGATCCTGAACGGCCTGCGCATCCCCGACTGACAGGAAGTGGTGAGGGGTTGCGGGATCGGACGGAGCCTTCGAGGTGAGCGGAACCGGTATCCCGGCGGCCTCCGCCGCGCCGATCTACGGGCGCCTCTGAGCCAAGCCCCCGGGCCGCCCGGAACAACGGCGTCCGTCGGCGCGGGCCCGGCGGGCTCAGGTGAGGGCGACGACGAGCAGGGTGAAGGCGGCGATGATGACGGCGACCCGGGCGTAGTGGAAGCGGTCCCAGCGTCGCGTCTGCTCCTTCCAGTCCTCGGGCCGGTTCTCGGGGGTCCACGTCTTGCTCTGGTTGTTGATCGGGACGAGCAGCAGGAGCGACATGATCACGCTGAGGAGCAGCAGCGCGCCGGCGCTGACGACGAGACCGGCGCCATGGTGCCATTCGGCGACGGCCCAGACCGCGACGAGGGCGAGCGAGCCGATGTACCAGACCGGCATCACGGCGCCGAGCATGCGGCCCCCGTGGCTGCGGCCGAGCTGGCCGCTGTCTTCGGGGAGCGCGCCGAGGATCGGGTTGATGATGAAGGCGACGGAGAACTCCACCCCCACCATCAGTCCGACGAGCACGGTGGTGACGACCTCAAGTGCATCGAGCATGGTGACCCCTCCTGATATCTAGCGTTGCTAGCTGATGAGGCAACGCTAGCCCTGCTGCCGCTCGATTGTCTAGCGATGCTAGGATTCCATTCATGTCGGTACAGGAACGCAAGCAGCGCGAACGGGCGGAGCGCGAGCGCCTCATCGTGGCAACGGCCCGTGAACTCGCCGAGCAGCAGGGCTGGGACGCAGTCACCACCCGCCGGCTCGCCGAACGCATCGAGTACAGCCAGCCCGTCCTCTACAGCCACTTCCGCGGCAAACGCGAGATCATCGGCGCCGTCGCCCTCCAGGGCGCCACCGAGATGGCCGCGGCCGTGCGGGCAGCAGCCTCCGCTGCGGACGGCCCGCGGGACCGGGTCACCGCCCTCGCCCGCACCTACCTCGACTTCGCCGCCCGCAACCCGGCGGTCTACGACGCCTTGTTCCAGCTCGACGGCGGCCTGGCCTTCGCGGAGGAGGACACCCCGGAACCCCTCAAGGACGCCTTCGCCGCCCTGCTGGAGAGTCTCGGCGAGGTCGCCGGGGACGGTGTCCATCCGGGACTGTTCACCGAGGTGTTCTGGGCGTCCCTGCACGGACTGGCGACGTTGACCCGGGCGGGACGCCTGCCTCCCGAGGACATCGAGCCGCGGGTGGAACTGCTGGTGGACCGGCTCGCGATGGTCTGAACACCATGCAGCGGGGCAGCGGGGCAGCGGGGCAGCGGGGCAGCGGGGCAGCGGGGCGGCGGGGCAGCCGGTCCCCGTACCCCGGACAAGGGCACCCGCCCCGGAACCGGACACGGCGAGCGCGGTGCCCGGCTGTGCGGAACCGACCGCGAACGGGAGCCGGCGGCGCCGGGCGGACCACGCCGGCGACGGCGGACGTGTCATCCCAATGGGGCGATGTGCGGCACGGCGGTTCAGGCAAGACTCTCGTGAAGCCCCATTTCGCCCCGGAGGTCCCATGTCGAAGAGCGGCGCGCCTCGCATCGACGTCTCACCCGCGTCCCCGGCGCGGGCGCCGCTCGTCCTGGCGTCCCTGATCACCGTCGCCGCGGTGGCCAACCTGAACCTGTCGGTGGCCAACGTGGCGCTGCCCGCGATCGGGAAGGCCTTCGACTCCTCCCAGACCGCACTGAACATGGTCGCCGTCGGGTACTCCCTCGGCCTGGCCGCATCGGTGCTCTATCTGGGCGCGGTCGGCGACCGCCACGGGCGCAAGCTGCTGCTGCTCCTCGGCATCGCCCTGTCCATTCCCGCCTGCCTGCTCGCCGCGTACGCGCCGAACGACACCGTCCTCGTGCTGGCCCGGATCCTCGGCGGGCTCTCGGCCGGCATGGCCTATCCGACCACCCTCGCACTGATCACCGCCCTGTGGGCGGGGCCGGAACGGACGAAGCCGATCGCGCTGTGGTCGGCCCTGGGCGGCGGCATCTCGATGCTCGGGCCGGTGATCGCGGGCGCGCTGCTCCAGCACTTCTACTGGGGGTCGGTCTTCCTGGTCACCCTGCCCCTCGCCGTGGTCGCGCTGGTCATGGCCCTGTTGTTCGTCCCCGCGCACGCCAACGAGTCGACCGAACCGGTGGACAACCTCGGCGGCATCCTGTCCGTCCTCCTGATCGCGGGACTGGTGCTGGGGATCAACTTCGCCGTCGTCCCCCACCAGGGGCCGCTGGCCGTCGGCCTCCTCGTGGTCGCCCTCGCCGCCGGCGCCGCGTTCCTCTGGCGTCAGCGGCGCGCTCCCAACCCGCTGTACGACCTCCACATCGCCCGCCGGCGCACGTTCTGGGTCGCCGCGTGCGCAGGAATCATCGTGTTCGGCTCCATGATGGGGTCGGCGTTCATCAGCCAGCAGTACCTGCAGAACGTGCTCGAGTACGACGCCGTCGAAGCCGGCGCCGCCATCCTCCCGCTCGCCGTGATGATGGTGCTCGTGGCGCCACGGTCCGCGAAGCTCGTCGAGACGCACGGTGCCCGCACCACCCTGCTGGTCGGCTACGTGTTCCTCTTCCTGGCCTTCGCCTGGATGCTGCTGTTCTGGGGCGAGGGCAGCAGCTACTGGCAGATCGGCATCGCCTACGTGTTCATCGGCATCGGCTCAGGCTTCGCCGGCACGCCCGCATCCCATTCGCTGACCGGATCGGTGCCCGTACGGCGGGCCGGCATGGCCTCGGGCACCGCGGACCTCCAACGGGACCTCGGCGGCGCCATCATGCAGTCCGTCATGGGCGTGCTCCTCATCGCCGGTTACGCCTCGGCCTTCAACGCGTCGATCGCCGCTTCCCCCGAGAGCAAGAACGTGTCGGACCAGGTCCAGAGCGAGCTGACGAAGTCGTACGCCTCCGCCCGGCAGGTCGCCCAGCAGCACCCCGAGTACGCCGACCAGATCGTGGCGGCAGCACGCAGGTCGTTCCTCCACGGCGACGACTGGGCGTACACCGTCGGCCTGGCCGCGATCGCCCTCGGTGCACTGCTGATCTTCTTCAAGTACCCGCACCGGGACGCCGAACGGGAACTCCTGCGGCGCTACTCCACCGAGGACTCCGCCACCGCCGCCACCACCACGGACGGGTCGAGCGGACCGGCAGCCTGAGAGACCGGCCGGCACGCCGCGGCCCGTACCGTTCGCCGGGCAGCCGTCCGTGGACCGGTTCCTTCTCCGCGGTGGCGCCGGCCGGGGTTCAGTCGCCCCCGCAGCCCGATCCGCAGCTCGACCCGCAACCGGAGCCGCAGCCGCCCCCGTCGTACCGGTTGCCCGAGTCCCTCCCGCGCTCTCGGGGCGAGGAGCCGCGCGGTGGGTTCCTGCGACGTTCCTCCGCCTCGCGCTGCGCCTGCCGGTCGCGCTCGGCGCGCTCCTGGAACTCGCGGAGCCGTTCACGCTGGCGGGCAGGGCCGTCCGCCGGTTTCCACGGGCCCAGCCCGTGGCGGCGGTCCGGGCGGAGCGGGGCAGCGGTCACGGTCGCGTATATCCGCCCCATCTCCTGGCGGCGGTGGTACTCGGCACAGGCGTATTCGAGGACGACTTCGTCGCCCTCCGCGAGGGTGCCGTACAGAACCGCCTCGAAGGGCTCGTGCTCGGGATCGATGTCGTGGTGCCCGTTCCCCACTCCGTACGCCGAGCCACTGCCCAGAAGCCGCGTCCTGGCGCGGGTGTCGCTCTTGCGGGGGACGTACGCGATCAGGGGCGCTGCGGAGCGGGTGCGGGCGTCCGCGCACACCCAGTGGCGCCCGTCCACCCCGGCGCGCACGCCGACGACCAGGGCCGGCTGCGGCTCCCCGTGCAAGCGCCGGGCCGCCCGGTAGGCGAGCCGGCCCCGGCCGTGGAAGGTCGTACCGGCCACGAGGAGCACCAGCCCGATGCGCTGTTGTCCGACGGCGTCGTACGCGACGCCGGACGCGGTCGGTCCCCCCAACAGGCCCTCGGTGAGGATGACCGCGGCGACCAGGCAGAGCGCCAGGCCGAGGTAGACCTGCTGGTATCCGCGGTGTCCGTCCGATTCCGGGGTGCCGTGGGGGAGCGGGAAGCGGCGCTTGTTCGCAGCGGCGAGGGCCCGGGCGCGCTGCCGGCGTCGGGCCCGCAGCCGCAGACAGCCTCCTGCGAACGCGATGGTGCAGGCGGCGAGGACGGCCAGCCACCCGGCCCTCGCCGGATCGTCCACGCCATCGGACCCGGTCAGGGTCAGAACCGCTTCCCCGGCGACGTACACGGCCGCCGCGACGGCCGTGACCGGAACGTACCGGTACCAGAGCGGCAGGGCCGTCAGCAGGACGAGACCCGGATACCTGAGCCAGTCCGTTCCGTCCCCGGGCCCGCTGTGCCAGGCCGCGGACGGGACGGACCGGAGCCCGAACAGCAGGACGTACGCCGCCGCGACCAGGACGGCCAGGACCCAGCCGCCCACGAACGGGGACAGGACGGTCGGGACCGCCGCCTTCCGCCACCGTTCGGCGTCGGCCACGGCCCAGGTGGCGACGGCGCTTCCGGACACGGACCGGGAGGTGACACCGTTCCGGGTCACCGACCAGGTGCCGACCCCGTCTTCGGGCAGGGTCCCGGTCGGGAGATGCTTGATGTGATACTCCGTCACCGAAGCACCGCCACGCGCCCCTGTGTGCCCATCCTGCACGCCCCCACGCTCGCACCCCCATGCCTTCCCGACCAGTCTGCCCGCTACGGCCCTCCGCCCCACCCGGAGCGCGCTTTCCGGCCGGACATCCGGACCGGCAAGGCGGCCCGCGCGTGTTCCGATCGGCGGCGCACCCTCTATGCTGTGCGCCGGTCGACCCCGGGCCCGGGGTCCCAGGGGGCGGGGAGCAGCATGTCCGTGGAACGTCACATGGCGGGGATGCTCCAGCAGATCGCCCGTCAGCAGGACGTCGTCGAGATCGCCCCTCAGGGCACCACGTCGAAGGCGGCCGCCCTGGCGCACGTGGCGGAGCAGTACGGCTACACGTACGGCATGGCGTACCGGACCGGTTTCAAGAACTCGCTCGTCCAGGTGCGGATGTACCGCGACCCGCACCCCGGCGCGCGCGTCCGCGAGGCGGCCACCGTCACCGCCCATCCCCGGGCGGGCAACGGCGGGACGGTGCCGGGTCTGGAGCAGGGCTCGCTGAAGCCGCTGCCCGAAGCGGTCGGTGCCGTGGCCGTGCTGAAGGACCTCATCACCTTCGACGTCATGGCCCTGTACGTCGCCGACCGGAGCCAGAAGATCAAGGGCTACCTCGCCTGCGCGGCCCTGACCGGCCTCCTCCTCATCGACAGGTCGCCGATCGAAGCGGTCGCCTCCGGCGGGGCGGTCGCACTGCTCTTCACCGTGGCGTTCAAGGTGGGCGCGATCCGCCGCGAGAAGATCGCACGGCGGCTGACGGACGCCGGGTTCCTCGTGGTGCGCGACGAGCAGGGCGGCCACCGGTTCCTGCGCCCGGGTCAGCAGTTGCCCGGCCACAGCAACCCGTTCGCTGCCTGAGTCCCCGGCCTGCGCCGAAGACAGGAAGCGCTGAACGCCGCCGCCGCCGCCCGGCACCGGGCACGGGGGGAGGGTGTGGCGCCCGGAACAGCCGAGGGAGGGTGCATCAGCCGGGCGTGGGGGTCGGGGCCACGCCGAGGGCCCTGCCCAGCCGGGCCACAACAGCCGAGTAGTCGGTGTCGCCCTTCGTCAGAGCGGTCTTGGCCTTGGTGACCTGGGCGGCATCGTTGGCGGTGGAACCGGTGAGGCACTCGGTTGCGCCCTGCCGCAGGTTCGTGAGCGCCGAGGACCACAGCGCCTGGGTGGGCGGGTCGGGAATGGGCTCGAAGTCCTTGATGATGGTGAGGTCGTGGTCAAGGTCGCTGCAGGACGAATGGACGTTTCTGAAGTCGGCAGGGGTGCCGGGGTCGATGGCGAGGCTGCGCTTGAGCCTGCCGAGGTCGCGGTCGAGGACGCCCATTCCCTGCTTGTGACGACTGTCCTCGAACCACGCGACGAGCTTGACCTGGTCATCCGCGGAAAGGGTCGGTTCGTTGACGGCCGGAGGCGTACTCACGGGTGAACCCGGACTGCTGGAGGACGAGCTGCCGCTGCAAGCAGCAAGGGGAACCAAGGAAAGAACGACGGCCAGACGGAGTAACAGCGGACGCATGGAGACTCCCTTGAATGAAGATCTGAATACAGTACGAGGCCGAGGTGATCGACGTCGGTCAGTTCCACGATCAGGTCGTTCACCTGGCGGCCATCGTCCTTGAAGCAGCTCTCCCGGAGCGCTACAGCGATGATCTGCCGGAGGCCGGCCTCCGTTGCTGGTCCGTACGGGGCCAGGACGGCCCCGGGCTGGTAGGCCGAACAACTGCGCGGTGTCCTCCAACTCGTCGGCCGCCGGCTGCGGCCGGCGGGGTGGGGTCAGGCGGTTGCCGGGGGCGGGGGGTCGAGGGTGAAGAGGGTGAGGGCTCCGGTGCGTTGGAGGAGTCTGAGGAGTTGGGGGGTCGGCCCTTGGAGGCGGAGGGTGTGGCCGTGGGCGAGGGCCGCGAGTTGGGCGCGCAGGAGGATGTTGAGGCCGGTGGAGTGGCAGAACGCGAGACCGCTGACGTCGGCCGTGATCTCGCGGGGGCCGTCGGGGTCGGTGACCGCCCGCTGCAGGGCCGCATCCAGCTCGGCGGCGCGGCCCGTGTCCAGGTCCAGCTCACCGAAGAGGCGCACCAGTCCGGCCGGAGCGCCGGCGGGTGAGGATCGCTGTGTCGGGTGCTTGCGCTCGTTCATGATGTCCCCCCGCGGTTGTTGTCGCTCCTATGACGGTAGCCGCCCGCGCGCGCCCCGATACCCGCTGCGACATCCCGGCCCCGGGGCCTCTGGCCTGCGGCTCGGCCCGCCCTGCGCCCCGTCGCCCCCGCCCTCCTTCCGCCGCCGACGGCCCCCGGGTGCGCTTGTGCCCGGTGACGTTCGATTTCCTCACTGGATCTCGCGCGAAAACCTGTGACGGCCGGAGTAGACATTGGGTGGTGGTGTGGTTATGGTTTCTCTCGTAGCCCAGTCAAGAGGGGCTCGGCAGAGACGAACTGCCGGGCAGTAGTAGTAGTACAGGTTGTTGCAGTTCAGTGGTGCGGTGCGGTGGTGGAGTGTCGAAGCCAGGTTTGTGCAGGTCGGCGACGGGACTGGTCACCGGACCGGGTGGCCCGCAGTGATCAGGGGCCGCCGTAGGCAGTACCGCAGTTGACGCAGTGGTGCAGTACCAGCAGTGAAGTCAGTGGGCAGTACCTCGGTGAAGGCGTCGGGCTGCGGACGCGCGCACCGGGAGGTTCGGCAGTGGGGTTCCAAGCCAGAGCAGACGCAGGATGGGCAACGGGGCTGGCTGTCGGAAGCGTGGCGCTCGGTCAGGCCGCGAGCAGTTTGCATCAACAGCAGTATCTGCAGTTCCCCGTGGTAAGCAGTTGATCATCCGAGGGATGAACGGAGGGATTGGGCGCCATCAGGATCGCCCGGGCCGAGGTCTGAGTCCGGGTACCGCAGGACATCGATAGTGAGGTGGTCTCCGGTCGAGCAACCGCGATCCCCGCACCCCCGACAGAGATCAGGTCGGGTAGGCGGACACAGAAGGCCGGCGCAGTTCCAGGGCCGGCAGATGGTGTAGCAGTTCCTTCGGGGCCCGGGTGCCATCAGGCGCCCGGGCCCCTCCGCATGTTCCACAGAGAGGTGAAATGACCGCAGACGACTCCTTCAGCCGTCTCGACGACGATGACTTCCCCGCCTACACGATGGGCCGGGCCGCCGAGATGCTCGGCACCACCCAGAGCTTCCTGCGCGCGATCGGCGAAGCCCGTCTGATCACCCCGCTCCGCTCTGCCGGAGGCCACCGCCGCTACTCCCGCTACCAGCTGCGCATCGCCGCCCGCGCCCGCGAGCTCGTCGACCACGGCACCCCCGTCGAGGCCGCCTGCCGCATCGTCATCCTCGAAGACCAGCTCGAGGAGGCTCAGCGCATCAACGCCGAGTACCGCCGCTCCTCCGGATCGGCGAACCCCACGGCAGCGGCCTGATGAGGGGAGAGGCGATGAGTCGCGCGTTAGAGGTCCCGCGGCAGCCGGGCGGTCTCCTGCCTCCTCGGCGGTCCACCCGTACGGTGGTCCTCGCCGGCCGTTACGGCCTGATCCACCTCACCGGCGAACTCGACGTGGCGAGCGGCCCGGCCGTACGCGACGCGGTCCGCGAGTGCCTGGAGGGCCGACCCGCCCTGCTGCGCATCGACATCAGCGGCGTCTCGTTCTGCGACTGCTCCGGCCTGGGCGCCCTGTTGTGGGCGAAGGGCGAGGCGGCCCGTGCGGGAGCGGGCTTCCACCTCAGCGGCCCGTTCCAGCCCGTCGTGGCCCGCGTCCTGGAAGCCACCGGCACCACCGCCCACCTCGGCCTGATGGCCCAGTCGGCCGAGGGGACGAACGGGCAGCGGGAAAGGCGCGGGTGCGCCGAGGATTTCGACACCGTCGGGCAGTCCCGTGACGGGGTAACCGGCCAGACAGTTGCGCGCTAAACAGGGACCTGGCCACGAAGGCGCGGCTCGGGCGCGCCTTCCGCCCTGGCGGGTCTAGCCATTTGCGGAACTCGGCCTTAGATGTGGCCGATTTCGCACATCACACTCCGTCAGATCCGTTACCGGCGGTAGCTTGCCGAAGGGGGGCCGGCGAAGGAGAGGTTCATGGACCACAACAGCGTGCAGCCAGCGCCGATCGATCTGCCCGACCACGACTGGCGGACTCCCACCCCCTCTTCCGGATGCGAGCTCTGTACCGAAGCCGACGAGCAGCGCCGACGGGCCCGCATGTCCGGTGACCTCTCGGCCGTCACCGACCACAACATCACCCTCCGCGGCCACCCCCACAGCCGCGCCCTGACTCCCCGCTGACCCGACACTCACAACGACGCGCCCCGTCCCGGCCGGTGCTGGTGTTCCGACCCTTGCAGCGCCCGTCCGGTACGCGCCGGCTGGGCCACGGGTACTCCGGGCGCGCCGCGTCGCCGCCGGGTACTGGCGCGCCAATTTCGTCGTCCTTGGCGGTGCGCAGGGTGGTGGTGTCGGCGACGAGGGGCCCGCCCGTGCGCCGTGCCCGGTGGACGGCTGCCCGTGTTCCTGTCGGGATCAGCTCCAGGGGTATACGACTGCCGCCTCGGCCCGCCTGCGCGCGAGGCGCGAGGCGAAGGCCATCGCCCAGCTCGCGGGTATCAGGAGCAGGCTGCCGTAGGTGACGGCCTTGTTGGCCAGCATGACGGCTGTGGGGTCGGACTCCGTACCGACGACGCGGAAGCGCACCGCCGAGAGAAGGTCGGTCCCGGGTGCGGAGGAGGAATCGCCGCCTTCCGCAGGTTCGAACTGTTGGCTGAGGGGTTCTGTGCCGCTGTCCGGGAAGACGACGAGCCGGCCCTCGGGCACCCTTACCTCGAAGTCGTCCGAGCCGCCGCTCACGACGGCATGGTCGGTGTGCGAGTCCTCGACTGCCGTGCCGTCGAGCGTCACGTGACCGTCGCCGGCCTTGTAGGCGAGGGTCTGTCCGGGTAGCGCGACGACCCGGGAGACGACTGATATCCCCTCCGTGCCGATGTAGGCCGGGGCGAAGACGATGACGTCCCCGTGGCGCACCGCACTGCTGTCGACGGCCTCGGCGTAGAAGAACTCGCCCTGTGGGTGTGCCGGCGCCATCAAGTCGTCGGCCATGGCGTCCGCGTAGGCGTAGCCGTACCCGGAAGCGGCGTGAAGGAGCCCCAGGAGCAACCCCGCAGTGCCCACGGACATCGTCACCACGGCCGCCCTCCGAAGTGGCCGTCCCGCCGTGCGTACGTCTGCGCTCTCCCACTGCCCCACGTGCTGCTTCCTCCCCCTCGGTGATCCAGGGGAGCACCCTACGGCCCCGTCCGGGCGAGGAGGCCACCGGTAGCCTTCCAACGTCCAGGGCGCTGCCGGCGACTTCGTCGACCGGGTGGGGGAACTGGTGTACTGCTCCGTGGAAGGAGGCCTTGAATGCCCACGTCATTGCCGGTCCCGATGGATTTCCGTCTGCCCGAGTCCTGGTTTCCGGCCCGGTTGGAGGGCCGTGACCCCGGTGCAGCGTTCGCTGCTGTGCATCCCGAGCGGGACGCCCCGTTCGTCGCCGACATCACCGTCACGGGCGGCATTCCGCGCAGGCGTGCGGTGATCCGGTCGGCCCTGACCGCGACGGCAGCCCAGCACGATGCCGTGCCGGGCGAGTCCCGGGAGTTCCTGTGGAGTGTGCGCGCGGACAGCGGAAGGGTGGCGTAGCGGTGGGCCGGCTGTGGGACAAGTGGATGGGTACTCGCCGTGCCGACGCGGGCATCGCGGCCGTTTCGACCCAGGAGCTGCGGGTCGCGCTCCTCGAACTGGCCGACACCGGCGTGCCGTTCAGCATCCGCGAGACGGGGACGGGGACGGGGACGGGTGGAGCGGACCTGCTGGCGGAATGGACGTTCCTCGAGCCCGCCTCGGGTTCCGGAGCCACCCGCAGTCAGGTCGAGAGGACACTGAAGGTGTGGATGTCCCTGAACCCGCGCGAGCGCGAAGTCCGGGCCGTGGACGAGCAGTACGAGGTGACACGCGCGGGCCCCCCGCCCGGTCGGACCGTGGGACGTGCGCGCGGGCGCGGGCCGATCCGCGGGGTCCAGAAGGAGTGGACCCTCGAAAAGGGGCCCGACGGACGAACGCGCAGGGTCGAGACGTTCAGTTTCGACTCGCGGGACCTCAAGAACCCCCTGCGCTCCACCGTGGTCGGGGCGGGGTGGACCTGGCGCGGCGTGTACAAGCTGTGACCGCGGGGCGGACCGCCTCCTGGAGGCCGTCCTCCACCTGCCGGGCCGTCCCGAAGCCGCATGGCTGCGCCGAGACGGCCGTCCGCAGCCCGCTCGCCGAACGCGGTCGCGCCGGCCCGCGGACGGTGGCGCCCGCTGACCGGGCATCGGCTGGAGAACCTGCCGGAATTGGCTGGCAGGTGCATGACGGGTTGGCCGGGGGCGGGGCTACCTTCTTAGGGCTCCGGAGAGGCGCTGTCCGAACGCGCGGGCCACAGACGGGCGGTGGCGGCGTCTCCGGTGCCCCGGTTTCCGCCGAGGGGCCGGGTCCCCCCACGCATGAAAGAAGACGACCATGTCTCTGGGCACCTGGCTGAAAGTCGGCACATCCGCCGCGGCAATGGTTCTCGCCGCGGCAACCGCCGCCACCGCGGCACCCGCGCCCGTACCGGACGCCGCCGCAGCGGTGGTGACGCTCCGATACGACGACAGCCGGGCCGTCGGCTGGGAAGCGGCCATCACGGCCGGGGTCGCTTCCTGGAACGCGAACGTCAGTAACGTTCGACTGGTGGAGGCCGCGCCCGGGGTCCGGGCCGAGATCGTCATCGTGGCCACCACGGGATGGCCGCAGGCCACCCTCGGGCCGGTCCGTCCCGGGCGACAGGTGCGAGTCGAACTCGGCTCGCAGGCCGTCAGCCAGGGGTACGACAAGACGCGCATCGCCGCGCACGAGCTGGGCCACAGCCTGGGCCTCCCGGACACCAAGCCCGGGCCGTGCTCCCAGCTGATGTCCGGGTCCAGTGCCGGGACGGCCTGCACCAACCCGGTGCCCAACGCGACCGAGCGGTCCCGCGTGCAGAACGCGTACGCGAACGGGCTCGCGGCAATCGTGCCGACCGACGGCCGGGTGCTCATCGACGCCCCCTGACCGGCGGGCCTGCGGGAGGGCCGGTGCGGCACCCCGGCCGGCGGCGCCGCCTCCGGCATGACGGTCGGGGCCGGTACCCCACAGCGCGGCCCCGGGGCTCCTCGCGGAGCACCGGGGCCGCTCGCGATTCCCCTTCCCGGCCCGGTCCCTTCCGGGCGGGCAGTTGACCGGCGAAATCCCGCCATGGATGATGACCAAGCGTTTCTGCGGGTTTCGTGCGCCCGACTGTCACTGGGGGGTCCAGGACATTCACCAGTCGTGCGGCGCCGTACCCGCCCGGAGCGCATTCCGTCTCATCTCCGAAGGAATCCCCTGGTGCGTCCCACTCGTACGACGGTCCTGCTGACCGCAGGCCTCGTCACCGCTCTCGGCATACCGGTAGGCGCCGCCGCCACCGCCGCCGAGACCCCGGCCAACCTCTTCGTGACGGGTGGTCCGGATTCCCGCTGCTCCGACAGTGGCCCCGGTACGCAGTCCGTTCCGTTCTGCTCGATCCAGGCCGCCGCGAAGGTGGTCCAGCCGGGTCAGACCGTGCGGATCGCTCCGGGCCTGACCTTCAACGGCGCCGTGACCATCGACCGGTCCGGCGAACCGGGCAAGCCGATCGCCTTCGTCGTGGGAGCGGGCAAGGCCCCCACGGGCTCGGCGGTCCTGGACGGTTCCCTGGTCATCGACGGTGCCTCACACGTGGTGGTCCGCGGGCTGAACGTGACGAAGGGCCTCCGCGTCGAGGACTCGCACGACGTGGCCCTGGAGGGGCTCCACGCCAGTTACGGGAGCACCGGCGAGCCCATCGGCCTCACCATCGGCAGGGCGAGCACGGACGTGGCCGTCCGCGGGACCATCCTGAACGGCGTCCGGGTCGAGGGCGGCGCACAGCGCACGCTGCTGAGCCGCAACTCGACCTACAACCAGCGGCGGACGGCGATCGAGGTGGTGGACGCGCCCGGCACGGTCCTCACCAACAACGACGTGCAGGCCCGCTGTGCGACGGCCATTTCGGTCGGCGGGTCGTCGACCGGTACGACGGTCGCCAACAACGTGGTCTACGCCGGAGCCAACAGCTTGACCTGTAAGTCCCCCGACCCGCGCCTCGGCATCACGGTGGCGCAGGGCGCCGTGTCCGGCGGCACCCGCGTCGACTACAACCTGATCGAGGGGGACGCGTCCGGCGCGCTGGTTCCGTACAGCTGGGCCGGTACCGGCTACCGGACGCTGTCGGAGTTCCGGGCCGGCAGCGGCCAGGGCGCGCACGAGATCTTCAACCCGATCGAGGACCGCGAGGGTTCGCCCATGGTCGACTCGGGCGACGCGACGGTGCCGGGAGCCCTTCCGACGGCCGGCGACAAGCCGGCGGCGGACGACCCGAACGTGCCCAACACCGGCAGGGACGGCGGGTTCATGGACCGGGGGCCCACCGAGGCCCACGACCTCCTGCGCGGCGTCACGCTGGCGGTCGGGGAGTCCTGGGCGCCGGTCGGTACGCCCGTGAAGGCGTCGGCCGTGGCGGACAGCCGATGGCCCGCGGCCCTCACGTACCACTTCGACTTCGGCGACGGGTCCGCCCCGGTCGTCACCAGGAACACCAGCGCCGAGCACGCGTACGCCGTACCGGGCGACTACGTGGTGAAGGTGCGGGCCGTCAACGGCATCGGCGAGTCGGTCTCGAACCAGAGCCCGCCGGTCAAGGCGACCCCGGCCGCCCCGCTGAGCGCGGCCTTCGCCGTCGACCGGCCCCTGCCCACCGGGTCGGACCCGCACGTCATGGGGGTCCCCCCGCTGACCGTCGTCGTCGACCCCACGAAGCTCACCGCGGCGCCCTGGCCGGTGGTGAGCACGGACGTGGAGTTCGGCGACGGAAACATCGCCCACGGAACGGAGCTGCGCTCCTTCGAGCACTTCTACGCGTCGCCCGGCGACTACACGATGAAGGTGACCCTCCAGGACTCCAAGGGCGCGAAGTCCACGGCCGTCCGGACCGTGAAGGTCGCATACGCCCCGTCCGGATACGTCGCCACGGAACCGTTCCGCCTCAAGGACTCGCGCACCGACGGCGTCCCGGTCGTGTCCGGCCGTCCGGTGGACGTGACCCTGCCGGTGGGCGGGAGAGTACCGGCCCACCCCCTGTCGTCCGGCCTGGCTTCGGCGGTCGTCAACGTGACCGTCACCGGCGCCACGGAGGACACCCACCTCACCGTGTGGCCGTCGGGCCAGCCGCGTCCGTCGACCTCGAACGTGAACGTCCGCGCGGGCGGCACCTCGTCCAACACGGTCACGGTCCCGGCCGGTGGGCTGGGATCGATCCAGGCGCAGCTGAACTCCGGCAAGGCCGAGCTGATCGTCGACTTCGTGGGCTACTACCAGCCCAACATCGGCGACCGCTTCTCCCCGATCGCGCCGACCCGGGTCCTGGACACCCGTACGACCGGTGGTGCGCTGGGCGGCGGTGCGACCCGCACGGTGAAGGTGGCGGGCGTCAACGGCATTCCGGCCGACGCGAAGGCCGTCGCCCTGAACCTGACGGGCACGGGCGCGACCCAGCCCGCCCACGTGGTCGCGTACCCGGATGCGGCGAAGCGTCCGGCGACGTCGAACCTGAACGTGGAGCCGGGCAGGGACAAGTCCAACCAGGCGATCGTCCCGGTCGGCCCGAACGGCACGATCACCCTCTTCACCAACACCGGCTCGACGCACCTGGTCCTGGACGCGGTCGGCTACTACGGCAAGGACGGCAAGGCGCTGTTCACACCGGTCGTCCCGAAGCGGCTCGCCGACACCCGTACGACCGGCAAGGTCGCCCCGGGCGCCACCACCACGGTCGCCGGCCTCCCGGCGAACGCGGTCGGCGCGGTCCTGAACATCACCGCGACCGACACGACCGGCCCGGGCTTCCTGACCGCGTACGCCTTCGGCGGTACCCGCTCGGACGCCAGCAGCCTCAACACCCTGCCCGGCGTGACGGTCCCGAACCACGTCACGACCCCGGTCGGACCCGGCGGGAAGGTCAGCATCTACAACAGCCACGGCGGCGCCAACCACGTGATCACCGACCTGCTGGGCTACTTCACGACGAGCTAGGAAGCGTCTCGCAAGAGGTGGCGGGGGTCGGGGCCGGGGCCGGAGCCGCGGGTCGGCAGCGGTCAGGCGAGGAAGCGCTGGACGGCCTCGCGGGCGCGGGCGGTGCGCCGCCGCGGCCCCCGGCCGGGGACCGGGCAAGGGCATCGATCCACCGTCAGCAGCCGCACGGCCAGGGCCGCGAGGCCGCGCGCGGCGACCCCCGCACCCCGGACACCGTGCCCGCGGTGTCCGGGTGTGGACAGACCGTGGACGCGCTACGCGAGGCCCGGGCGTCCCCGGCGGCTCCCGAGCCGCTCCCGCAGCTCGGCCAGCTCCCGGAGGGCACGCCGGTCTCCGGCCTCGACGGCCAGGCGGGCCAGTTGCTCGGCGCCCCGGAGGTCCCCCGCCCGCTCCCGCATCCAGGCCAGTGCGGCATAGCAGCGTGGGCTTCCGGCGTCGGCGGCCCGGCGGGCCGTGTCCTCGGCACCTTGGCGGTCACCCGTCCGCTCCTGCAACCTGGCCAGGGCGTTGTAGGCGCGCCAGTCACCCGCCTCGGCGGCCAGACCGTACATGCGCGCGGCGCCGTCGACGTCCTCGGCCCGTTCACGGCTCCGGCCCAGTCTGCGAAGGGCGCCCTGGTCCCCGGCGCCGGTGGACAGCCGGGCCAGCCGCTCGGCGCCGCGGAGGTCCCCCGCTCGCTCCCGCGTTTCGGTCAGGCTGCGGAGCGCGTCCGGATTTCCCGCCCCGGCGGCGAGCCGGGCCAGTCGCTCCGCGCCCCGGGCGTCTCCTGCTCGCTCCCGCATCCAGGCCAGAGCGGCACAGCAGTGCGCGTCTCCGGCATCCACCGCCAGATGGGCCATCCGTTCGGCTCCCTGGAAGTCACCGGCCCTCTCGCGTGTCTCGGCCAGCGCGGCGTAAACCCCGGAGTCGCCCGCACGGGCGGCGAGCCGGGCCAGGTGATCGGCGTCGTCGGTGAGGCCCAGCGCTTCGGCTTCCCGGCTCAGCCGGGCCAGAGGGCCTGCGCCCTCGGCGTGGTGGGCCGCGGCGGTCCAGAACGACCGGGGCGGGCGGACGCGTGCCCGGGTGACGCGGCCGTGGGCATCGAGGTAGTCGGACAGGCGCGAGACGCCGCGCTGCGCCCCCATACCGCTGGTGTGGGGGACGGGTTCCAGGGCCGCGGCAACGTGCTGGACGGGGGCACGGGCGTCGGCGAGGGCAAGGGAGAACCAATCGGGGCCGGCTGTCGTGCGCTGCTCGTCGCTCAGGTAACCGGGAGCCGCGTCCTGGAGGAAACCGTGGGGCAGGGGAGTGTCCCAACCCATCCGGTAGGCGTCCATGGCGGCCGTGAGCAGGGCGTGCGCGTAGCAGGCGGGGGGAGCGTCGGCGGATTCGTAACGGTCCACGAGCTGGAGGCCGGCTGCCAGGGTCTGGGTGATCTTCCCGTCCCGGGAGGAGCGGCCGGCGGCCGTGAGCGCGGGGTCGTCACCGCGGGTGTCGAGCACCCGCAGGTCATCCACGCCGAAGGAGGAGGGGACGCGTACGACGGCTGTGGCACCCGTCAGGAGAGTACGGGCATGGCGGTGCGGGTCCCCGCTCCCGAAGGCGCGTTGGGGCGGCGGCGCGGTCACGGCGGTGAAGGCGGTGTCCCACAGGGTGGCCATGATGATGGCCGGGCCGGGCTGGGTCAGACGCGAGAGCAGGGCGGCGGCGAGCGCTTCGCCCTCCCGGCCGGTCAGGAGCTGGTGCGCGTCGTCGAGCCACAGGACCGTGCGGGGGGAGAGTGCGCGGGCGGCCATCGTCTCCAGTGCACTTGCCGGGGTGCGGGGGAAGAAGAGTTCCCAGTCGGCCAAGGCGCTGACGTGACGTACTGCTTCGTACGCTGCGCGGGTCTTGCCCGTGCACGAGCCGCCGCGCACCACGACCAGCACTGCCTCCCGGCCGGAGGCCGCGGTCCGTAGTGCTTCGCGCAACTGCTGGTCGTGGGGGCGCTCGACGTAGGAGGGGAGGACGAAGCCGGTGGAGGGCGAGCTGATGCCGGAGATCGACGGATGGACGCCCAACCGGGCCGCTGTCCAACGTTCCAGGCGCTGGGGAGGGTCGCTCAGAGCACCGCGTCGAGCCGTGGCCTCGGCGGCGGCCAGGTCGGCGGCTGCCTGGTGGCTCCTCCGCGCGTGTTCGGCCTCCCGGACGCGCGCCCGGTTGACCGCCATGTGGCGCTGCCGCCACTGCTGCGGATCGAGCAGTGCCACGTCACGGTCGGCGACGCCGCCGCGGGCGGCTGCTTGCCCGATGCCGGCGATCACACCGGCCAGGACGTCCACGTCGGCGGGGAACGCCCTGCCGGTCAGCCAGTTGTCGATGGTGTTGTGCGAGCGGCCCACGCGTGCGGCGAGGTCTCGCAGGGACGGGCGCACGCCCACTGGCAGGTGCCGGCGGAGGTGTTCCACGCGCTTGAGATCGGCGAAGAACCCTTCCTCCAGCGCGGCCGCGCTGTCGTACCGCGTCATGGGGCTACCGGCCCGTCCCTTCGACAGCCGTCCATCACGTCCACAACGAACGCGTCGGGAGGCTGTCAGCCTAGGCCCGCCGACCGCAGTCCGGAACACCGTCTGTCCAGTCCGGGGCGGGGTAGTCGATGGACACGCCGGTGGACAGGCCTCATGGGGATTGTCCCGCTCCCCACGACGCATCCATCGGAGTCAATGATGAGCACGTCCCACCTCTTGTTCGTCCTGCTGGCCACGCAGGCGGTCGTCGTGGTGCTGACCACCACCGTGACGGCGGTGACGGTCGTGGTGATCGTCCGTCAGTCCCTGCAGAGCGCCCCGGCCCACGACCGAAGCGCGATTCTCCGCTCCGTCGCCGAGATCGTTCGCGCACTGTGCGGACGCCGGAAGTGACGCGGTCCAGCGAGTTGCTGTGCCGAAGCGGCAGCCGACCCGGCGCAGGTTCGGCCCGTGGGCCGAGGCCTACCGCCCGGCGCAGGCCGGGGTATGGCGGCCGACGAGCTCGCCGCCGCGTCCGTCCTCGCGTCTGCGGCTGACCAGCGCGCCAAGGTCGACGTCCTCGCCTCCTCGCAACCGAGCCACCCGCTGGCAGTTGTCCCAGCGATGGGACTTTTCAGTGCAGGCCCAGAAACTTACTGGTCAGCACCGGAGCCATCGTGGATGCTGCACGCGTGATCGAGCGAGAGACCGCGGTTCGTATCGTCGAGGACGAGTTGGACCGCGAGAACCAGACGTGGGCGGCTCGGGGCGTGGCTCCGATCCGCACGACAGTGCTGCAGGTCGAGGAACACGAACTGGTCTGGAAGGTGTACTGGCAGTCCGAGGAGTACGCCCGTACCCGGGACCCCGCCACGATGTTGGTCGGCCACGGCCCCTACCTGGTCGATCGCATCGATGGCGGGCTGCACCTCATTGGAGTGCTCTCCGAGATCGAGGGAGCCTGGGAGGCCGACTACCGCGTTCGTATCCGTGGGCTGGCCGTCCGCACTTCTGTGGACGATCTGCACGATGAGATACGCGAAGCCGCCGCCGTACGCGGACGCATGCAAGCGGTAGGCATTCTGCGCCGGAAACTGCCGGTGCTGTCTCCATCGCAGGCCCTTGAGTACGTGAGCGCGTTGCTGCACGCCGATGCCCCAGCCCACCTTGTGGCTTTCGCCGTTGAACAACTCGTCGAACCCGTGAACGCGGTGCTCGCCGTAAAGACCATCCGTCAGGGTGTTCTTCCGGATTCTGCGACGTCGCTGGTGTTCCGCAAGCAGATCAGCCCTTCGCTTCGCGGACGTCCTTTCCCTCTTCGGCGAACGCCTTGAAGTCCTGCATGTGCTGTCGCGACTGCTTGCGGAAGGCGCCGGGCATCAGGAGCCCTACGAGTCGCATCATCAAGCCGTCGAACCGGTACTCGTTCTCGCTCACCCAGAGCGTGGTTTCCGGTCCGGCCTCCGTCAGCCGGTCGCGCACGGCGCTCCACATGCCCTCGCCGACGATCTCCCGGTCGAAGTGAACGACGCTCCCCTTCGGGATCCCGTGCAGGTCCGTCGGTTCCCGGCGGGTGATGGTCTCGGTGCACTCGAAAGTCCGCTGCCCCATCTGCAGTACGACCCGGGACGTGGTGCCGACCTGCCCGTGCACGCCACTCAGCGGTTCGTGCAGAACCAGGCCCCGCAGCCACTTCGGCATGTGTGCCGGGTCGGCGAGCAGCTGGACCGCCCTCTCCCGAGGCAGGGCGATCTCGATGGAGACGGTGTACTTCATGGGAAATCCTTCCGCATTCCTGACCGAACCGGCGACTCGGACGATGTCTCACCGGCACGAGGGATGCCCTCACGAGATCACCGCAGTGTGTGGGTGCCATCGGGCCGATTCCGCGCATCGGAGTCGTCCGGCAGGGCCAATGGTCCCGAACGGTAACACCGGCCGGGATGCGCGTTTCGTACCGGCGGCACGGCTGGCCGTACCGGGGCGGCGCGCGGTCCGGGCGCCATTCCGATCAAGATATGCCCCGATGCCGAGTCGTACGCGGCGCGTGCCGTTGCCGCGCCCCGCCTGACGCCGCCACCCGGGTCCGTTCGCCTAGGGTGCGGGGCATGACCGAAGCACGTGATCAGCGGGAACCGCTGCCGCCCATGCCCACCGACTGGCGGCGCGCCCTCGCGGTGGTGGCCCACCCCGACGACCTGGAGTACGGGGGCGCCGCCGCCATCGCGGACTGGACGGACGGCGGCCGCGAGGTCGGCTACCTCCTCGCCACGCGCGGCGAAGCGGGCATCGACACGATCGATCCCGCCACCTGCGCCCCGCTGCGCGAGGCGGAGCAGCGCGCGAGCGCGGCGGTCGTCGGCGTGTCCCGGGTCGAGTTCCTGGACCACCGGGACGGCGTCGTCGAGTACGGCCTCGATCTGCGCCGGGACATCGCCGCCGCCATCCGCCGGCACCGCCCCGAACTGGTCATCACCATGAACCACCGCGACACCTGGGGCGGCGAGGGCGGCGGCGGTGCCTGGAACACCCCCGACCACAAGGCCGTGGGCCGGGCCACCCTCGACGCCGCCTCCGACGCCGGCAACCGGTGGATCTTCCCCGAGCTCCTCGCCGAACAGGGCCTGGATCCCTGGAACGGCGTCCGCTGGGTGGCGGTGACCGGTACGAGCACCCCGACGCACGCCGCCGACGCCGGTCCGGGGATGGAACGGGCGGTGAAGTCGCTCATGGAGCACAAGGCGTACATCGAGGTGCTGACCGATCAGGACCCCGAGGAATACGTCCGCGGTTTCCTCACCGGGTACGCCGAGCAGGCCGGAGCCCGCTTCGGCGGCCGGCCGGCGGTGCTGTTCGAGGTCTTCCCCCGCTGACCCGCCACCCCTAAGCTGACGATCCGTCAGGTATCAACGGGGGTGCAGACACCGGTGATCGACACCGTCAGCACGCACATCGCGGAGGGCGAGGAGCGGATCCGGCTGGAGGTGGCGGACGGCCTCGCCGTCCTCACCCTGTGCCGCCCCGACCGGCTCAACGGATGGAGCTGGGAGTCCACCCGGCAACTGGGGCTGCTGGCGGACCGCATCCGCTTCGACCCGGGGGTCAGGGCGGTCCTGCTCCGGGCCGAGGGCCGTGCCTTCTGCGCCGGCATCGACGTGACCGCCCCCGGCGGCGCCGTCTCCGGGGCGACGGCCGCCGAGCGGACCCGCAACTACTACGAGGGCATCCGCTGGGTCCACGAACGCTTCGCGGTCCTCGCCCGCCTCCCGCAACCGGTGGTGGCGGCCGTCCAGGGGTACTGCCTCGGCTTCGGCTTCGAGCTGGCCCTGATGGCCGACATCCGGGTCGCCGCCGAGGACGCCGTGTTCGCGCTGCCCGAGGCGCAGTTGGGGGTCGCGGTGGACGCCGGCGGCGATCTGCGCATCGCCCGCGAGGCCGGCGCGGGCTGGGCCAAGTACCTGGCGCTGACGGGCCGGCGCATCGACGCCGCGACCGCGCAGCGCCTCAACCTGGTCCAACTGGTGCTCCCCGCCACGGAACTGGAGCCGACCGCCCGCGCGCTGGCGGCGGAGATCGCCGCGAACGCCCCCCTCGCCGTCCAGGGGATCAAGCGCGCGGTCGACGCCTACGCCGACGCCGCCCTCCCGGCCGCCCTCGACCGCGTCGCCATGACCGCGGCCCTCACCCTCACCTCCGACGACTGCCGCGAGGGCTACGGCGCGAAGGCGCAGCGCCGTCCCCCGCACTTCACCGGGGGCTGACGGGGTTGGCCCCCGGGGGCCCGTCTCAGGGCTCCAGCCGGAGCAGGGCCAGGGCGCGCGCGGACACGTCCGTCAGGGGTTCGCTGCCGTTGCCCGCGGCCCAGTGCTCCAGCGCCACCGTCACCGCGTCGATCAGCACCGCCGCGAGCAGCCGGGTCTCCAGATCGGACGCGGGGCGGCCGGTGCGCGCCGCGAGGACCGGGGCGATGCGGTCCTGCATCGCCCGGGCGGCGGCGAGCCAGCGCATCCGGATCGCCGGAACCCCG
The DNA here is from genome assembly GCF_055587105.1 of Streptomyces sp. NPDC048461. Classification (NCBI taxonomy): domain Bacteria; kingdom Bacillati; phylum Actinomycetota; class Actinomycetes; order Kitasatosporales; family Streptomycetaceae; genus Streptomyces; species Streptomyces sp. NPDC048461. The sequence continues at coordinate 250,508 of NZ_JBVJGW010000008.1, read as the reverse complement.
GCCATCACCTGGATCAGCCGCACCGTCCGGGCCTGCGCGTACCGCGCGCCGGCCGTCGAGGCGGCGAAGGCCGCCTGCACGGCCTGCGTCACGGGCTCCCCGGCGGGGCGCAGGGCCAGCTGCTCCACCAGCTCCGCGACCCCGGCCGTCAGGACGGGGGTCAGGGCGTCCTCCTTGGTCGGGCAGTACCGGTAGAACGTCCGCAGGGAGATCCCCGCCGCCCGTGCGATGTCGTCGACCGTCGTGGCCTCGTACCCCCGCTCGCCGAAGAGCCCGGCCGCGGCCTCCGCGATCTCGTACCGCGTGGCCTCCCGGCGCCGTTCCGTCAGGGACGGCCGCCCCTTCGTCGTGGCTCCGGCCCCACCCGCCCCGTCCGTACCGCTGCTCGTCCCGTGCGCCGCCGTCACCACACCACCTCCGGGAGGCAATCTGCCACACCCGGGCGACGGACCGGCGCGCGGCCGAGCCGCGGAGCCGCGCACCGCGCCCGTCACGGGCGGAACGGCCCCCGCCCCAGCTGCTCCCGTACGGGGACCACCTCGGGCTGGACCAGGGACCGGCGCTGCCAGTTCGCGCCGTCGACCACCAGGGTGTGGCCGGTGACGAAACGGGCGTACGGAGAGGCCAGGAACGTCGCCGCCCAGCCCAGCTCGCGCGGGACGCCGACCCGCAGCGCCGGCTGTCGGGCGTCCTTCGCCTCGGGCGCCGCCCGCTCCAGGCCGTCCCGGACGTCCGCGGTCATGTCGGCGTGGGGGAAGAGCCCGGGGACGAGCCCGTTGACCTGGATGCCGTACGGGCCCCACTCCACGGCGAGGGTCTCCACCAGGTTCTTCACCCCGGCCTTGGCGGCCGCGCTGTGCGCGAAACCCGGGCCGCCCGTCCAGGCGTACGAGGCGCCGATGTTCACGATCGACCCCGGGGTCCCGGCGGCGAGGTGGCGGCGGGCGAACGCGCGGGTCGCGAACCAGGTGCCGGTCAGGGTGATGTCCACGACCGCCCGCCAGGCGTTGGGGGACAGGTCCTCCGCGGGGGAGGGGAAGTTGGCCGCCGCGTTGTTGACGAGCACGTCCGGCAGGCCGTGCGCCGCCACCGCCGCGTCGAGGACCTCCTCGATCCGCTCGGGGTCCCGGATGTCGCACACGGCGGCCGTCACCCGGCCCGCGCCGGGGACGGCCAACAGTTCCGCGCGCGCCGCCTCCAGCTGGGCCGGACGCCGGCCGGCGATCACCAGGTCGGCGCCGAGCCGGGCGAACTCGGCGGCGATGGCCTTGCCCAGCCCGGTGCCGCCGCCGGTGACCAGGACCACCTGCCCCCCGTACGTGCCGGGGGGCAGGGCGGCCGCGCCGAGCGGCGGCGGCGCGGGCAGCCCGCGCGCGATGTCGTCCCTCGTCCGGTCGTCCCTCGTCTCGTCGTTCCTCGTGTCGTCGCTGCTCGTGGCGTCGTCCGTCATGGGGGCATCGATAGCGCGCGGAAGCGCAGATCACCATGCCCGTGACGGGATCAGCCCTGCGGGAGGTACGCCTGCTTGCTCGCGCAGGTCCAGATCACGGCGCCGAACCCGCCGGTGGACCAGTTCTGGTAGGAGCCGCCGACCCGGTCGTCGTCGGAGACCGCGAGGGCCGCGCCGCGCGTGTCGCCGGAGGCGCCCGCCGGGTTCGGGAGGGCCAGCACCGGCCCCTGGCCGGGCCAGTAGGCGGCCTGGGTGTGGGCCGCGTAGCCGTCGACGTAGGTCACGGCCGTGCCGACCGTCACGTTCGTGGTCGGGCTGACGGCGTCCAGGGTGAGGTGTCCGTACCCGGCGACCGGGCCGGGCGTGGCCGGCAGGGCGGTGTACGGCTGCTTCCACAGCGCCGGGGTCCGGCGCTGCACGTCCCGGTGGCTCTCCTGCTCGTACCCCACCACGCGGCCCTTGCCGTCGATGTCGGTCGCGCGGCTGCCGATGTCGCGCTCCGCCTCGTTCCAGACCGGGAGACTGCGGGCGGGGTAGTTCCCGGCGGGCCACACCACGGGGAAGGTCCAGCTGACGCTGGTGTCGTTCTCCAGGTCCACGTAGTTCGTGTGGGCGGTGCCGACGATGTCGCCGCGCTTGTTGATGCCGTCCACCGAGGTGATCACGGTGCTCGGGTGCGCGTCGGCGGGCACCGGCAGCTCGCGCACGAGGGCGCCGTCGACCCACTCCTTCGCCACGCCGCCGTCCAGGGCGACCACGTGGCCCGCGTCGTTGACGTCCGCCCCGGAGGAGGAGGCGGAGGGCGCGGTGAGCAGCCGGACCGACGGGTCGCCGATGCGGTAGGTGAAGGTGGCCTGGGGCTGCCCCTGGGCATCGCTCTGCGCCGTGCCCACCATCAGGCCGCGCGCGTTCACCGCCCGGACCTGGCCGCTGCGGAAGCCCTCCGGCAGCGGGACCTCGTGGATCGCGCGGTCGGCGGTCCAGTAGACGGGCCGACCGCCGCTGGAGCCGACCGCGAGGCCGTTCGCCCCGAAGCCGGTCACCGCGCCGCCGGCGCCGTCCGTCAGGGACGGCAGCGTCACGATGGCCGGGGTGCAGGCCTGCCCGGCCGCGACCGCCGGTCCGGCGGCGCCGAGGAGACCGGCGAGGACGGCCGCGGCGACGGCGACGGACGCGGTGCTCCTCGTGCGGGCGGCGGTGGACGCGCTGCTTCTCGTACGGACCCTGTTCATGGTGCGGTTCCCCCCTGGTGCGGATGTCATGTGCCCGTGCGCACGGGCCTGTTGAGATGCGGCATCCATGCTGCCCCACCCGTCGGTGCGGAGTACACGGAATATTGCGGGCCGGGCCGGACCGGACCGGGCCGGGCCGGCCGGCTTCGGCACCCATCCGGACCGCTCCCTTCCCCCATGGGTTCCCAGGAGGGCAAGCGACCGCTTAGTATGCCCGCGGAGCGTGGTTCACCGACGGCGGCTGGAGGCCCCGGATGAAGGCATGGCGAGTACATACCCCCGGAGAGCCCCGTGAGGCCATGCGCCTCGAAGAGGTTCCGGAGCCGGTGCCCGGCGAGGGCGAGGTGAAGCTCAGGGTGCTCGCGGCCAACGTCAACTTCCCCGACGCCCTGCTGGCCCGCGGGCAGTACCAGATCAAGCCGCCCCTTCCCTTCACCCCCGGAGTCGAGGTCTGCGCCGAGACCGAGGACGGCCGCCGCGTCATCGCCAACCCCGCCCTGCCGCACGGCGGTTTCGCCGAGTACGTCACCGCCCCCGCGCGTGCCCTGCTCCCCGCCCCCGACTCGCTCGACGACGCCGAGGCGGCCGCCCTGCACATCGGCTACCAGACCGGCTGGTTCGGCCTGCACCGCCGGGCCCGGATCCAGCGCGGCGAGACGCTCCTCGTCCACGCCGCCGCGGGCGGGGTCGGCAGCGCCGCCGTCCAGCTCGGCAAGGCCGCCGGAGCCACCGTCATCGGTGTCGTCGGCGGCAAGACCAAGGTGCGCACCGCCGAGGAACTCGGCTGCGACCTCGTCATCGACCGCGAGACGGAGGACGCCGCCGGGATCGCCGCCCGGGTGAAGGAGTTCACCGGCGGCCACGGCGCCGACGTGGTCTACGACCCGGTCGGCGGCGAGGCCCACACCGCCTCCGCCAAGTGCGTGGCCTTCGAGGGCCGCATCGTCGTCGTCGGCTTCGCCGGCGGAACCGTCCCCGCCCCCGCGCTCAACCACGCCCTGGTGAAGAACTACGCCGTCCTCGGCCTGCACTGGGGGCTGTACGCGATCAAGGAGCCGGCCGCCATCGCCGCCTGCCACGCCGAGCTGACCCGGCTCGCCGCCGAGGGCGCCGTCAAACCGCTGGTCAGCGAGCGGGTCCCGCTCGCCGGGGCCGCCGACGCCGTGCAACGCGTCGCCGACGGCACCACCACCGGCCGGCTGGTCGTCGTACCGGCCCTGGACGGAGCCGCCCGATGACCGCCACCGCCGGGGAACTGCGCACCCGGGTGGCGGACCTGCTCGCCGCGCACCCGCCCGCCGGCACGCCCCGTACGGACTTCCTGAAGGCCCGCTTCGACGCCGGACTCGCCTGGGTCCACTACCCGGAGGGCCTCGGCGGACTCGGCGCCCCCCGCTCCCTCCAGGCCGTCGTCGACGCCGAACTGGACGCCGCGGGCGCCCCCGACAACGAGCCGCGCCGCATCGGCATCGGCCTCGGCATGGCCGCCCCCACCCTGCTCGCGTACGGCACCGAGGAGCAGAAGCACCGCTTCCTGCGCCCGCTGTGGGTGGGGGAGGAGGTCTGGTGCCAGCTCTTCAGCGAGCCCGGAGCCGGGTCCGACCTCGCCGCGCTCGGCACCCGCGCCGTCCTCGACGAGGCCGCCGGGGAATGGGTGGTGGACGGGCAGAAGGTGTGGACGTCCAGCGCCCACACCGCCCGCTGGGCCATCCTGATCGCCCGCACCGACCCGGCGCTCCCCAAGCACCGCGGCATCACCTACTTCCTCTGCGACATGCACGCCCCCGGCGTCGAGGTCCGGCCGCTGCGTCAGATCACCGGCGAGGCCGAGTTCAACGAGGTGTTCCTGACCGGCGTCCGCATCCCCGACGCCCACCGCCTCGGACCCGTCGGCGAGGGCTGGGCGGTCGCCCGCACCACCCTGATGAACGAACGCGTCTCCATCGGCGGCATGCGCATCCCGCGCGAGGGCGGCATGATCGCCCCGGTCGCCGCCGCCTGGCGCGAGCGCCCCGGTCTGCGCACCCACGCGCTCCACCAGCGTCTGCTGGAGCTGTGGGTGGAGGCCGAGGTGGCCCGGCTCACCGGCGAGCGGCTGCGCCAGCAGCTCGTCGCCGGACAGCCAGGGCCCGAGGGCTCGGGCATGAAGCTCACCTTCGCCCGGCTCAACCAGGAGATCAGCGGCCTGGAAGTCGAACTCCTCGGCGAGGAGGGCCTCCTGTACGAGGACTGGACCATGAGCCGGCCCGAACTCGTCGACTTCACCGGCCGCGACGCCGGATACCGCTACCTGCGCGCCAAGGGCAACAGCATCGAGGGCGGCACCAGCGAAATCCTTCTCAACATCGTCGCCGAACGCGTCCTCGGCCTGCCCGCCGAACCGCGCGACGACAAGGACCTCGCCTGGAAGGACCTGGCCCGATGACCGACTCCCCCCTCCCGAGCGCCCCCCTCGACCTGCTGTACTCCGAGACCGAGGAGGAACTCCGTTCGGCCGTACGGTCCTTGATGGCCGACCGCTGCGACGGCGCGAGCGTCCTCGCCCGGGCCGAGAGCGGCCGACCGCACGACCCGGCCCTGTGGGACACCCTCGCCGCCGGGATCGGGACCGCCGGGCTGCTGGTCCCGGAGAAGCTCGGCGGCCAGGGCGCGGGCCACCGCGAGGCCGCCGTCGTCCTGGAGGAGCTGGGCCGGGCCGTCGCCCCCCTGCCCTACCTGACCAGCTCCGTGCTCGCGACGGAGATCCTGCTCGGCTGCGACACCGCGGACGTCGCGCCGCTGCTGCGGGAAATGGCCTCCGGCCGGCAGGTGTGCGTGCCGGCCGTACCGCTGACCCTCGCCCCGGGCGCGCCCCTGCCGGCGCTGGTCCGCGACGGCGGCGGGGGAGTGCTGACCGGCGTCGTCACCTCCGTGGCGGACGCGGCCGCCGCCGACGTCCTGCTGGTCCTCGCCGACACCGGGCTCTACGCCGTGCCGGCGGCCTCCGCCGAACTGACGCCGCTGGTGCCGCTGGACCTCACCCGGCCGCTGGCCCGGGTCAGCCTCGATGCCGCCGCCGGAACCCGGCTCGCGGACCCGGTGACGGCCCGGGCGGCGGTGGCCGGCGCCCTGCTGTCCGGGGCCGGTCTGCTGGCCTCCGAGCAGCTCGGGATCGCCGAGTGGTGCCTGACCCAGACCGTGGGCTACGTACGGGGCCGCCACCAGTTCAACCGGCCCGTCGGTTCCTTCCAGGCCCTCAAGCACCGCCTCGCCCGGCTCTGGCTCGACGTGGCGTCCGCCCGGGCCGCCGCCCGGGCCGCCGCCGACGCCCTGGCCACCGGGTCGCCGGACGCGCCCCTGACGGTGGCCGTCGCCCAGGCCTACTGCTCGGGCGTCGCCGTCCGGGCCGCGGAGGAGTGCGTCCAGCTGCACGGCGGGATCGGCATGACCTGGGAACACCCGGCCCACCTCTACCTGAAGCGGGCCAAGGCCGACTCGCTCGCCCTCGGTACGGCCGGCCACCACCGTGGCCTGGTCGCCGACTTCGCGGAACTCCCCGCGCCGTAACGGGCGCACGGCCCACGGCCCCAGGGCCCCCGGCGGAGGCCGCCCGGGGGCCCTGGGCGGCCCGTCAGCCCGCGGTGACGGTGGTGTCCGTGGCCGGGGCGGCGGCCTGCGGGCGCGGGGCATCGGCCTGCGGGCGGTGGGTGCGGAACGTACGCCGGTACACGTCCGGGGGCACGCCGAGCGCGCGGTGGAAGTGCCGGCGCAGGGTCGCGGCGGTGCCCATGCCGGTGCGGGAGGCGACGAGCTCGATGCTGTCGTCGGTCGTTTCGAGGAGCTCCTGGGCCCGGTGGATGCGCTGGGTGTGCAGCCAGCGCAGCGGGGTGGTCCCCGTGGCGGCGGCGAAGCGACGGGTCAGGTTCCGGGTGCTCATGTTCATCCGGCGGGCCAGGTCGGCCACGGTCAGCGGTTCGTGCAGCCGCCCGGCCGTCCACTCCAGCAGCTCCGACAGCGCGTGGCCGGCGTCGGCGGCCGGCGGTGCGGCGATGAACTGCGCCTGCCCGCCCGCGCGGCGGGCCGGCACCACCAGCCGGCGGGCCAGGGCGTTGGCGACGGCCGCGCCGTGGTCGGCGGTCACGAGGTGCAGGCACAGGTCCATCCCGGCGGCCTTGCCCGCCGAGGTCAGGACGTTGCGGTCGTCGATGTAGAGGACGTCCGGGTCGACCTCGACGCGGGGGTAGCGGGCCGCGAGCGCGGCGGTGTGCTCCCAGTGCGTGGTGGCGCGGCGCCCGTCCAGCACGCCCGCGGCGGCCAGCACGAACGCCCCCGTGCACAGCGAGACGACCCGGGCCCCCCGGTCGTGGGCCGCCCGTACGGCCTCCACCAGGTCGCCCGGCAGGTCGGCGTCGACATCGGCGCAGGCCGGGACCACGACGGTGTCCGCCTCCGCGAGCGCGTCGAAACCGTGCGGGGTGTCGATCCGCAGCCAGCCGCCGAGCCGGGCCCCGCGCGGGCCGCACACCCGGAAGTCGTACCACGCGTCGGTCAGACCGCGGTCGACGCCGAACACCTCGCAGGCCGCGGCGGCCTCGAACAGCATTGCCCCGTCGTACAGCGCCAACACCACGGCCGTCATGTCCGAAAGTGTACGCATCCCGTCGTTCCGGCCACTCGTGCCGGCCCCGCGGGGCCGTGACCATGGGGCACATGAGCACACACCACCCGACCGTCGCGGTCATCGGCGCCTACGGCCACACCGCCGCCTTCGTCACCGCCGAACTGCGCCGGCGCGGCCTCGCCCCGCTCCTCATCGGCCGGGACGCGGACCGGCTGTACGCCGCCGCCCGCAAGCACCCCGGCGCGAGCGTCCGCGTCGCGTCCCTCTCCGACCCGGCGGCCCTGGACCGCGCACTGTCCGGGGCGGCGGCGGTCGTCAACTGCGCCGGCCCCTTCGCGGACACCGTGCCCCCCGTCGTGGAGGCGGCCCTGCGCGCCGGCATCCCGTACCTGGACGTGGCCGCGGAACAGGCCGTCACCGTCGAGACATTCCTGCGGTACGACGACCGGGCCCGAGCCGCCGGAGTGGTGGTCGCCCCGTCGATGGCCTTCTACGGCGGGCTGGGCGACCTGCTGGCCGGCGCGGCGATGGGCGACTGGCCGGACGCCGACGAGATCACGGTCGCGATCGCCCTCGACAGCTGGCACCCGACCGAGGGGACCCGCAAGACCGTGCGCCGGAACGCCGGCCGGCACCTGGTCTTCACCGGAAACCGGCTCGCCCCGCCCGAGGGTCCCCCGCAGACCTCCACGTGGGACTTCCCGCCCCCGCTGGGCACCCGGAAGGTCACCGCGCTCTTCACGGCCGACCAGGTCACCATCTCCCGCCACCTGCGGGTACCGGAGATCCACGTCCGCATCACCGAGGAGCCCCTGCGCGACCTGGGCGATCCCGGCACGCCCCCGCCCACGGCGGTCGACGCCGCCGGGCGCTCGGCGCAGACGTTCGTCGTCGACGTGGTCGCGACCCGGGCCGGCGCCCGCCGCCGGGCGACGGCGTCCGGCCGCGACATCTACGCGGTCACCGCGCCCCTCGTCGTGGAAGCCGCCGTACGGATCATGGACGGCCGGGCCGCCCGTACCGGAGTGGCAGCCGCGGGCGAACTCTTCGACGCCCGGGACTTCCTGCGCTCGCTCACCCCCGACCACCTGACCTTCGAAAGCGATCAGCTCCGTACTGTGGCGCCCGCTTCCGGTGCGGGCTCTTCCGGTGTGTCGGCGAGCTGCTCGCGGAGGTAGTTCCAGATGACCGAGATCAGCGCGGCCACCGGGACCGCGAGCAGGGCGCCCACCACGCCCGCCAGGCTGCCGCCCAGGGTCACCGCCAGCAGGATGATCGCCGCGTGCAGGCCGAGCCCGCGGCTCTGGATCATGGGCTGGAAGACGTTGCCCTCCAGCTGCTGCACCACGACGATGATCGCCAGCACGATGAGCGCGTCCGTCAGACCGTTCGACACCAGCGCGATGAGCACCGCGACGAAACCGGCGAACAGGGCACCCACGATCGGTACGAACGCCGACACGAAGGTCAGCACCGCGAGCGGAAGCACCAGCGGCACCCCCACGATCCACAGTCCGAGGCCGATGAACACGGCGTCGAGCAGGCCGACGAACGCCTGGGAACGCACGAACGCGCCCAGGGTGTCCCACGCGCGCGCGGCCACGACCGGGACGTCGGTGGCGAGCCGGCCGGGGAGCTGGCGGGTGAGCCACGGCAGGAACCGCGGCCCGTCCTTGAGGAAGAAGAACATCAGGAACACCGACAGGACCGCGGTGACCACGCCGTCGACCACGGTGCCCACTCCGGTGAGGAACGTGGAGACCATGCTGCCGACGCTGTCCTGGATCCGGGCGACCCCGGCGTCGAAGGCGCCGGTGATCTGGTCGTCGCCGATGTTCAGCGGCGGCCCCGAGGCCCATTCGCGCAGTCGCTGGATGCCTTCGACCACGCCGTCGGCCAACTCGCCGGACTGCGAGGCGACCGGCACCGCGATCAGCGCCACGATGCCCGCGGCGACGAGCAGGAACAGGACGGTCACCACCGCCGAGGCCAGAGCGGGCCGCAAGCCGCGCCGCCGCAGGAAGTTGGCCACAGGCCAGGACAGCGTGGTGAGGAACAGGGCCACTATCAGCGGCCAGACGACCGACCACATCCTGCCCACCACCCACAGGGCCACGGCGGCCATGGCGAGGACCAGCAGCAACTCGACGGATACGCGGGCCGATGTCCTGAGCGCGGCGGCGGCCTTGGTGGAACTCAACGTGGCAGGCATGGGGTCACCCTAGGGGTAGGACCCGGCCGCGGCGGCAGCGGCGGGTCGGGTCCGTTCCGGGACCGTGCCGTCCCGCTGCCGCCGAACGCGGATCCGCGCCGCCGGAGACACGCCTCCCGCCGCCCCGGCGGCACCCTGACCGCGGGGCGGGACCTCGGCGTGTGATCATGCGAGTCACGTGCCGGGCCTCGTCACGGGGGGTGCGCAGGGCTCCTCTTCTACGAAGAGGCCACCTCGCCGCTCCACCAGCGAGGACGAGCGCGAGGCCGAGGTGATGGCCGGCGCCATCGAGCCAGCTCATGTACCGCGGACGCCAACTGCCGCCGAGCCGGCCCGCGAACGGCGCCGAGAGCCGGGACGCGCTGTTCGCCGAACGAGCCGTCGAGGCCCTGGGGGGTGTCGTCGAAGCCAAGGACGCCGTGCCGGCCCTGCGCGGGTACCGTTCTCCGCAGGGGCAGGAGGCCGCGGCCGAAGCGGTCGCCGCCCGGGGCGAGAGCGACACCCCGGAAGGGAACGCGGACGTGAAAGCAGCAGTCCTCACCGCGGCCGCCGGGTCGGGATCATGAGCGACCCCCTGCAGGACCCCGGCTTCCTGCGCGATCCCCACGCCACCTACGACCGCCTGCGCGGTGCGGGCCCGGTCCAGAAGGTCCCCAGCGGCTCCCAGGGGCACTTCGCGTACCTCGTCACCGGCCACGCCGAGGCCCGGCAGGCCTTCGCCGACCCCCGTCTGTCCAAGGACACCGCCCGCTTCTTCGCCGGCCGGCCCTCCCGGCGGAACCTGCATCCCGCCGTGGCCCGCACCATGCTCGCGAGCGACCCGCCCGGGCACACGCGACAGCGGGGCGTCGCGGCGAGACTCTTCACCGCGGGCCCCGTGGAGCGGCTGCGCCCGTACATCGGGCAGGTCGTCGGCGAACTGCTCGACGGCTGGGAGCCGGGCACCCAGGTCGACCTGGTGGAGGGTCTGGCCGCGCCCCTTCCCGTCACCGTCATCTGCGAGCTGCTCGGCGTGCCCGAGGACGACCGCGCCAGGGTCTCCCGGTGGTCGAACGAGCTGTTCGCCGCAGGCCGTCCGGACCGCATCGACGCCGCGTCGCACGCCCTCGGCGACTACATGACCGGCCTCGTCGGATCCGTGCGCCGCGAATCCGGCGACGGCCTCCTGCACCTGCTGGTCCAGCAGGGCGACGAAGGGCGGCTGGAGCCGGACGAGGTCGTGTCCCTCGCCGTGCTCCTGCTCGTGGCGGGCCACGAGACGACGACCAACCTCATCGCCAACGCCGCCCTGGCGCTCGTCCAGCACCCCGAATCCCTCGACCGGTTGCACCGGGACCCCGACCTGATCGCCTCCGCCCTCGACGAACTGCTGCGCTTCGAGTCCCCGGTGGGGATCGCGACCTTCCGCTACACCACCGAGGCGCTCCGGCTCGGCGGGGTCGAGATCCCCGAGGGTGCTCCGGTCCTCATCGCCCCCGGAGCCGCCAACCGCGATCCGGCCCGCTTCGCCGAGCCGCACCGCCTCGACCTGGACCGCGAGGCCGCCGGACACCTCGCGTTCGGGCACGGGATCCACCGCTGCCTGGGAGCGCCCCTCGCACGGGCCGAGGCCGAGATCGCCCTCCGGGCGCTCGTCACCCGCTTCCCCCGGATGCGGCCCGCCGTCCCGGACGAGGACCTCGCCTGGCGGCAGACCCGCCTGATGCGCGGTCTCCAGGCCCTGCCCGTCGTGCTGTAGGGCCCGCCGTACCGACCGGGCATGCGAGCCGGGCCCTATGCGGCGGCTTGTCCGGAAAAGCTGTTGTGCGGCGCGCAACGCTGACATCATGACGCGTCAGCGGGGGGCGCGATCGCCGCGCCGGCCGGAGGGTGTGGGGTGGAACGGGACATGGAGTCGTTGCGCGCGGGGGATCCCACCCGGGTGGGCCCGTACCGGATCGCGGCTCGGCTGGGCAGCGGCGGTATGGGTTCCGTCTACCTCGGGCGCTCGCGGGGCGGCCGGTCGGTCGCCGTCAAGGTGATCCGCCCGGAACTGGCCGAGGACCCCGAGTTCCGGAACCGGTTCGCCCGTGAGGTGCGGTCCGCGCGGCTGGTGAACGGCGTGTACACCGCCGGGGTCGTCGACGCCGACCCGACCGGCTACCCGCCCTGGCTGGCCACCGCCTACGTCGCCGGACCCTCCCTGAGCGAAGCGGTCCGGGACCATGGACCCTGGCCCGAGGAATCCGTACGCGCGCTGGCGGCGGGGGTCGCCGAGGCGCTGGAGGCCATCCACGTCCACGGCGTGGTCCACCGGGACCTGAAGCCGTCCAACGTGCTGCTCGCGTCCGACGGCCCGCGCGTCATCGACTTCGGCATCTCCGCCGTCGCCGACGCCGCCACGGAACTCACCCGCGTCGGCACCGTGATCGGCACCCCCGGCTTCATGGCCCCGGAGCAGCTCACCGGCGCGGGCGTCACCGCGGCCACCGACGTCTTCTCGCTGGGCGCGGTGCTGGCCTTCGCCGCCTCCGGTACCGGGCCCTTCGGCGCCGGCACCACTCCCGAGCTGATGTACCGGGTCGTCCACGACGTGCCGGACCTCGACGCCCTGCCCGTCCGGCTGCGCGATCTGGTGTCCCGCTGCCTGGCGAAGGACCCCGCCCGGCGGCCCTCGGTATCGGCGCTGCTCGACCAGCTCTCCGGCGAACCGGACACCGCCGCCGGTTCCCAGTGGCTGCCCCCGCACCTGACCCGACTGCTGTTCGCGTCGACGGAACCCGGGCCGTCCGAGGGATCCGGGACCCCGGCCGGTCCGGTCACGCCGTCCGACCCCCGTACGCCGCCCGACCCGCGCACGCCGGCCGATCCGCGGACACCTGCCGGCCCCCGTACGCCGGTGGCGCGGTCGGAGGCCGCCCCGCCCGGAGTCCCCGTTCCGCCGGTGCCGCCGACCGCCGTCGATCCCGAGGGGCCGACCCGGGCGGCGCCCCCTTCCGGGCGCGGCCCCGAGGGCGCGCCGCCACCCGTACCGCCGCTCCCGCCGGTCGTCACGGACGCACCGCGGGGGTACGGTCCCGTGGTCCCGGCGGGACGGTCCTCCCGCCGGCGCACCCTGACCGCCGCCGCGGCGGCGGTGGTCGCCGTCGGGCTGCTGGTCTGGGTGGTGCCCCGGATGACCGGCGCCTCCAGCACCGGTGCCTCGTCCCCGCTCTCCCCGGCTCCCTCGCCCTCGTCCGCGTACGCGTCGCCGGGCGCCGCCCGGGGCGCGTCGGGGAGCACCGCCGACAGCGGCAGCCGTGGCCCCGGCACGGGGAGCGGCACGGCACGCCCCTCGGCCTCGCGGACCGCGGAGCCGCCCACGTCCGCGCCGCGGAGCCCGTCGGCACGGACCGCCCTGCCGGTCGTCGGCTCGTGGGAGGGCACGTACCTGTGCGGTCAGGGCCTGACCCGGCTCGACCTGAGCATCTCCTCGCCGGGAGGCAAGACGTTGGAGGCGGTCTTCGCGTTCTCCGCGCACCCCGACAACCCGACGGTGCCGAACGGCTCGTTCACCATGGTCGGCTCGTTCGAGGACGGCCGGATGAACCTGCGGGCGGACCGCTGGATCAACCGCCCGCCCGGCTACCTGACGGTCGACCTCACCGCGATCGTGTCGGGCGACCGCCCCGCGGCGCTGTCCGGGACGGTGATCAGCACGGCGGCCGCCTGCACCCGGTTCGTGGTCGGCCGCCAGGCGTGAGCTCCGTACGCAGCTTCCGTACGCAACTCCGCTACCTGGCGCCCCGGTTGTCCGGGCCGGGCCCTGTCGCGGCGGGTGTGCGGGCCCCATGATGGTGTTGCGGACGGTCGTGGGGAATCGGGGGGACGCCGTGAGTGCGGTGGGTGCGCGCGTGGTCGTGAAGCCGGACAACTCGGTCTACCGGCGGAGGCTGGCGCTGTACGGGATGGTCGGCGTCCCCGCGGGATGTTCCCTCGCGGCGCTGATGGTGGGGGAGTTCGGCCTCGGCTGGCTCCTCCCCTTCGCCGTGCTGCTCGTCCTGCCCGTCGCGGCGACCCTCGTGATGATGGCCCTGCGCACGTCGATGGCCGAGATCGCGGTGATCGGCGACGAACTGCGGATCGACAACGCCTTCGGCGTCAACCTCTACAGTGCGCCCCTGGAGTTCGTGACCGCGCTGCGCCCGATCACGTTCGGCGCCGGGCCCTTCCACCCGACGCCGGGACGCGTGGTCATCACCTCGGAGAGCACCCGGCCGTACGTGCTCGACCTGCGGCTGTGGCGCGCGGCCGACGTGGAGCGGCTGACCCGCCGGCTGCGGGAGGTGCCGGTGCTGGACGCGCACGCCCCGACGCCCAGGGAGCTGAGGGGGCAGTTCCCCCGCGTGCGGCTGTCCTGGTGGCACGCCCATCCGTGGGGGACCCTGCTGGTGCTGACGCTGCTGGCGGTCGCGTACTTCGTGATCGTGGGCGCCCTGTTCATGTGACCCGGGGCGCGCGGGCCGACCGGTCAGGTGTGCAGGCGGCTGTTCGCGCCGTCCTGGTCGCCGGCGCTCCCGTCGTTGAACCAGTAGTCCCCGGCGGCCAGATACCGGAACGAGACCGTGCTCTCCTTCGGCAGTTCGACCGTGACGGCCCGCTGGCCGTCCTCGCGGGCCCGCAGGGTGTGGGCGCCGGGCCGCCAGTCGTTGAAGTCGCCGACCACGCTCACCGGGCCGGGCGGAGTGTCCGCCGGAAGGACGAAGGTGACCTCGGTGCGGTCCGTGAGCGGGATGCGCTCCAGCATGGGGAAGCTCCTGACGACAGGGGTGGGTGTGATGGCGTCCATCCTCGGATCCCCGGGCCCGGTTCGCATTCCGGCGCCCGGCACACCGACCGCGACGGCCGTTCACGCCGCGTGAGGCAAAAGGTGCAGTCCGTGATGAACCGTGGCAGCGTGGGAAGGGCAGGGACCACCGGTACGCCGGAACACGCAGGAACCGAAGGAGTCGCCGTCATGGGCGGTAGGCAGGACGGACGACAGGGACCCGGCGGGCACCCCGCAGAGCCGGTGCGCGACCGGGGATGCGGACCGGACCCGGTGCACCCCGAGTTCGGCCGCACGTCCCGCGACCCGGGCCGCGACGACCCCGCGCGGCGTCGTGAGGACGACCCGCAGCGCGAGCAGGACCAGCGCGACGAGGAGCTCTGACCGCAGCTCCGCTCGCCCCCGAACGCAGGGCCCGGCCGGGAACGTAGCCCCCCGGCCGGGCCCTGTCATGCCCGCTCTGCGGCGGGCGCGCCGATGACGCTCGGCCGGGGCGGGACGGGCGGATGCGTCCACGGCGCGGAACCCGCCGAGCACGTACTCCCTCGGCCCGGCCTCGGACGTGCGTCAGACGCTGCCCGCCGGGCCGCGCCGGCCTGCTTCCCGGGCGGTGCGTTCCAGGCGGTCGTGGTGGTCGGCCCACCACGCCGCGTCGCCGGGCGCGACGCTCGCGGCGCCCGTGCGCAGACCGGTGGTTCCGTCGACGAGTTCCCGCACGATGTCCGCGTGCCCCGCGTGCCGGCCGGTCTCGGCGATCATGTGGACCATGGCCCGGTGGAGCGTCAGCTCGTCCCGCGCCCCCCACGCCACCCGCCCCACCGCATCGAGCTCCAACGACTCGATCGTCTCGTCCGAATGGGCCCAGACCCGTCGGTACATGCCGACGATCTGCTCCCGCGTCTCGTCGGCCCGGGCCCACAGGTCCGCGTTCGGCTCGGCGCCGCCCGTGATCCACAGCCCCGGCGCCGCGAAGGGACGGCCGAAGGAGTCACCGAAGTAGAGGGCCTCGGCGCCGGTCAGGTGCTTCACCAGCCCCAGCAGATTGGTGCCGGACGCGGTCATCGGGCGGCGCACGTCGTACTCCGACAGCCCGTCGAGCTTCCACAGGAGCACGTCGCGGGCGTCCTGCAGGTACACGTGCAGGTCGGTCTTCGGATCGGGTACGGGCACGCGGCCAGTCTGCCGCCCGGCCGCTCCCCGGGCACCGGGTTTTTCCACCGCCCGGCCGCCCGCGCTCTCCGGCCCCCGACCCCGCCCGCCTCCGCGCGATCCGCCGACGAAGACCGGCCGAACGGACGATGCGCCGCAGGCCCGCGGTGCGGCACCCTCGACGGGCCGGTACCCACCCCTGATCCCCGCCCCGTGAAGGAGGCGACGCCATGCTGCACGCCCTCTACCTCCTCGGCATAGCCGCCTTCGCCGCCTCCGGCGTACTCGCCGCGCACCGCGCCGCCATGGACCCCTTCGGCGGGCTCGTCCTCGCCTTCGCCGCCGCCATCTCCGGCGGAACCCTGCGCGACCTCGTCCTCGGCCGGCACCCCCTCTACTGGACCCGCGACTGGCTGCTCCTGGCCCTCGTCGTGTCCGTCGCCGTCGCCACCATGCTCTACCTCCGCCGCCGGGAACTCCCGCACCGCACCCTCATGGTGGTGGACGCCGTCGGGCTGGCCGTGGTCACCGTCATCGGCGCCCGCGCCGCCATCGACGCGCACGTCACGCCGCTGGCCGTCCTCATCCTCGCCGTCCTGACGGGCATCACCGGCGAGGTCGTCCGGGACGTGCTCTGCGGGGAGTTCCCGCCGCTCCTGCTGCGCGAGGAGGTGTACGCGACGGCCGCGCTCGCGGGAGCCGCCGCCTACCTCGGGCTGCACCGGGCCGGGACCCCGGACACCCTGAACACCGTCCTCTCCGCCGGCCTCGTCCTCGCCCTGCGGATGACCGCCGTCTTCCGCGGCCTGCACCTGCCCCGCCTGCGGCGCGTCACCGCCTGATCCCTATGCTCGCCGCATGACGGCCGCCATCATCCCGCTCCGCGCCGCGGACCTGCGCACCCACCGCGACGAACTCGCCGCGCTCCTCCTCGACGTGGTCGCCGGCGGTTCCTCGCTCGGCTTCCTCGCCGGACTCGACCACGCCGGCGCCGCCGCCTGGTGGGACTCCCTGCTGCCCGCCGTCGAGGAGGGTTCCCTGGCGCTCTGGATCTCCCGCGCGGACGACGGACGCCTCGACGGCACCGTCGGCTGGTACCGGGAGTCCAAGCCCAACGGCCGCCACCGGGCCGAGTTGCGCAAGCTGATGGTCCATCCCTCGGCCCGCGGCCGCGGCACCGCCCGCGCGCTGCTCACCGAGGCCGAGGCGGCAGCCGTCCGCGCCGGGGTGGTGCTGCTGTTCCTGGACACCGAGACGGGCAGCGCCGCCGAGCGGGTCTACCGGGCCGCGGGCTGGACCGAGGTCGGCACGATCCCGGACTACGCCACCGACCCGGAGGGCCGTCTGCACCCCACCACCCTCTACTACAAGCGGCTCCGGGGCGCCGCAGGGTGACCTCGCCCGCCGCGCCGCGTTAGACCCGTCGGCGCCGGCCACCGAGCGAGGGAGACCGTATGTCCGCAGCATCCGCCGCCGTACCTCCGACCCGCCGCGCGGTGCTCCGCGCCGCCTTCACCGCGGCCGTGCTCGCGGGCACGGCCGCGGCGCTGGGGCCCGTACTGCGCGCCCGGCGGCCCCGCCAGACGCTCACGCCGGCGCCGCTCGCCGAGGAGACGTACCGCGGCCGGCACATCGCCGTGGACCGGGCCGGAATCCGCATCGACGGACGCCCGCTGCACGTGATGCGCCGCGCCGACGGCAGCTACCTCAGCGGGATCAACCACTTCCAGTCCTATCCGACGCGCCTGGAACTGGCCCGCGCCGCCGTCGACGAACTGGGCTCCGCCCAGCTGGCGCTGGCGTCCGCCCCGCACCACGGCTGACGCGAGGAGCCCCGACGTGTACACCCGGCAGAACCAGAAGGACCTGACCAGCGCGCAGAAGAAGCGCTTCACGGCGGCCGTGCTGGAACTCAAGCGCAACGGCACCTACGACGCCTTCGTGCGCACCCACGACAAGTACTTCGTGCCCGACCGCGACCGGAAGCTGCGCGTCGGGCACATGTCCCCGTCCTTCTTCCCCTGGCACCGGCGCTACCTGCTGGAGTTCGAGAAGCAGCTGCAGGCCGTCGACCCGGGCGTCTCGATCCCCTACTGGGACTGGACCACCGACACCAGCCCCGTCTCCCCGCTCTGGGCCGACGACTTCCTCGGCGGCACCGGCCGGGCCGAGGACCGGCAGGTGATGACCGGTCCGTTCGCCTACGACCGGGGCAACTGGACGGTCACCGTGGGCATCACGGAGTCCCGCTTCCTCACCCGGAACCTGGGCCGGCCGCACAACCCGATCGCCCTGCCCACGCCGGCCGAACTCCAGTGGGCCCTCGACGACCCGGCCTACGACGTCGCGCCCTGGGACTCGACCACCACCGCCGGCGGGTTCCGCAACAAACTGGAGGGCTGGGCCGCTCCCAGGAGCGAGCGCTGGCGCAACCACAACAAGGTCCACCAGTGGGTCGGCGGCCACATGACGGGCGGCACCGCGCCCAACGACCCGGCGTTCTGGCTGCACCACGCCTTCGTGGACCTCCTCTGGGACCGCTGGCAGCAGAAGCACCCCGGGTCCGGGTACCTGCCCGCCTCGCCCCCCGGCCTCGGCGACCCGCAGCGCGGCCGGGTGATCGCGCTGGACGAGCCGATGCCCCCCTGGGACGTCACCCCCCGCGAGATGCTCGGCCACGGCGGCCTCTACCGCTACGCGTGACGGGAAGACGACACGGGAAGGGCCCCCGCCGCACCGGCGGGGGCCCTTCGTCGATCAGGCGATCAGTGTCGATCAGCCGATCAGCCGATCGGACGGTCGATGACCGGTGATCAGCCGCCGTAGCCCTCGGTGTGGTGCTCGCCGCCGCCCGACTGGTTGACGCAGGTGTTGCCGAACGCCGGGTTGAGCAGGGCGATCACGTTCACGGTGTTGCCGCAGACGTTGACCGGGACGTGGACCGGCACCTGGAGCAGGTTGCCCGAGAGGACACCGGGGGAGCCGACCGCCGCACCGTGCGCTCCGGCGTCGGCGACGGCCAGACCCGCGCCGGCGGCCATGGCGCTACCGGCGACAGCGGTGATGGCGACTGCCTTCGCGATACGCGACATCAAGATCTCCTCGTGAGCAATATGGGGCGCCGCAGAATCTGCGGCGTTTGACATGGCATACAACGCAGGGATGGCCAAGGGGTCACGGTCCCTGCGCCTACCCGGTGACGGAGAAGCGGACGGACGCGAAGTACGGCCGCACCTGCGTGACGGCCCCGGGCCGCAGCACCTCCACCACGCGGCCCGCGCAGCCCGGCTCCCGGTAGAGGGTCGCCGTACCCCGGGTGTGGTTCGTGACGGCGCGGGCGCCGCCGCCCTCCGCCTCGACGCAGCCCTTCGGCGCGGTCAGCCCGTGCACCCGGTCGTCCTGGCCGAGGTACTGGAAGTCCGGCCCGCCCGCGGCGTGGGCCGGGCCGCCGGCCAGGGCCGCGGCCGCCAGCAGCAGGACGGGCACCGCCCCGGAACGGGCGGCGCCGCGCGCGGTGGGGTCGATTCGCAGGGTTCGCATGAGGGGTCGCATGCCGGACCAACCGGGACGCGCCCGGCCACGGTCACGCCTTGTCACCCGTGGTACGGCTGTGCGAACGTGCGCGGACCGCACCTGTGCGGAGCGACCGATTCCAGGAGGACGAGATGGGCGCAGCGGGCGGCGGGGGCACCGGACGTGGGGACGGGACCATCGGCGGGGCCGCTGTGGACGGTGCCCGCCCCCGGGTCCGGACCCGGTACGGCCTCGTGGAGGGGCGGACCGGGGCCGCCGGGACGTCCGTGTTCCTGGGCGTCCCGTACGCCGCGCCGCCCGTCGGAGCCCTCCGCTTCGCGGCGCCCGCGCCCCCGGCCGCCTGGGACGGCCTGCGCGACGCGGGCGCCTTCGGACCCACCGCGCCCAAGGTGCCCTACCCCGACACCTTCGCCGCGCTGCTGCCCGACCCGGAGATCCCCGGGGACGACTGCCTGAACGTCAACGTGTGGACCCCCGATCCGGCGCCGGCCGCCCGGCTGCCCGTCATGGTGTGGATCCACGGTGGGGCGCACACCCGGGGCTCCTCCGCCGTCCCGGTCTACGACGGCTCGGCCTTCGCCCGCGACGGGGTCGTGCTGGTCTCGTTCAACTTCCGCCTCGGCGTGCTGGGTTACGGGCTCTTCCCGGACGCCCCCGCCAACCGCGGCCTGCTCGACCAGATCGCCGCCCTGGAATGGGTCCGGGACAACATCGCGGCCTTCGGCGGCGACCCCGGTCACGTCACCGTCTTCGGCGAGTCCGCGGGAGCCATCAGCATCGGGGCCCTCCTCGCGGCGCCCCGGGCCGCCGGGCTCTTCGCCCGGGCCGTCCTGCAGAGCGGCGCCCCCGAGGCGCTGCCGCGCGACCGGGTGCGCACCATGGTCCGGCGGATGGCGTCCCTGCTCAAGACCGGAGCCACCGCCCGGGAGTTCGCCCTCACCCCCCTGCCGGCGCTGCTCGCCGCGCAGGCCGCCGTACTGCGCCGGTCCGGGCCGTTGCTGGGCGGACCGGCCTTCGGCCTGGTCGAGGACCCGGACACGCTGCCCGAGGACCCCCTCGAAGCCCTGGCCGGCCGGGGCGTCTCCGGGGACGTGCCCCTGCTGGCGGGCTGGACCCGGGACGAGTACCGGCTCTGGCTCGCCCCCACGGGAGGAATGCGGCTGCTCGACCGGATGGGCCCGGCCGCCGTGGAACTGGCCCGGCTGCGTGCCGGCAAGGGCCGGGCCGCCGTACGGGAGTTGCGTACGGGGATGCCGGACGCGAGCCCGGCCGAGCTCGCGGGCCAGCTGCTCACCGACCGGCTGCTGCGCGATCCGCTGCGGCGCCTGGCGGGCGTCCGGCGGCCCGCGCCGAGTTTCCTGTACGAGTTCGGCTGGAGCTCGGGCGTCCCCGGGCTCGGCTCCTGCCACGCGCTGGAGCTGGGCTTCGTGTTCGACACCCTCGACGTGCCGGAGTCCGCGTGGCTGGCCGGACCGGACGCCCCGCGGGAGCTGGCCCGGGAGATGCACGCGGCCTGGGTGCGCTTCGCGGTGACCGGCGATCCGGGCTGGGAGCCCTGGAACGGCAGCGGCCCGCCGAAGAGGTTCGGCGGGCCGGAGCGGGAACGGGCACCGGAGGTCGCGGCACCGCACCGGTGAGGCGAAGGGCGGCGGAGCCCGCGGGGGAGGGGGCGGAGGTCACTCCACCGGTCCCTCCATCACCTTGCTGATCTCCTGGATGGGGCCCTCGCCCATGTTCGGGACGTAGGTCTTGGCGTTGTGCTGGCCGCCCTTGATGACCCTCAGCGTGGTGTGGACCGGCCCCTTGCCGTACGTGGCGATGAACTTCTGCACGTCGGGCAGGGTCTTCTTGTTGTTCTCGCTGTCGCCCACCTGGAAGGCGAGGTAGACGTCCGGCCCCTTGCTGTCGATGAGCTGCTTCGCCAGCAGCTCCGGGTTGTTCTCCGCCTTCTCCTTGTCGTGGCCCTTCCACAGCGAGGAGTCGGGGACGACGTCCGGGCCGGAGGCGATCACGGCCTTGAACTTGTCCGGGTGCTTCAGCACGGCCTTGAGGCCGGCGAACCCGCCGGTCGAGGAACCCATGAACGCCCAGCCGTCACGCGACTTGACGGTGCGGAAGTTCGCCTTCATCAGGTCCGGCACGTCCTCGGTCAGCCAGGTGCCCATCTTCGGCTGGCCGGGGATGTCGGAGGCGTCCCAGTAGACGCCCTTGTCGTCCGGCCCGGGGTTGAGCACCGGCATCGCCAGGATGAAGGGCTTGCTCTTGCCCTCCGCGTACCACTTGCTGATGCTGGTCTGGAGGCCGAGGTCGGTGCCCATCCAGTAGTTGCTCGGGTATCCGGCGCCGCCCGGCAGGGCGATCATCACCGGGAAGCCGCTCTTGGCGAACTTGGGGTCGTTGTACTCCTTGGGCGCCCAGACCCACACCTTGCCCTTGAAGCCCGACTTCTTGCCGTCCAGCGTGGTGACGGCGATGTGCGTCCCGTCGGCCAGGGTCGCCGCGTTCTTGAAGTCGGCGGCCGGGCCCGTGGGCATCAGCATCTTGGAGTTCACCGGCTGCGGGGCCTCCGCGCCGGTCTTGCCGGAGCCGCCCGCGGGCGGCCGGCCGAACGAGACCGCCGCGCCCTTGTCGGTGAACGGGGGTATCTCGAAGTGGTTCATCACGAGCGCCGCGATGCCCGCGAGCGCGACGACGGACGTGCCGGCGATCACCCAGCGGCGGAGCCGGGACTTCCGCGGACGCGGGGCCTCCGGCGGCTCCTGGCCGTACTGCTGCTCCTGGCCGTACTGCGCCTGGGCGTAGGGCTCCTGGCCGTAGGGCTGCCGGCCGTACGGCTGGTGCCCGTGCCCCTCCTGGCCGTACGGCTGCTGCTGCTCGTACCGCTGCTGTTCGTACGGCGGCTGCGGCGCCCCGTGGTGCGGCTGCTGCCCGTACTGCTGTCCGCCGTGGGGCGGCTGTGGCCGGGACTGCCGCCCTTCCGGCCGGTACGGCTGGTACTGCTGCCCGTCGGGTGCGTACGACATGTGCGGTGGCTCTCCGGAGGTGGTGCTGCCCTGTTGGGGCGGGGTGGTCTGACGTGGGTTCCTTCCGTTCGAAGGATGTACGAAAGCATGCCAGGGTTCCGAATTTTTCCTTCTCTTGGGGTGCTCTAGGCCAGGACCTTGCCCGGCTCCCGCCGGACCCGCGAAGTTCCCCGTCCGTTGGCCGACCGGCCCTGGCCCCCTCGGGGCCGCCCGGGTACGGTGCGTCCGCGCAGCCGCCGGACCGTTCCGCCCGTCGCCCGGCACCCACCGGGCGGGCACCGGGCACGCACCCGTACCGAGAGGCCCCGATGACCCTCCAGCGCCGGATGCCGATCCTCGCCGCCGTCCTCGTCCTGCTCGCCGCCGTGGCGGTGGGCGCCGTGTGGCGGGCCTCCTCCCGGGCCGACGAGAAGGACCGCGCCCGGGAGGGCGGCCCCCGCGTCTCCCGCGGCGAGGTGTCCCTGGCCCCCGGCGACGGCGGCCGCCGGATCGTGTTCCGCACCATGGCCTGGGGCCCGCACCGCGACGAACTCGCCACCGTCCCGGCCGCCGAGCCCGGGGGCGACCGCACCGCCTCCGGGGTGAACTGCCTGCGCTTCCACGCGGCGGCCGGTACCGGGATCTGCCTCCGGGCGGCCGGGGGCGGGGTCCGGGGCGGCTACCGGGCCGTCGTCCTGGACGCCCGTCTCGCCGAGGTCGCGGCGTACCCGCTGGCCGGCATACCGACCCGCGCCCGTGTCTCGCCCGGCGGACACCTCGCCGCCTGGACGGTCTTCGTCGGCGGGGACTCGTACGCCGGTACCGACTTCTCGACGCGGACCTCCGTGGTCGACCTGCGCACCGGCCGCCTCGACGCCTCACTGGAGGACTTCGCGGTGGTCAGGGACGGCAAGCCGTACCGCAGCGCCGACGTGAACTTCTGGGGGGTCACCTTCGCCGCCGACGAGCGGACCTTCTACGCGACCCTGGCCACCGGCGGCCGGACCCACCTGGTCCGCGGGGACCTGGTGGCGCGGACGGTGACGACGCTGCGGGAGAACGCGGAATGCCCCTCGCTGTCGCCCGACGGCACCCGGGTGGTGTTCAAGAAGCGGATGCCCGGCGGGCCGGCCGAGGCACCCTGGCGGCTGTACGCCCTGGAGCTGGCCACACTGGCCGAGACCCCGCTCGCCGAGGAGCGCAGCGTCGACGACCAGGTCGTGTGGGCGGACGACCGGACCGTCGTCTATTCGCTTCCGGGGGACTTCGGGGCGGACCTGTACTCCCTGCCGGCCGACGGCACCGGCGCCCCTGCCCCGCTCGTGCCGTCGGCCCTGGGTCCGGCCTTCCTCGACTGATCCGGACCGCAGCCGTGCGGTGCACGGGCCGGTGCCGGGGGATCGAGGATGGCCGGGACGCGCCCGACCGGGACGGGCCGGCCGCGACAGGGCCGGCCGCGGCTAGGCGGGCACCAGGGTCTTGCGGCGTCGCTTGCGCTGCGCCGCGGGCGACAGCTTCAGCTCGATGACCGAGCGGACGGCCGGCCACTCCTCGTCCAGGACCGAGTAGAAGGCCGTACTGCGGACCGCTCCGTCCAGCCCCCGGGAATGGGCCCGGCGGACCCCCTCGGAGGTGAAGCCGAGACGTTCCATCGCGGCCCGGGAGCGGCCGTTCCGGGCGTCCGCGCGCAGGGAGATGCGCCGGACGCCCCAGGTCTCGAAGGCATGGCGGAGCATGAGGAGCTTCGCCTCGGTGTTGATGCCGGTGCCCTGGGCGCCCGGGGACAGCCAGGTGTTGCCGATCTCGGCGGCATCGGGGATCGCCGTCGCCGGATCGCCGAACGGGACGCCCGGCACGGCGGGCCACACCAGGGGCCCCTGCCAGTAGTCGAGTTCCAGGAACCGGGTCGAACCGACCACCCGTCCGTCGGTGGCTCTGACCACCGCGAACGGGAGCGATCGACCCGCCGCCTGATCGGCGAGGGCACGGTCGATGTACTCGTGGGACGCCTGCAGCCCGTGCGGCACGGGGGTGAAGGCGTAAGTCGTACGATCCTCGGCCCCGGCCACGGCCAGGGCCTCGGTGTGGTGGGGGGCGAGGGGCTCGAGCCGCACGGTGCGGCCGGCGAGGAGTACGGGTACGGGCACGGAGCCTTCGGTCCTTCTAGGCGGTGGGGTGGTTGCACAGTCTGCGTCCCTGACGTCGCCCCCCGTGCAAAACACGAGTGAAAGGCAACGGGCTGTCAGGTGAACGCGAGTGGCTCAATGTAGCCCCTTAAAGTCCTCTCATGAACCCCCGATTCGGCAATGGCGCGCGACTCTTTTTCGATGATCTCGGTCCCCGTGCCGGGGCACCCGTCATCCTGATCCACGGACATCCGTTCAACCGCACGATGTGGGCCCCCCAGACGGCCGCGCTGACCGCGGCCGGCTACCGGGTCATCACGCCTGACCTGCGGGGATACGGGGAAAGCCCGGTGGTCCCCGGCACCGCACTGCTCGCTGACCTGGCGGACGACCTGGCCGTTCTGCTCGACGGTCTGGGAATCGAACAGGCGGTCGTCGGCGGTGTGTCCATGGGCGGGCAGATAGCGATGGAGATGCGACTGCGCCACCCGTGTCTGGTGGGCGCCCTCGTCCTCTCCGACACCTCCCCGGTTCCGGAGACGCCGGAGGGCGCGGAGTTCCGCCGGGCGACCGCCGAGCGGCTCCTCGCGGAGGGAATGGGACCGTATGCCGACGAGGTCATCGACAAGATGCTCGCGCCGTACAACGTGACCGCGATGCCCGCCGCCGCCGCGCACGTGGACGCGATGATGCGCGCGACCGATCCCCGGGGCGCGGCGGCAGCCCTGCGCGGCCGCGCGGAGCGTCCGGACTACCGGCCGGTGCTCGCCGCCGCGGGCGAGCCCTGCCTCGTGGTGGTCGGCGCGGACGACGTCTACACCCCCGTCGCCGAGGCGCGGGCGCTGCACGCGCTGATGCCGCACGCGGTGCTCGCCGTCATCGAGGGCGCGGGCCACCTGCCGGGCGTGGAGCAGCCGGAGGCCTTCAACCGGGTGCTGCTGGAGTTCCTCGCCGGGCTGTGACCCGGTCCGGTCCAGGGTCTTTCGTCGTGTGCCCGGGTGCCCAACGGCGCCCGGGCACACCGCTTTCCCGTGTCAGTCTGTCTGGAGGGTGGTGCGCAGCCGGTACCGGTCGCCGCTGTACTCCACCGTCGACAGCAGCAGGGCCCGCTGGTCCCGGGTGAACACGGTCTGGTCGAGGACGAGCACGGGCGCACCCCGGTCGATGCCGAGGTGCCCGGCGAGCTCCTCGTCCGCCGTGCGCGCCTCGATGGTGGCCTCGGCGCGCTCGGGCGCGACCCCCCAGCGGCGCAGCTCCTCGTAGAGGGAGGCCTCGCGGAAGTCGGTACGGGCCAGGTCGGGGGCGAGTTCGGCGACGACCAGGGTGCGGTCGACGGCGATCCGTACGTCGTTCAGGAGCCGGATCCGCTCCAGGCGCAGCAGCGGGGTGCCCGCGGGCACGTCGAGGCGGTCGGCGTCGTCGAGGGACGCGGTGACCGTGTCGTGGCGCAGGACCACCGAGCCGGCCCGCATGTGCTTGCGGCGGGCCGTGGCGGTGAACGACTCCAGGTCCTTGGGCCAGTCCCGGGCCGGCGCCGGGGGCGTGGCGGCGGAGACGAACCAGCCGCGGCCGTGGGAGGCGGTGACCAGTCCCTGGTCGACCAGGTGGGCGAGGGCCCGGCGCAGCGTGACGCGGGACACGTCGAGCCGGGCGCACAGTTCGCGCTCGGGCGGCAGCTTGCTGCCTTCGGGCAGGCCGCGCCGGGCGATCTCCTCGCGGATGCGTTCGGCGGCCCGGGACCACAGGGGGTCGGCGCCGCCGGCGGTCGCGGAGGCGACCGGGGAGGTCGTGGCGTCGTCGGTCATGCCCGGAACCATACCACTGGCTACCACTTGGTTCGGGGCCGAGGGCCTGGGAGCGCCGGGACCTAGGTCGCGACTTGGTCTCCCTGTTGCAGACCACATGGGACCACTATTGACCAATAAAAAACCTCTCAGTACCTTCGGGGTCATCCCCACCCCCGCTCGACGAGGAGTACCCGCGATGAGTACGGCCACAGCTCCGGCCACCGGAAGGAAGCCGGCCCGGATCATGCCGGTCCTGCAGCGCATCGGCCGCAGCCTGATGCTGCCCGTGGCCACGCTTCCGGCAGCCGCGCTGCTCAAGCGGCTGGGCGGCGCCGACCTGCTGGGCCGCGAGAGCTTTCCGGAGGTCGTCCGCAAGCTCGCGATGATCCTGGACGCGGCCGGCGAAGCGGTGTTCTCCAACCTCCCGCTGCTCTTCGCGATCGGTGTGGCCATCGGCTTCGCGAAGAAGGCCGACGGGTCCACGGCCCTGGCCGCGGCGGTCGGCTACCTCGTCTTCAAGGCCGTGCTCGCCAGCCCGGCCTTCCCCCACGGCGTCGACGGGGAGCCGCTCGACGCCAAGGTCCTCGGCGGCATCGTGATGGGCCTGATCGCGGCCCTCCTCTACCAGCGCTTCAGCCGCACCAGGCTTCCCGACTGGCTCGGCTTCTTCGGCGGCCGCCGCCTCGTGCCCATCCTCAGTGCCTTCGCGGGCGTCGGCGCGGGAGTGGTATTCGGAGTGGTATGGCCCACCGTCGGCAGCTGGTTCTTCCACTTCGGCGAGTGGCTGGTGGGCACCGGTGCCTGGGGCGCCGGCATCTTCGGCCTCGTGGTCCGGGCCCTCATCCCGATCGGGATGCACCACTTCTTCTCGTTCTTCCCCTGGTTCGAGGCGGGCACCTTCGTCAACCCGGCCACCGGGGCCGAGGTGCACGGAGACATCCACCGGTTCCTCGCCGGCGACCCGACCGCGGGCCAGTTCATGACCGGCGGCTTCCCCATCTACATGTTCGCCCTCCCCGCCGCCGCCATGGCCATCGCGCACACCGCCCGGCCAGAGAACCGCACCATGGTCAAGGGCATGATGATCTCGGTCGCCCTCACCTCCTTCGTCACGGGCGTCACCGAGCCCATCGAGTTCGCCTTCATGTTCGTGGCCCCGGTGCTCTACGCCGTCCACGCCGTCCTCTTCGGCGTCTCCATGGCCCTCTGCTACGCCCTCGGCATCCGCGACGGCTTCGGCTTCTCCTCCGGCGCCATCGACTACGTCGTCAACTACGGCATCGCCACGAAGCCGCTGCTGCTCATCCCGATAGGCCTGGGCTTCGCCGCCCTCTACTACGTGATCTTCCGCTACGCGATCGTCCGGTTCGACCTGCCGACACCGGGGCGCGAGCGCGATCCGGAGACCGCCGGCGAGGGGACTCCCGCGGGCGAGGGGACCGCCGGTTCCGCGGGGTCCGCCGGGCCGGGAGGGGCGATCGAGCCCGCCAAGGCCGACGCCACCACCTGACCGGCCCCGCGCCGCACCCCGCGCGCCCGCGCCGTACCCCGCGCACCGCCGCCGCGCACCCCTCCGTCGCCCGACCCACCAGACCCCCCAGGAGCCACCATGTCCGGATCCCGCATCACCTTCCTCCAGGGCCAGGCCGGCCAGGGCGCCGCCCTCGCCCGGATCGCCGACCGCGTCCGTACCCGGCTCGCCTCCCCGGAGCTGGCGGGCCTGCGCACCGCCCGGCGGCCCCTGTTCGCCGGCATCGGAGCCTCGTACGCGGCCCTCGCCGTCCCCGTGCAGCAGCTGCGCGAGGCCGGGGTCGTCACCCAGCGCGTCCTGTCCAGCGAGATCGAGTCCGGCACCACCGGCTTCGACACCGACTGCCTGATCGCCGTCTCCCAGGGCGGCCGCAGCTCCGAGACGCTCGCCGCCTTCCGGCGCGCCGCCCCCGGCATCACGAAGACCGCACTGCTCAACGTCGTGCCCTCGCCGCTCGGCGACCTCGCCGAACTGGTCGTGGACCTCGGCAACGAGTCCGACTCGTACGCCTCCACCATCGGCTACACCGGCACCGTCGTCGCCCTCGACCTCATCGCGGGCGCCCTCGCCGGCCGTGACGGCGACCCGTGGACCGCCATCGCGGAGCAGACCGCCGCCGTCCGCCGGCAGGCCGCCGAGGTCGTCGCCGGGCTGCGCGAGCGCGGCGCGCGGTGCATCGCCTCCGACGGCGTCGCGGCCGGGGCCTCCCGGGCCTCCGCGGAGGAGGGCGCGCTGCTGCTGCGCGAGGTGGTCCGGATGACCGCGGCCGCCTCGGCCACCCGCAACTACCTGCACGGCGAGATGGAGTCGGCGGGCAACACCCTGCACCTCGTGTACGGCGACGGGCGCGAGATCGAACTGGCCCGCTCCCTGGCCGCGGCCGGCCACCTCACCCTCCTGATCACCGGCGTGGACGTGGAGGTCGCCGAGAACCTGTTCGTCGTCCGGCTCCCGAAGGCCGCCGACGCCGTACGCGTGGTCCTGGAGACCGTGGTCCTGCAGGAGCTGGTGGCCCAGCTCAGCGACGAGCGGGGGGTGCCGATCGAGTCCTTCGTCTTCGCCAACGACGACACCAAGGAGGGCGGGCTCGACATGTCGGACTTCGAGGTGGCCGCCCACTCCCCGACGGGCTGAGACGGCCGGCCGGGGACCGCCCCGGCGGGCGCCCGACCGGGCCTGAGATCATCGGGGCATGCACTGCGTGAGGGAACCGGGCGCCGGGTGCGCCCCCGGCACCGGACCGGGAGCCTGACCTTGGACGACGTACTGCGACGGCTGGCCGCCGTCGGCCCCTTCTTCGCTGTTCCGTCCGGGAAGGAGCCACCCGGCCCCGGATTCCGGCCGCTCGGCGACCTGTACGGGGAGCACCTGGAACCGTACGTGGCCGAGGTGGGCCGCCGCATCGGCACCGGACCGGACCGGGTCGCCGCCTCGACCGCACAGTTCGGGATCGCCTCGAGGCTGTGGTCGCTCGGGCTCGGGTGCCTCGCGCTCGCCGGGCGGGTGCCGGACCTGGATCCCGGCCGGGTGTGGTGGCGGCTGCCCCGCGCGGGCTCGCTGGAACTGTGGCTGCCCGAGCCCGCCGCGCTGCCGGCCGGGGCGCTGGCGGAGAGCGTCCTCGGGAACCTGAACCGGCTGGACACGGGCCTGCGCGAGCGGTTCGGGGTCTCGCCCAAGGTCCTGCGGGGCAACGCGGCCTCGGGGCTCGTCGGGGCCCTGCGGGTGCTGACCGACCGGGTCGAGGGGGACGCGGCCGTGGGCGCGGCGGCCGCGCTGCTGGGCGACGGCGGGCCGCTCGCCGGCACCGGAACCTTCCTCCACGAACCCGGGCTCGGCGTGGCCTTCGTCCGGAACAGCTGCTGCCTCTACTACAAGGTGCCGGGCGGCGGCTTCTGCGGGGACTGCGTCCTGAGGACCAGGTAGGCCCCGCGGAAACGGGAGCGGGGCCACCGGGGGCAGCTGCACTGCTCCCCGATGGCCCCGCGGCGGCACGGCGACGTCGCTTCCGGCTGGTCGTCCGTGTGCCGTGACGAGCGGTCCCGGTGTCCCGACCCGACTAGAAGGTCAGGCTCCAGGAGTCGATCTTGCCGGTGTCGCCGCCGGCGTTGTCGTTCACCCGGAGCTTCCAGGTGCCGTTCGCGACCTCCGAGGAGGCGTTGACGGTGTAGGTCTGGTTGATGTTGTCGGTGCTGCCGCCCGAGCGGTTGTGCACCGTGTACACGGTGCCGTCGGGAGCCACGAGGTCGACCTTCAGGTCGCCGATGTACGTGTGCACGATGGCCACGCCCACCTTGAGCGTGGCCGGGGCGTTGCCCGTGACCCCGCTCGCCGTGATCGGGCTCTCGACCGTGGTGTTGTCGCCGATGGCGAAGTCACCCGTGTTCTGGAAGAACGTGCCGGGGGGCGGGGTGGATCCGACGGCCTTGAGGGCGTCGACCTGGCCCTCGCCGAAGAAGCCGTTCTTGGCGGTGGTGCCCTTGCAGCGGGTGTCCGACGGGCAGGCGACGTCGCCCGCCTGGGTGGACAGCTTGTCGCGCAGCTGCGCCGGCGTGATGCCCGGGTTGGTGCTCGCCAGCAGCGCGGCCACGCCCGCGACGTGCGGGGAGGCCATCGACGTACCACTCATGCTGCCGTACTTGCCGCCCGGCAGCGTGCTGTAGATGCCGGTGGCGTCACCGCCGGGCGCCGTGATGTCCACGACGTTGAGGCCGTAGTTGGAGTACGAGGCCTTCGCGGTGGTGCCCATCGCCGAGACCGTGACCACGCCCGGGAGCTCGGTCGGGATGTCCAGGCAGGCGTTGGTGATGGTGCGGGTGACCGGCGTCGAGTCGTTCGGGCTCTCGGTGTCGGTCGTCTTGTTGGCCAGGTCGAGGTTGGAGTTGCCGGCCGCGGCGACCTGCAGCGATCCCTTGCCCTCGGCGTACTCCTGGGCGCGCTTGACGCCCTCGATGATCGCGGCCTGGTCGGCGTTGTCCGGGCAGTTGAACTGCCACGGGTCCGTGTAGTAGCTGTTGTTGGTGACCTTGAAGCCGTGGTCACCGGCCCACATGAAGCCGCAGACGGTGTTCTCGGCGAAGAAGAGCGAGGAGCCCGGCTCCGCGATGCGCACCGAGGAGATCTTCACGCCCGGGGCCACGCCGATGACGCCCTTGCCGTTCTTGGCGGCGGCGACCGTGCCGGCCACGTGCGTGCCGTGGGTGCCGACGTCGCGCCAGGCACCGGCGCGGGTGTCCGCCTTGCCGTACGCGCAGGAGGCGGAGTCCGCAGCGTTGAAGTTCGGCGCGAGGTCCTGGTGCTGGTCGTCCACACCGGTGTCCAGGATGCCGACCTTGACGGCGGCGGACCCCGTGGTGACGGCCCAGGCCTGGTCGGCCTTGATCTGCGTCATGTCGGCGCGGACGGGCTCGCCCGAACCGGTCGCGGACTGCGCCGGGTTGGCGGGCAGCGCCGGGTTGTAGGCGTCCGCCGGTACGTCCGAGGTGCGGGTGGCGCCGACCTGCTGGACCCCGCTGACGCCGCGCAGGGTGGCGGCGAAGGAGGCCGAGGAGGAGTGGGCGACGATGACGCCGATGGCGTCGTAGTACGCGAAGACCGTGCCGCTGTTGGCGGTGACGGCGGAGCGCACCGCCGAGCTGTCACCGGGGGCGGTGATCACGAGGTAGGCGCGGGTTCCGGCAGCCCAGGTCGCACTCTGGGAAGCCGGGGCCGCTGCCTGCGGCGCGGGGGCCGGGGCCTGGGCGGCGGGGGAGACCGGGGCGGTGCCGGCGATCGCGGCGGGGGCCCCGAAGGCGAGGGCCGCGCCCAGGGCGGCGGCCAGCACCAGGGTGCGTCGGGGTCTGCGGGATATGTGGGGTATCAATGCGTCCTCCGATGACCCGGTGGGTCGCACCTACCGGGCCGTACGAAACGAGTGGTGGACGCAAGATGTCAGACGCATGCCCCGGTGCGGAAGTACCTTTTGCAACACGGGGGTTCGTTTATCGGTGGCGGCTAACCGAGTATGGGTGAGATGTGTGGTCTGTGCCGGGTCGGCCGGGCCGGGCACCGTGGGGGCGAGCCCGGCCCGGCCTTCCCGCGCGGCGTTCCGGTCAGGCCGGAACGCCGTCCTTGTCTCCGTACGGCTGCACCGGTACGGCATCCTTCCCGGCGACCGCACCGGTGCCGCTCGCGGTGCCGTTCCCGGTGTCCTTCCCGGCGCCGCCGGCCCGGCCTCCGGGGCCTTCGGCGTCGCTGCCGTGCGCGTCGTCGACCAGGGTGCTCTCGTCGAACGGGAGCCGTCCCGCGAGGACTTCGGCGGCGCGGGCGTGGTCGAACTCCTTCGTCCACGTTCCGATGAGGACCGTCGCCACCGCGTTGCCCGCGAAGTTCGTCAGGGCCCGGGCCTCGCTCATGAACCGGTCGATGCCCACGATCAGCCCGACCCCGTCGACCAGCTCCGGCCGGTGCGACTGGAGGCCGCCGGCGAGGGTGGCGAGCCCGGCGCCGGTCACGCCGGCCGCCCCCTTCGAGGCGATGATCATGAACAGCAGGAGGGAGATCTGCTCGCCGAGGGCGAGCGGCTTGCCCATGGCCTCCGCCACGAACAGCGACGACATCGTCAGGTAGATCGCGGTCCCGTCCAGGTTGAAGGAGTACCCGGTGGGCACCGTGATCCCGGTGACCGGGCGCGACACCCCCAGGTGCTCCATCTTGGCGATCAGCCGGGGCAGCGCCGACTCGGACGAGGAGGTCGACAGGATCAGCAGGAACTCCCGGCCCAGGTAGCGCAGCAGCGCGAACACGCTGACACCGGTGCACAACCGCAGGAGCGTGCCGAGCACGACGAAGACGAACAGCAGGCAGGTCGCGTAGAAGCCGATCATGATGACGGCCAGTGACTTCAGCGCGTCGATGCCGGTGGCCCCGACCACCGCCGCGATCGCCCCGAAGGCGCCCACCGGAGCGACCCACATGAT
The DNA here is from genome assembly GCF_055587105.1 of Streptomyces sp. NPDC048461. Taxonomy (NCBI): domain Bacteria; kingdom Bacillati; phylum Actinomycetota; class Actinomycetes; order Kitasatosporales; family Streptomycetaceae; genus Streptomyces; species Streptomyces sp. NPDC048461. The sequence continues at coordinate 218,144 of NZ_JBVJGW010000008.1, read as the reverse complement.
CATCGCCAGGATCCGGAACACCAGCTTCTGCACGTGCCCGATCCCGCGCAGCACCGGCTCGCCCGCGGCGCCCATGGCCTGCAGGGCGAATCCGGTCAGCAGCGCCACCAGCAGCGTCTGGAGCACCTCGCCGCCGGTGAACGCGGACACCATCGTGGTCGGGACGATGCCGAGGAGGAACTCCGAGGTGCTCTCCGCCCCGCCCGCCTCGGCCTGCGCCTCGCCCGCGCTGCGCGCCGCCTCGGTCAGGTGGAGGCCGCTGCCCGGCTCCAGCAGGTTGCCGACCAGCAGACCGATGGCGAGCGCCACGGTGGACATGACCATGAAGTAGCCGAGTGCGAGCCCGCCCACGGCCCCCACCTTGGCGGCCTTGCGGACCGATCCGATGCCCAGCACGATCGTGCAGAAGATCACGGGCGAGATCATCATTTTGATGAGGTTGACGAAGCCGGTGCCCAGCGGCTTGAGCTCCACGGCCACGCCGGGTGCGGCGAAGCCGACGGCGATGCCGAGCAGCACCGCGGCGATCACCGCGATGTAGAGATAGTGCGTTCTGTCGCGCCTGGCGGCCACGATGCCTCCTGGTGGTGATTACGTCCCGGGAGGACCATCGCGCGCCGCTGTGACCCCGGTCACCCTTGCGTTCATTGAGTTCACGGCCCGGTGCACACTGAGCGTCATGTTCCGTTTGCCCCGTCCGCCGCGCAGCCTCGCCGGCCAGCTCTTCGCCATGCAGGTGCTGCTGGTCGCCGTGGTCGTCGCAGGCTGTGCCGTCTTCGCGTACGCGACCGCCCGAGGCCAGGCCGAGGAGGCCGCCCGCCGGCAGGCCGGAGCCGTGGCCCACGCGGTCGCGGACTCCCCGTCCGTGCGCGAGGCGGTACGGGAGGCCGTGCGCGGCGCCGATCCCTCGGCCCGGCTCCAGCCCTACGCGGAGCGGGTCCGCGTCGACTCGGGGGTCGACTTCGTCACGATCATGGCCCCCGACGGCCGGCGCTGGACCCATCCCGACCCGCGCCGGATCGGCGAGCCCTTCCTCGGGAACACCGCCCCCGCCCTGCGCGGCGAATCCTTCAGCGAGACCTACACCGGCACCCTGGGCCCCTCGATCCGGGTGGTCACCCCGCTCGACGACGGCGGCCGGGTCGTCGGCATGGTGAGCGCCGGCATCACCGTCCGGGCGATCAGCGACCGGCTGGCCGCGCAGCTCGCCGCCCTCGCCTGGGTCGCCGCCGCAGCGCTCGCCCTCGGCGGCATGGGCACGTACGTGGTCAACGCCCGCCTGCGCCGCCACACGCACGGGATGAACGCCGCCGAGCTGAGCGGGATGTACGACTACCACCAGGCGGCCCTGCACGGAGTCCGCGAGGGTCTGCTCATGCTCGACGGCCAGCGCAGGATCACCCTCATCAACGACGCCGGGCGCGAACTGCTCGGCCTGGGCGACGGGATGCGGGGCGCGTCCGTCGCCGGCCTGGGCCTGCCCGCTCCGCTCACCGGGGCCCTGCTGGCGGACCGGCCGAGGGTGGACGAGGTGCACCTGACGGCCGACCGGGTGCTCGTCGTCAACAGCTCGCCCGTCGCGGGCGGCGGCCGCCGCGGCACCGTGATCACGCTGCGCGACCACACCGAGCTGCAGTCGCTGACCGGCGAGCTGGACCACGAGCGCGGCTTCACCCAGGCGCTGCGCTCCCAGGCCCACGAGGCCGCCAACCGGCTGCACACGGTGGTCTCCCTCATCGAACTCGGCCGCGAGCGGGAGGCGGTGGAGTTCGCCACCGCCGAATTGGAACTCGCGCAGGCGCTCACCGACGAGGTGATCACCGCGGTCGGCGAGCCCGTCCTGGTGGCCCTGCTCCTCGGCAAGGCCGCGCAGGCGCACGAACGGGGCGTGGAACTCGTCGTCACCCCGGACAGCCGCCGGCTCGCCGCGGGCGGCGGACTGCCGCCGGCGCGCGACCTGGTCACGGTGCTGGGGAACCTGATCGACAACGCGGTCGACGCCGTCGCCGGCGTACCGGCCGCGCGGATCGCGGTCACGCTGCGTCCGGCCGGCGGCGAACTGCTCCTGCGGGTCGCCGACAACGGCCCCGGCCTCCCGGAAGGGGTCGACGTCTTCCGCCGCGGCTGGTCGGGCAAGGGTGAGGGCCGCGGGCTCGGCCTCGCGCTGGTCCGTCAGGTGGCCGACCGCTACGGCGGCGCGGTCACCGCGGCGCAGGGACCGGGCGGCGGCGCGGAGTTCACCGTACGCCTTCCCCTGGCGGCCGCGGCGCCGGAAGACGGAGGCGACCCGGCGGGGGAGCGCCGGGCCGCCGGTCGGGTACCCGGGCAGGCCGCCCGGCAGGGGCCCGGACCGGCCCCGGGCGGGCCGGCGGGACAGACCACCGGGCAGGGTTCCCGGGCGGCGGGGCCGCAGCCCCGGACGGCCCGGACCGACGGGGACCGGGCATGACGGGCGGGGACGTGCGGGTGCTGGTCGTGGAGGACGACCCGGTGGCCGCCGACGCGCACGCGCTCTACGTCGGCCGGGTGCCCGGGTTCACGGCGGTCGGCGCCGTGCACTCCCTCGCCGAGGCCACCCGCGTCCTGGACCGGACCCGCATCGACCTGCTCCTGCTCGACCTGACCCTGCCCGACGGGCACGGCCTGCGCTTCGCGCGCGGGCTGCGCGCCGCCGGACACCCCGTCGACGTGATCGTCGTGACCTCCGCGCGGGACCTGGCCGTGGTCCGCGAGAGCGTCTCCCTCGGCGTGGTCCAGTACGTGCTCAAACCCTTCGCGTTCCCCACCCTGCGCGAACGGCTCCTGCGCTACGCCGAGTTCCGCGCGACGGCGGGCGAGGCGGCCGGCCAGGACGACGTGGACCGGGCCATGGCGGCCCTGCGCGCACCCCGCCCGGCCGAGCTCCCCAAGGGGCTGAGCGCGCCGACCCTGGACCGGGTCGCCGCCCTGCTGCGGGCGGCGGACGAGGGGCTGACCGCGGCGGGGGCGGCCGGGGCGGCGGGGATCTCCCGGATCACCGCCCGCCGCTACCTGGAGCACCTGGTCGACAGCGGCCGCGCGGACCGCACCCCCCGGTACGGTCAGGTCGGCCGCCCCGAACTGCACTACCGCTGGCTGGCGGCAGCGGCGGGCTCGGTGTCGAACGTGTAGAACTTCCGGTGGTCCAGCATGTCGGCCGGGGTCACGTCGTTCCACGGCCGCATCGTGTCGCGCAGGTCCACGACGTTCGCCGTGCCGGCCGCGGGCAGGTACGTGGACTGCGGATGGCGGGTCTGCCAGTCGGCCCACAGCTTGTCCACGTAGGCGTGGTGCATCCAGAACACCGGGTCGTTGGGCGAGACGCCGGTGCCCATCTGGCCGCCGACCCACACGTGGACCCGGTTGTGCAGGTTGGCGCCGCGCCAGCCCTCCAGGTTGTTGCGGAAGCCGCTCGACGAACTGTTCCAGGGGGCGGTGTCGTACACAGGCATGGCCAGTACGGCGTCGACCTCGGCCTTGCTCGGCAGTTGGGCGACGCCCTCGCCGAGGGCCCGGCGCAGGTAGGCGCGCCCGTCCACCCGCACGTTCACGTTCCACTTGCCCGTCGCGTACGCGAACGGTCCGTCGAGGACCTGCCCGTCGCGGGCGCGTCCGGTGCCGCCGAGGAAGTCGGCCGCCCAGAGGGAGGAGCGGGAGGTGCGGTCCGTGGTCCAGTCCCAGTACGGGAGCGCCACCGACGCGTCCACCGCCTGCAGCGCCGCTTCGAACTCGAGAAGAAAGCGGCGGTGCCAGGGCAGGAAGGACGGGGAGCGGTGGCCCACCCGGTCGCCCGAGTCGGTGTCGCTCATGATGAAGCCGTTGTGGGTGGTGACGAACCGGTCGTAGCGGCCGGTCCGCTTCAGCTCCAGCAGGGCGTTGGTGAAGGCGCGCTTCTCCTCGGGCGTGAGCGCGGCCTGGTTCTTGCGCACGGTCATGCCGCGCCTCCCATCGGTGCGAACGGGGCGAGGGTGGCGCCCTGGAGCTCGCGCACGGCGGCGCGGGCCAGTGAGGTCGGATCGGCGAAGGTCTCGTAGTGGTTGATCACGCTGATCCACGTGCCGTCGGCGTTCCGCATCACGTGCAGTTCGCGGCCGTCTATTCGGACGGTGGGCTGGCCGGGGGAGTGGTGGCCGCCGTGGTGGCCGCCGGCGCCCGGGGTGATCTGGATGCGGCGGCCCTTGTAGACCTCGTCGACCGTGCCCGCGTCGGTGGGTGTGGACGGGGCGGGGGTGGCGCTGGCGCTCGTGGCGGCAGCGGCGAGGCCGAGTGCGGTGAGTACACCGGCAGAGGTTCCCAAGGCCTGCCGGCGGGTGATCGTGTTCATGGAGCGAAGAGGTATCAGTGCCGGCAACACGGTTGGCTTGTATCAGGACATGAGCGGATAAGTTGTTGGTAGAACAAGTTGGATGATCTTCCCGTTCGTACCGGCTCCAGCGGTGGGGACGGGAAGATCTACGCGGGTAACACTACTGGACAGTAATTTCTTCGGCCGACCCGGGCTTCTATGGGAGGGGTCACATCGCAGACTAGGCCGGAAGCCGCGCCGGCAACCGTGCGAGAAGGTTCCTGACGGGTGGTTCAGGGCGGTTGAGTCTGATATTGGTTCTATTCACCTATAGTCCCGATATGGCTCTCCATGAGACGAAGGACGTACGGGGCCCTGACGCCGATTCGGACGTGTTCGCGTCCGCCCTCAGCGGCCAGATCCTCCCGAAGTACCGGATGCCCGACGACCACTCGCCCACCGAGGTCGTCTACGAACTCCTCCACAACGAGCTGCTCCTCGACGGCAACGCCGCCCAGAACCTGGCCACCTTCTGCACCACGTGGTCGGACGACGGCGTGCACCGCCTGATGAACGAGTGCCTCGACAAGAACATGATCGACAAGGACGAGTACCCGCAGACCGCCGAGATCGAGTCCCGCTGCGTCAACATCCTGGCCGACCTGTGGAACGCCCCCGAGGGCACCACCGCGGCCGGCTGCTCCACCACCGGCTCCAGCGAGGCCGCCATGCTGGGCGGCCTCGCCCTGAAGTGGCGCTGGCGCGAGCGCCGCCGGGCCCAGGGACTGCCCACCGACCGGCCCAACCTGGTCTGCGGGCCCGTGCAGATCTGCTGGGAGAAGTTCGCCCGGTACTTCGACGTCGAGCTGCGCCAGGTCCCCCTGGAGGAGGGCGCCACCGGCCTGCTGCCCCACCAGCTCGCCGCACACGTCGACGAGAACACCATCGGCGTCGTCGCCATCCTCGGCGTCACCTACACCTGCGACTACGAGCCGGTCGAGGAGCTCGCCGCCGCGCTCGACCGGATCCAGGCCGAGCACGGCTGGGACGTCCCGATCCACGTCGACGGGGCCAGCGGCGGCTTCGTCGCGCCGTTCCTGCACCCCGACGTGGTCTGGGACTTCCGGCTGCCGCGCGTCGCCTCCGTGAACACCTCCGGCCACAAGTACGGGCTCGCGCCCCTCGGCGTCGGCTGGATCGTCTGGCGCACGGCGGACCTGCTCCCCGCGGAACTCGTCTTCGACGTCGACTACCTGGGCGGCGACATGCCGACCTTCGCCCTCAACTTCTCCCGCCCCGGCGGCGAGATCATCGCCCAGTACTACCTCTTCCTGCGCCTGGGCCGGGGCGGCTACCGCCGCGTCCAGCAGGCCTGCGCCGAGACCGCCCAGTACCTGGCCGGGGAGGTGGCCGCGATGGGGCCGTTCACCCTCCTGTACGACGGCGAGGGCGCCCTGCCCGCCGTCTCCTACACCCTCACCGACCCGGCCGCGGCCGGGTTCAGCCTCTACGACCTCTCCGACCGGCTGCGGATGCGCGGCTGGCAGGTGCCCTCGTACCCGCTGCCGGCCGACCGCCAGGAGACGGTCATCCAGCGCGTCCTCGTCCGGCACGGCGTGACCCGCGACCAGATCGCCCTGCTCGTCGAGGACCTGCGCCGGGCCGTGGAACACCTCACGGCCTCTCCGCCGCCGGTCCCCGCGACGGAGCCCAGGTCCGGCTTCCACCACTAGGGGTGCCTACCGGAACCCCGGCGGGGCCGGGGTTCCGGAACCGCCGGGGGTTCCGGGAGGACCGCTCAGCGGGCCCCGAAGTTCTGCGTCCACCAGGGGCCGCCCGCACCCTGGTGGATGCCGACGCCGATGTCCTTGAAGGAGCAGTTGAGGATGTTCGCGCGGTGCCCCGAGCTGTTCATCCAGGATTCCATCACCGACTGGGCCGTCTGCTGGCCCTTGGCGATGTTCTCCCCGTACGTCGACCAGCGGTACCCGGCCGCGGTCGTCCGCTTGCCGGGGTCCGCGCCGTCCGGGCTGGTGTGCGAGAAGAAGTCCCGCTTCGCCATGTCGTCGGAGTGGCCCTGGGCGGCCGCGCGCAGCTGCGGGTCCTCCTTCAGCGGGCCGCAGCCCGCCGTGGCGCGTTCCTTGTTGACCAGGGCGACGACCTGGCCCGCGACGCCCGGCGGGGCCGGAGCGGGCGCCGGCGCCGAGGGCTTGGGGGCGGGGGCGCTGGAGCGGCTCCTCTGAGGCGTCGGGCTCGCGCTCGGGCTCGGTGCGGTGGAGGGCGAGGCCGAGGCCGACGCGGACGGCGACGGGGAGGACGAGGGGGACTGCGACGGCGAGGCGGACGGCGAACCGCTGGGGAGCGGCGAGACGGGGTCGGTGGCCGAGAGCGCCGCCAGCGGTGCCGGGGACGCGGTGCCGCCGGCCTCGGTCGAGCCGGAGCCGGGGAGCGTGCCGAGGTAGGCCAGCCCGCCGCCCGCGACGCAGGCGGCGATCACGGCGCCGCCGACCACCCGGCGGCGGCTGCGGCGGCGCCGGCGCAGTGCGCCGCGAGAGGCCGCCACCGCCTCGCCGGAACCCGGCCCGCCGGCCGGTCCACCGCCGGCCGCTCCGCCCTTGTCGCCCGCGCGGCGCCGGGCCGCCCGGCCGGGGCCCGACACGGTGGGCGTGAGCTGGGTGGCGGCGTTCGCGAAGTCCGCCCCGGAGCCGTCGGCGAAGGCCGCGGGCGCGGGGTCGAAGCCGGCCGCCCCGGCCGTGCGCATCCCTGCCAGCAGGGCCGCCGAGACCGGCACGAGGGCCAGTCCGGCCAGCAGGCCCTCCGCCGGAACCAGGCCGCTCCACAGGCCGGAGCACCGTACGCATTCCCGGGCATGGCGGGCTATTCGCTTGCGCCACAGGGCGGAGGGCGCCCCGTTCCAGCCCGCGGTCACCTGCCGGAGTCCCTCGCACGGCGGCTGCGCGTCCAGGGCCCGCTCGACCACCCTGGCCGCCTCCAGCTGGGCCTTCATCCGCTGCACCCGTACCCCCGTGTGCTGCGGGGGCAGTTCCAGCGCGGCGGCCACCTCGGCCCGGGTCAGCTCGCCGGCGCACTCCAGCCACCACAGCGACAGCAGCGCCCGGTCGTCCGGCTCCAGCCACCGGGTGGCGCGGGCCGTCTCCCGGCGCTGACCCGCCAGGTTGAGCCGGGTGACGGTCAGGTCCACGAAGTCGGCCCCGGGGTCGGCGACGTCCTCGGCCGCCTCCAGGCCGCTCGCGCCCAGACCGTTCTGGCGGGCCTGCCAGTGCGCCCGTACCCGGTTCATCGCGATCGCCACGAGCCAGGACCGGAAGCTGTCGTCCGTGCGCAGGCCACCCAGCCCGTCGAGCGCCCGGAGCATGGTGTCCTGCACCACGTCGTCCACGTCGCAGGACCCGTTCAGGGCCCGCCCGACGATGTTGTAGACGAGCGGCAGGTGGGTGCTGACGAGCTCGTCCTGGGCGCGGGGATCGCCCGCGCGGGCCGCTGCCACCAGCGCTGCCGTGTGCTGAGTACTCATGTGATGTTCCCTGTCCGTACCGGCGGTCGATGATGCCCGATACCTGGGAGACCGTCGAGCGGGGCCCTGATAACGCTTTTCCCGAACACTTTTTCCGAACGTCCCTCCGGTGGGTCCCTCCGTCGCGTCCCGCCCGCGCGTCTCTCCCGCGCGTCTCTCCCCCGCGTCTCCTCCGAACGTCTACCCCGAAGTCGGCCGGGGCGCCTCCGGGGCGTCCGGGCGAGGGTAGCGCCGCGCCGATGCGTCCGACTGGGCGAGCCGCCGCAGGCAGGCCAGCATCGCATCCCCGAGGACGGTGCCGACCACCACCCGCTCCGCCATCTCCTCGGGGCGGTGCCGCCGGGCCACGAACGCCAGGTCGGCCTCGGCGATCTGCTCGGACGCCGCCGCGAACTCGTCCAGGAAGTCCAGGTAGTCCCCGTGGCCGACCTCCAGCAGCGAGGCCAGGGCCGAGGCCAGCGAGGCGGCCGCGGCGTGGTCCTCGGGCACCTGCCATCCGCGCCGGGCGATCAGCTCTCCGACCATGGCCCGCGCCCGGTCGCCCGACTCGCGTCCCGGCTCCGGTGCGGGGGCGGGGTCCACGGTCCGGGCGGCCGCCCCGAGCAGCGCGTGCACCGGACGGTCCAGGTCCTCCACCGCCTCAACCACCTTGCCGACGGCGGCCAGGGGCAGCTTGCCGACGTCCGTCAGGGCTCGGATCAAGTTCAGCCTGCGGACGTGGCGTTCGCCGTACTGCGCCTGGTTCGGGCTGCTCAACTCACCCGCGGGCAGCAGGCCTTCGCGCAGATAGAACTTGATCGTGGGCACCGGTACGCCCGTCGAGCGGCTCAACTCACCTATGCGCAACGTGAATTCTCTCTTTCGTGCGGTCCCGGGGCTTGCGTGGAGGCGACCGGGAACGGACAGTGAAGCTATCGGACATTGGATAGTGCCGATATCCACTATGGGGGGTAACAGAATGCGGAATCGTTTCACGGGCTGGCACCGGCCGCTGCTCGTCCTCGCGGCGGCCATGGCCCTGCTCGCCCTGGCGTCGGGGGTGGGGCTGATCGTGGACGACCGGCGGCTGGTCGGCTCCCCGATCTGGCACAAGCCGTTCAAGTTCTCCGTCTCCTTCGCCGTGTACGCGCTCACCCTGGCCTGGATGTACGCGCTGCTCTCCCGCGGCCGGCGGACCGGATGGTGGACCGGGGTGGTGATCGTGGCGGCGGCCGTCATCGAGATGGCCGTGATCGTAGGCCAGGTGATCCGCGGGCGGCGCAGTCACTTCAACAGCGAAACGCCCCTCGACGAAGCGCTGTTCAGCGTGATGGGAACGACAGTGGTCGTGTTGTGGCTGGGAACGCTGGTCATGGCGCTGGTGCTCTGGCGCGGGCCGCGCGCGGACCGGGCGGCCACCTGGGGGATCCGTCTCGGCTCGGTGATCGGACTCGTCGGGCTGGCGCTCGGCTTCCTGATGACCACGCCGACCGACGCGCAGCTCGCGGGGCAGATCACCGACACGATCGGCGCGCACAGCGTCGGCGTGCCGGACGGGGGCCCGCACCTGCCGGTCACCGGATGGTCAGCCACCGGGGGAGACCTCAGGATCGCCCACTTCGTGGGCATGCACGCGCTCCAGCTGCTGCCCCTGCTTGCACTCGCGCTCGCCTTCGCGGCCGCCCGCTACGGATGGGCCCTCGGCGAGGCGGTGCGCACCCGCCTCGTGCTCGTCGCGGGGGCCGGGTACGCGGCCCTGGTGGCCCTCACCGCCTGGCAGGCCCTGCGCGGCCAGGCGCTGACCTCGCCGGACGCGCTCACGCTCGGGGCGGCGGCGGCGCTGGCCGCCGTGGTCGCGGCGGGCGTGCTCCTGGTCCTGCGGACCGGCCGCCCGGAGCCGGCGGATCCGACGGACCCGGCGGGTCCGGCGCGGGACGGGGCGGGGGCAGAGCCGGCGCCGGACGGTGCGGGGGCGGCCGGCCGCTGAGCCGGCCGCGGGGGTGCGCGGCGGTGCCGGCCGCGGGGTGCCCCCTCGCGTGGTGCGCGGCTGCTCCCGATCCGGGGAACTGCGGCTCCCCGCAGGTTCGTTGGGGTAGTCGAACGGACTTACGGGGAACCATAGGACGACACGGCGCATGTGGGGGGCGGCATGTCGGCATCGTTCTCGACCACGCGGTTCTTGCCGGAGCTGTTCTCGCCGCGGCCGACCGCACCGCCGCGCGGGAACGCCTCCGCGCGGCCCGGGCCCCGCCCGGTCGCGGCCGAGGACGTGTGGCGGACGCCGGGCGGGCGGATTCCGCTGCTCCGGGAGGTGCCGCCCGAGGGGGCCGGGGTACACCGGGCCGAGGGGCCGGGCGGACCGCCCGCTTGCGTGCCGCGCGACGCCGCGAGCCTGCTGCGGGCCGCCCTCGCCGAGCCCGGCCCCCGGTTCGTGCTGGTGGTGGGCGAGGGCCTCGCCGGCGCGACCCGGCTCGCGCACGAGGTGGTGCGGGCCGTGCATCCCCGGTACGCGTTCGTCCGGCCGCTCTCCCCTGCCGCCCTGCCCGAGGCGGTACGGATCGCCGCGCGGCGGCGGCGCGCGGTGCTGTGGCTGGACGGCCTGGACGACCACCTCGGCTTCGGAGGCCTCACGGCCGCCCACCTGGACGGGCTGCGCGGGGCGGTGGTGGTGGCCACGCTGCGGGCCGCGGAGTACCGGCGCCACCGGGCGCGCGAGGCGAGCCGGCTCACCGGCTGCGACCGAGGCGCCTGGCGGGCCGAGTACGACCTGCTCGGCCGGGCGGTCGTCGTCCCCCTCGCCCGGACCTCGACGCCGCGGGAGCCGGACGGGGCGGCCGCCCGCCGGGAGGACCCGCGGATCGGGGCCGCCCCGGACGCGGGGGAGGGCCGTGGTCCCGCCGGCGTCCCGGCGGACGGCGCGCGGTCGGTGGCCCGGTGGACCGCCGGCCTGCCGCCCGGGGCCCCGTCGGGCGGCGGCGCGGTGGTGGCCGCGGCCGTGGACTGCCGACGGGCAGGGCTGCGCCGCCCGGTGGCCCGCGCCTGGCTGCGGGCGCTGTACCCGGCCTACCTGCCCGGGCCCGCGCCGGACGGGGGGACCGGCGAGGAGGCCGGCGCGGGCTCCGGGCGGCGGCCTCCGGGCGGGCCGTTCGGGGCGGCTCCGCTGGAGGCGCGCGGGAGGGGTTCGGGGCCGACCCCCGGCGGGGGATCCCGGACGGGGCCGGGCCGGGGGTCCGGGGAGGCGTTCGGCGACCGTTCCGGCGGCATTCCGGGCGGGGCCCCCGGCGGCCGTGCCGGGGCGGAGGCGAGCCGGGGCGCCGCTGCGCCGGCCGAGCGGGGTTCGGAGGGGGCGTTCGCGCAGGCTCTGGCATGGGCGTGCGGGACGGTGCCGGGCGAGGCCGCGCCGGGTCTGCTGACCGGGAACGACCGGCTCGGGTACGCGGCCGACCGCCGTCTGCTGGACGCGCCGGGGCTCGGGCCGGTCCCCGAGCACCTGTGGCAGGGGCTGCTGGATCGCGCCGGGCCCGGCGACGCGTACGACCTGGGCCTCGTCGCCCGTCAGGAAGGGCGCCCCGCCCGCGCGGTACGGGCGCTGACCGCGGCCCGGCGGGGCGGGGTGGCCGAGGCGGAACTGCCCCTCGCGCTCGCGCTCGGCGACGCGGGCCGGCCGCGCCGGGCCGCCGCCGACCTGGCCGCGCTCACCCGGCGGAGCGAACTGCGGCTCGGCCCCCGCCACCCCGACACCCTGGCCGCCCGTCACCAACTGGCCTTCTTCACGGGGGAGGCCGGGCATCCGCGCGCCGCCGCCGCGCGGTTCGGGCTGCTGGTCGCCGACGCCCGGGCCGTGCTCGGCGCGGGGCATCCGGACACCCTGGCCGCCCGCCACCAACTGGCCTTCTTCACCGGCGAGTCGGGCGACACCCGCTCGGCTGCGGGGCAGTTGGCGTCCCTGCTGGCCGACGCGGTGCCCGTCCTGGGGGCGGACCACCCCCGGGTGCTGGCCGTACGGCGCGGCCTGATCTGGTACCGCCCGGCGGAGCGCGCCGAGGCCGTCCGGGAGTGGGCCGCGCTGCTCGCGGACACGGAGGGGCGGCTCGGCCCCGACGATCCGCACACCCTGGCCGTCCGCGCCGGTCAGGCGGCGCTGGCGGCCCGTACCGGGCGCACCGCCGAGGCCGTGCGGGCCTGGGCGGCCCTCACCGCCGACCGCGCGCGCGTCCTCGCCCCGGACCACCCGCACGTCGTGCACTCCCGGCTGGAGTGGGCGCGGGCGCTGATCGCCGCCGGGCAGCGGCGGGAAGCCTCCGCGCTGCTGTTCCGGGTGCTGGAGGAGGGCGCGGAGTTCCTGGAGCCGGGCCACCGCCACCTGTGGCTCGCACGCGCGCTCCGCGCCGGGCTCACAGCAGCGGAGCCAGGGCCTCCGTAGCGGTGCGCAGGGCAGGGGCGTACGCCTCGATCTCCTCGCGCGAAACCAGGAAGGTGACGGTGGTGACGCTGACCCCGCCGACCGGGCGGCCGTCAGGCCGCAGGACGGCCGCGCCGATGCAGCGGATGGTGGGTTCGTTCTCCTCGTCGTCCAGGGCGAAGCCCCGGGCGCGTACCCCGGCCAGTTGCGCGCTCAGCTCCCGGGCGGTGGTCAGCGTGCGCACAGTCCGCGCCGGCAGACCGGCGGCGGCGATCAGCTCCCGGACCTCCGCTTCGGGCAGGTGCGCCAGGATGCTCTTGCCGATGGCGGTCGTGTGCAGCGGCATGCGCATGCCGACGCGGGACGCCGTGCGGAAGGGCTGGTCGCTCTCCAGTTTCTGGATGTAGGTGATGGTCTCGCCGCTGTGCAGCGCGAGGTGCACGGTCTGGCCGGTGGTCTGCTGGAGCTCGCCGAGGATGCGTCCGATGCTCGCCGGTTCCCCGCCGGTGACCAGCGCGGACAGGCCGCGCAAGCGCGGACCCGCCCCGTACCGGCTCTCGGAGTCCTGGCGTACGAAGCCCTGCTCGACGAGCGAGGCCAGGATCCGGAAGGTGCTCGACTTGGGCACGGCCGCCGCCGCCGTCACCTCGGCCAGCCGGTGCGGGCCGCCGGGCGCCGCGACCGCTTCCAGGATGCGGAGCGACTTCTCCAGCGCCGAACCGGCGGAGGAGGTCCGTCCGCCGCGCGCACCGTCCGCCGGTCGGTCCGCCGGTCGGTCCGTGGGCCGGTCCGGGGGTCGGTCGATCGGGTCGTTCGGTGACACGGGAACTCCCGTCCTGTGTAGGGTCTAGACCAACTGGTTCCAGTACACGATACCTCGTTCCATTACGTGGAACGAACGGGAGGGTTCCTTGTCCTGCCACCCGTACGCGGTGATAGCCGCCCAGCGGCTGCTGCCGGTGCTGCGCAGCCCCGATGCCGACGCGGCCGTCCGGACGGCCTCGGCCCTGCTCGCCGCAGGCTGCCGCGCGGTCGAGCTGACCACCTCCACACCCGGTTGGGCCGACGCCGTCCGCCGCACGGTCCCGCTCGCGGACGCCCACGGCCGTCCCGCCCTGGTCGGCGTCGGCACCGTCTCCACCGCCGTCCTGGCCGAGGCCGCCCTGGACGCGGGGGCGGCGTTCCTGATCTCCCCGTACCCGGCCCCCGAGGTCCGGGCGGTCGCCGACCGCCGCTCCGCGGTGTTCATCGAGGGCGGCTTCACTCCGGGGGAGATCGCCGGGGCCGTCCGGTCCGCCGGCGCGGCGAAGGTGTTCCCGGCCCACGTGGGCGGCCCGCAGTTCATCCGCTCCCTCAAGGCCGTCCTCCCCGAGGCCCTGATCATCCCCACCGGCGGGATCCGGCCCGAGGAGGTGCGCACCTGGCTCGCGGCCGGCGCCGGTGCGGTCGGCATCGGGAGCGGGCTGCCGGAGGACCCCGGTGAACTGGCCGCCGTCTTTGCCGCGCTGGCGGGTCCCTGCTGCTCGGACTGCTCGGGGGCCGGGGCCGGCACCGTCGACGCGGGCGGCGTCGATGTCGCGGGAGGCATCGATATGGCGGGACGTGTCGGCGGTGTGGGCGACCGTGTCCGGGAGGGGCGGGCGTGACCGGGTACGACGTGCTCGTGCTCGGCGAAGTCCTCGTCGAGATCCACGCTGACGCCGCCCTGCGCGCCGCTGCCGACGGCACCCCGGCCCGCCTCTCCTACTCCGGCGACGCCCTCAACGCGGCGGCCGCCGCAGCGGCGGCAGGGGCCCGGACCGCCCTGCTCGCCGTCGTCGGAGACGACGAACTCAGCATCCCGCTGCTGCGCCGCGCCACCGAGCTCGGCATCGACGTCTCCCACGTGCGCCGCGCCCCGCGCCCCAACGGCGCCTACCTGCTCGGCGCCGACACCGAGGGCGACCGCGAGTTCGTCTACTGGCGCACCCACAGCGCCGGTTCCACCCTCTCGCCCGACCACGTCGACTCCTGGCGGACGCTGCTGACCGGCTCGAAGGCGCTCATCACCAGCGGGATCACCGGCGCGCTCTCGCGCGGGAGCCGGGACGCGGTGCTGGCCGCCGCCCGGACCGTGCACGGGGCCGGGGGGCACCTCTCGTACGATCCCAACTTCCGCTCCCGGCTGACCGGCCGGACCGAGGCCCGGGAACTGCTCGCCCGGATCGCCCCGCTCACCGGGCTGCTCAAGACGTCCTGCCCCGCCGACGCGCTCGCGCTCCTGGACACGGCCGACCCGCGGACGGCCGCCGCCCGCTGTCGCGCGCTCGGCGCCCGTACGGTGGCCGTCACCGCCGGCGCGGGCCCGCTGCTGTTCGACGACGGCGGACGGGTCGCCCACCACCCCGTACCCGTCAACCCCGCCCCCGTCGACGCGACCGGCGCGGGGGACTGCTTCACCGGTACCGCCACCGCCCGGATCGCCCTCGGCGACCACCTCGCGGACGCGGTGGCGTACGGCATGGCCGCGGCCTCCCTCTCGGTGTCCGGGCGCGGGGGCACCGGGTGCGTCCCGGCGTTCGCGCAGACGGCGGCGCTCGCCGCGGCCCACGGAGGGGGTCTCGCCGACGGGGCGGTCCGGTAGCGGGGGCGGGGCGGGCCGGCCGGGGCGGGCCGGGGCGGGGGCCGCGGGGTCCGTTACGCCGTCGGCTCCGCCGGGCTCAGGAGCGCGATCTCCTCGGGCGAGAGCCTGACGGCCCCCGCCGCGAGGTTCTCCTCCAGGTGGTCCGGGTTGCCGGTTCCCGGAATGGCGAGGACGTGCCGTCCGCGGCCCAGCGTCCACGCGAGGCGCAGCTGCGCCGCCGAGACGCCGTGGGCCCGGGCCACGGCGCGCACCCGCTCGCCGTCGTCCGCGATCACCCCCGCCTCCCGGCCCGCCCCGGCGATGGCGAAGAAGGGGACGAAGGCGATGCCCTGTTCCCCGCACGCGTCGAGGAACGCGTGGTCCTCGGCCGGGGAACCGATCCCGTACGGGTTCTGCACGCACACCACCGGCGCGATGGCCCGGGCCTCGGCGAGGTGGTCGGGCCGGGCGTTGGACAGGCCGAGGTGGCGGACGAGCCCGGCCGTCCGGAGCTCGGCGAGCGCGCCGAAGTGTTCGGCGATGGACCCGGTCGTCTCACGGCGCGCGATGCGCAGGTTCACCACGTCCAGGTGGTCACGGCCCAGCTGGCGCAGGTTCTCCTCCACCTGCCCGCGCAGCTGCCCGGGCTCGGCCCACCACCACGTGCCGGACGCGTCGCGGCCCGGTCCGACCTTCGTGGTGATGACGAGGTCGTCGGCGTACGGGGCGAGCGCCCGGTTGATCAGCTCGTTCGCGGAGCGCAGCGCGGAGAAGTAGAACGCGGCGGTGTCGATGTGGTTCACGCCGAGCTCGACGGCGCGCCGCAGGACCCCGGTCACGCGCGCGCGGTCCGAGGGGGAGCCGTCGGCGAGGTGCGTGAGGCGCATCGCGCCGAAGCCGATCCGGTTGACGGTGAGGTCACCGAGCTGCCAGGTTCCCGCGGAGGACACGGTGATCGTTTCTGTGCTCATCGGGCGACCGTACCGGGTGCCCCCGGCCCGGCACGGCCGACGGCCCGCACGGCCCCGGCGTGCGCGGGGTCGTACGGGCCGTGCGGCCGTGCGGGGTGATACGTGGTGTGACGCCGCCGGGCCGGATCGGTGTCCGCGGCCCGGCGGCGCCGGTCTGCAGGGCCCCCGAAGGGGCGCCGGTCAGCGGCCGCGCAGGCCGCGGTCCACGGCGGTGATCAGCTCGCCGTCGGCGGTGTCCGCGTCGAGCGACCAGAACATCGCGCCGCCCAGGCCCTCTTCGCGTACGTAGGCGGTCTTCGTGCGCAGCACCTGCGGGTCGTCGTACGTCCACAGCGTGGTGCCGTCGAACAGCCAGGCGTGGCCGCCGCGACGGTCGCGGTGAACCTGGTAGGACCCGGAGGACGCGAGCTTCTTCAGCTCCTTGTAGTCCTCGTACCCGGCGGCCCAGGTGGCCGGCGCCGGGCCGGTGGCCGGCTGGCCCATGCCGTCCCCGCCGCCGCTGACACCGGTCCAGCCCTGCCCGTAGAACGGCATGCCCACCACGAGCTTGTGGGCGGGCGCGCCGCGCCGCTTCCAGGCCTCCACCGTGCCGTCGACGCTGAAGTCGTTCCGGGCGCGGAGCGCGGACTGCTGGGCCGTGGTCGCCTCGCCGGAGACGTGGAAGTCGTAGCCCTGGAGGTTCACGAAGTCGAAGTCGCGCATGATCCGGCGGACGTCGAAGCCCGCGTCGATCTTGGCCGTCGCCGTCGGCACGTAGGCCGTCAGCTCGTACTTCGTCTTCCGCTTCTGGCTCTTGGCCAGCGCGTCGAGCTGGGTGCGGAACTCCTTGACGAGCGCGGTGAAGTTGGCCTTGTCCTCCGGCCGGAACTTGGTGTCCGCGTCACCGGCCGAACCGGGCCACTCCCAGTCGAGGTCGATCCCGTCGAACACGCCGGCCGCGGCGCCGACGCCGCCGCGGGCGCCGTCCTGCGGCAGGTTCCCCTTGATGTAGAGGTCGATGCAGGAGGTCACGAGGGCCTTGCGGGAGGCGGGCGTCAGCGCGGCGTCCGAGAAGTGCGTGGACCAGCTCCAACCACCCAGCGAGATGAGGGCCTTGAGGCCCGGGTGCTTGGCCTTCAGCTCGCGCAACTGGTTGAAGTTGCCGGCGAGCGGCTGGTCCCAGGTGTCCGCCACGCCGTCCACGGAGTTGGCGGCGTCGAGGGGCCGGGCGTAGTCGGCCCAGGCGTCGGCCTCACCGGGAACGTTGCCGGTGAAGCACTTGCCGTCGGCGCTGACGTTGCCGAAGGCGTAGTTGATGTGGGTGAGCTTGCCGGCGGAGCCGTTCGCGTCGAGGTCCTGGACCTGGAAGTCCCGTCCGTAGACGCCCCATTGGGTGAAGTAGCCGACCTTCTTGTACGAGCGGTCGTGCCCCTTCCCCGCGTCGCCGTGCGCACCGGCGGAGGGTGCGAAGGCGGTCAGCAGGGAGAGGGAGCAGGCGGCGACGGCCAGTTTGCCGAGCATGCTGCGGCGCATGGGCTTCCTTTGCGGATGCGGGGAGTGGGGCGTGAGCGCGTGCGCGGTGCATGCCGGAAACTATTGGTCTGGACCAGAGCGGTCAAGGGGGTGGCCTGAAATCGGTGCGGTGCGGGTGTCCCGGCCGGGAGCCCGCAGGCCACCGAGGCGGGGGCGGCGACCCGGCGCGCGGGTCCTTGTACGGCCCCTCCTGCCGCCCCTCCTGCAGCCCCTCCGCCCGGCCGGGCCGGGGCGTCGGCCGCGCTGGGCCCCGAGGGCTCGTAGGCTGGTCGGCAGCCTACGGGAGGACGCCCCATGCAGCCCCAGACGCTGGAAGCCGGCGACCCGCTCGCCGTCTCGGTCACGGCCGCCATCCGCGACGGCGACCTGCCCGCACTGCGGAGCCTCCTGGAGGACCACCCCGCGCTCGCGAGCGCCCGCATCGTCCGGCGCGGCGAGGCGGCCGGCGAGCGCAGCCTCCTGCACATCGCGACCGACTGGCCCGGGCACCACCCGCGGACCGCCGAGGTCATCCGTACCCTGGTGGCCGCGGGCGCCGACCCGGGGGCCCGGTTCGTCGGGGCACACGCCGAGACTCCGCTCCACTGGGCCGCCAGCAACGACGACGTCGGAGCCGTCGACGCCCTCATCGCGGCCGGCGCCGATGTCGAGGCCCCGGGAGCGGTCCTCGGCGGCGGTACCCCGCTCACCGACGCCTGCGGCTTCGGCCAGTGGCGCGCCGCCCGCAGGCTCCTGGACCACGGCGCCCGCACCGGCCTGCAGGAGGCGGCGGCCCTCGGCCTCCTCGACCGGGTCGCCCGCCTCCTCGCGTCGGGAAGCGGCCCGGAAGAGGTGACGAGCGGCTTCTGGGCGGCGTGCCACGGCGGCCAACTGTCCACGGCGCGATACCTGTTGTCTCAAGGAGCGGACGTCAACTGGATCGGCCACGACGGGCTGACACCGCTCGGCATCGCTCTGAGCAGCGAGAACGCCGAGCTGATCGACTGGCTCAAGGCGGCCGGTGCGCACGTCGCCGCCGAAATTCCACCCGGTTGACCGCAGAAATCAGTGGATCTTCAGACCCCGTCGTGTCATGGTTGGTTTCACCGAAGGGGTGTAGCTCAGCTGGTCAGAGCGCCGGTCTCCAAAACCGAAGGTCGCAGGTTCGAATCCTGCCGCCCCTGCCATCAGTTCACGTCCCGTCACGTGAGCGCCCCGTGCCGTACGCCGTGGGGGGGGGGGGGGGGCGCCCGCCGCCCCCGCCCCCCGCCGCTCCGCCCGCCCCCCCCCCCGCGGGGGGCCCCCCCCCCCCCGCCCCCCGCCCCCACGGTGCTGTCCGGGAGCCGAGCTAGGAGGCCGCGTCCTCCTGGTACCCGTACGGGCGGGTGATGATCTCCATGCCGTGCCCGGCGGGATCCGTGAAGTACACGCCGCGGCCGCCGTCGTGGTGGTTGATCTCGCCGGGGTGCTTGCCGTGCGGGTCGGCGAAGTACGGAACTCCGGCCGCCTTGATCTGCTCGAACGACGCGGTGAACTCCTCCTCGGACAGGAGGAACGCGTAGTGCTGCGGGGTGATGGACCCGGCCGGGATGGTCGCGAAGTCGAGAACGACGCCGTTGGCGAGGTCGAGGGGGATGAAGGGACCCCATCCGGTCCCGACCTTGAGGCCGAGTACGCGGGCCAGGAACTCGGCGGACTCCCGGTTGTCACGGGAATGGACGATCGTGTGGTTCAGCTCTACTGCCATGGGTGGATGCCTCCGAAAGGCACGTCCCGGCGCCTCCATGTCTCACCCGGTCGGTGACCGACACGCGATGCCGTGATCGCGATCCTAGACAGTGGGTCCGGGGACGTCCAGCGGCTGACGGCTCCCGGGCACGGCGTGCACGGGGTGACGCGGCCCGTCTGGAAAACCCGGCAGCCGTGCGGGAACAGCAGGCCCTGGCGACACGGTTGCATCGAACGCGGGGCCGGCGCCGCACGGGCAACGGACACGAAGGCCACAAGGCCGTCCGTTTCACCGGGATCCGGCCCCGCGGTCGCGGTGAACCTGCCGTACCTGAACCAACCCGAATGTCCGTAGGAGGACTCCATGACTGACCGCCCCTTGACGCTCATGGCTGTACACGCGCACCCCGACGATGAGGCCACCAGCACCGGAGGTGTCCTCGCGCGGTATGCGGCGGAAGGCATCCGCACGGTTCTGGTGACGTGTACCGACGGCCGTTGCGGTGACGGACCGGGGGGTGTCAAGCCCGGCGATCCCGGACACGATCCGGCGGCCGTGGTCGTGATGCGCCGACAGGAGCTGGAGGCGAGTTGTGACGTCCTGAAGGTCGGCGACCTGGAGGTGCTGGACTATGCCGACTCCGGGATGATGGGCTGGCCGAGCAACGACCTTCCCGGATCCTTCTGGCAGACCCCCGTAGAGGAAGGCGCTGCCCGACTTGCCGAACTCATGCGGCATTACCAGCCCGATGTGGTCGTCACGTACGACGAGAACGGGTTCTACGGCCATCCCGACCACATCCAGGCCCATCGCATCACGATGGCAGCGCTGGAGATGACCGCGCTCACGCCGAAGGTGTACTGGACGACGATGCCCCACTCGGGGATGCGGCGGTTCGGTGAGATCATGCGCGAGTTCCACGAGGACATGCCGGAGCCGGATCCCGCCGAGGCCGCAGCGATGGCGGAGATCGGCCTCCCCGACGACGAGATCACCACGTGGGTGGACACCACCGCGTTCAGCGGCCAGAAGTTCGATGCGCTGGCCGCGCACGCCAGTCAGGGCGAGAACATCTTCTTCCTCAAGATGGGCAAGGAGAGGTTCGGCGAGCTGATGGGCACGGAGACTTTCGTACGCGTCAAGGACGCCACCGGCGCGGCCGTGCCCGAGACCGATCTCTTTGCCGGACTGCGCTGACCTGCCTCGGGCGCTCACCGTCCGGGTGGATGGCGGACCGTGCCCATCGCTCTGAGGGGAGCGCCGGGGGAGAGGCTCGGGGGGCGGTCTCACTTCTATTGCCGATCGCGATTGTTCATAGACTGGCGGAGTGGAGGACATCGATGCGATCGCGGCGCTGCAGGATCCTGTGCGGCGCCGCCTGTACGAGTACGTGGTGGCGCAAGGCCGCGAGGTCGGCCGCAACGAGGCCGCGGAGGCGGCCGGGGTGGCGCGCACGCTCGCGGCGCACCACCTCGACCGGCTCACCGACGCCGGGCTGCTGGAGAGCGGCAGCCGCAGGCTGACGGGCCGGTCGGGGCCGGGGGCGGGCCGTCCCGCCAAGGTGTACACGCGGGCCCGCACCGAGCATGCGGTGTCGCTGCCCGCCCGCGACTACCGCACCGCCGCCGAACTCCTCGCCGAGGCGGCCGAGGAGGCCGGCCTGGATGCCGGGCTGTGCGCGGCCGCGCGTCGGCGGGGCGAGGCGCTGCGCGGTGCGGGCGCCCCCTGCGGCGATCTTGCCGAGGCGGTGGAGGTGCTGGCCGCCCGCGGCTACGAGCCGTACTGCGAAGCCGCGGACGCGGGGCCGGATGCCGGCGGAGCGGCCGACGGCGGGGGTGCCGATCGGGGAGCGGGAGCGGCCGCCCGCGTCGTCCGGATGCGCAACTGCCCTTTCCACGCGGTCGCCGAACGCTTCCCGCCCCTGGTGTGCGGCATGAACCTCGCGCTGCTGGAAGGTCTGCTCGGCGAGGGCGGGCCGGTGCGCGCACGACTGGATCCCCGGCCGGGAGAGTGCTGTGTGGTGGTGGAAGATTCTAAAGACAATGATCGTTGACATAGAAAAGGGTGCCGTGCTGGGATGAGGCCATGACCGCGCCCCCGCACGCCATGCACCTGGCCCAGCTCAACGTCGCCGTCCTCCGCCACCCCATCGACGATCCGCGCATCGCCCCGTTCGTCGCCATGCTCGACCCCGTCAACGCCGCGGCCGACGGTGCGCCCGGCTTCGTGTGGCGGCTGGTGGAGGAGGGGGCGCCGGACGCCACCGGTCTGCGTCCGGCCGGCGAGGACGTCATCGTCAACCTGTCGGTGTGGGAGAGCCAGGAGTCACTGTGGGACTTCGCCTACCGCAGCGGGCACCTGGAGGTCATGCGACGCCGTCGTGACTGGTTCGAACGGCACGTCGAGGCGCACCTGGCGCTGTGGTGGGTCCCCGCCGGTCACACTCCGACCGTCGGTGAGGCCTTGGAGCGGCTGGCGGACCTGAGGGCGCACGGGCCGTCGCCGCGCGCGTTCACCTTCGCCTCCTCCTACACGGCCGAGGAGGCCGCCCGGCACGTGCGAACCGCACCGGCAGAACCGGGGTAGGCCGTTCCCAGGTGCGCTCGGCCGACTACTCGCCCACCGCTCCGTCGATCGCTTCGCGCAGCAGGTCGGCGTGGCCGTTGTGGCGCGCGTACTCCTCGATCATGTGGGTGAGGACGTAACGCAGCGAGATGGGTTCGCCCCGGAAGCTGACGGTGTCGTCGAGGGAGCTGAAGGACGCGGCGACGGCACGGGCACGGGCGCACTCCTCGCGCCAGACCCGGAAGGCCTCGCCGACATCGGCGTCCTCGACGTGGAACTCGGCGAACGTGCCTTCGGCCTCGCCGGGCCAGGGCGCCTTGACGTCCTCGGCGTTCACGATGAAGCGGAACCAGCTCCGCTCGACCGAGGCCGCGTGACGCACCAGGCCCAGGAGCGTGAGCCCCGAGGTCGGGAGTACCTTCCGCTTCAGCTGCTCGCCGGTCAGATCCGCGCACTTCACGGCCAGGGTTGCCCTCTGGTAGTCGAGGAACGAGATGAGCGACGCACGGTCGTCGGCCACCTTCGAGGGGTGTATGCGCTGGTCATCGGTCATCGGGCGATCATGGCAAGGACGCGTACGCGCCGGCCACCCCGGTCCGAAGAGCGGACACCGACGCCCACTGGACCCACCCCCCCCTGCCTCTACGGGAGGGAGTTCGGCGACAGGGAGCCCCGCGGCCGGGGCGATGTGTGTCCCCGGCCCGGCCCGGCGCCTGCGTCGTCCGCCCCACGGGCGGTGGACCGGGCCACCTCCACGAGGAGGCGGACCGGTCCGCCGGCCAGACCGAGCAGGGGGAGCGGGCTCCGCTCAGCGGCCGTCGATCAGTGCTTCGGCCAGCTGCGGGGAGAACACGCCGGCGGGCGGGGACCCGGCCGGGCACTGCGAGGAGTTGCCGTCGGAGTCGCCGGGGCTCTTCAGCCAGAGCTGGTACTCCGCACCGCCCGCGCTGCCGGCCCGCGACGTCACGCCGAGCTTGCGCCGGACCGGGTTGCAGAAGCCGACGTGGCCGCTGCCGGGGGAGCCGGGGACGACGTGGGCGCCGTTGCCGTTGCGGGAGGTGTCCACCACCCACCGGGTGGTGAGGCCGAAGTCCGTCTTGAGCTGCGCCGCCAGTCGCTTCGCGTAGTCGTCGGCGACGGCGGTGTCGTCGAAGTTGGAGACGTTGACGGAGACGCCGCGGGCCAAGGAGGCCCCGGAGCGGTTGAGCAGGTAGGCCATCTTCTTGAGGCCGATGCCCTGGGCGCCGCTGAGGTCCGGTCCGAGGGTCCAGGTGGCATTGCCCGCGTCGAGGTAGGTCTGCACGAGCGCGCCCTGCTGCTGGAGGTGCTGGGTGGCGTACCACAGCATGTCGAAGCGCTGTTCGGCCGTGCCCTTCATGCAGGCGTCGTCCGAGGACTGGGCCACCGCGTCCGGCTCCAGCACGACGATCGCCGGACGGCCCGCGATGCCCCGCGCGAACTTGTCGGCCCACGCCTTGTACAGGTCGGGCGAGCCGGCGCCGCCCGAAGAGGCCCCGCCGCAGTCCCGACCGGGGATGTTGTAGGCGACCAGCACCGGCACCTTGCCCTGCGCCGCGGCTGCCCCGACGTAGTCGGACACTTCGGTCTGGATGCCGGTGGCCGCATTGCCGTCCGCGTCCCAGTCCCCGAACCACTTGACGGTGTTCCGGTCCGCGATGGCCGCCTTGATCTTGGCGGCCCGGGCGTCACCCGGGTTGTTCCCGACCCAGGTCGCGGCGTTGTTCGCGGGGTCCACGTAGAAGCCCTCGCGGGCGGTGGACGTGGTCAGCGAGACGTTGTCGATGACGATGTCCGTCGTGACCGGCCGGCCACCGAACTGGAACGTGATGGCTCCGGTCGTCGTGTCGATGCCGGAAGTGAACGGCATGGTGAAGCGCTGGGAGGCTGTCGTCAGATCGACGGTCCGGTCCAGCGCCGCCGTGTGGGGTGCCGCTCCGAGCTGGGCGGTCGTACGCATCTTCGCCGGCACCGAGGCCCTGGCGTCGAAGGACAAGGTGTAGGCGACGCCGGGACGGAGACGGACGTCGTCCTGCCCGATCATCGCGTCCCACAGCTTGCCGGTACCTCCGTTGACGGTCGCGACCGCCGCCCCGCCCGCGGCGGCCAGGGTGGCGCCGCTGGACCACCAGTCGGCGGTGCCGGGGGCGAACGTGCCGTTCTTCGCCAGCTCGCCGTAGAGCGCCTGCGGCGCGGCCGCGGCAGCCGGAGCCGGAGCCGCGGCAACCGGAGCCGCGGTGGAGGACGGGGCGAGCGATGCCAGCAGAGCGGTGGCCAGCACCGGAACGGCGACCGCCGGGAGCAGCCTGGGCCTCGCAGTCATGGGAGCCTTCTTTCTTCGGTCGTGACGGGCCGGTGATGACGGGCCGGCCGTAACGGCGCGGAGGCATACCCCGATGAAGGCTCCCCTCGTGCGTCTACCGAGCCCTCCCCCGTCGCACGAACCCCGCTCCATGATCACCTGGCGTTGCGTCACGAGACCACAGGGGACGGTGATGTGTGACCTCTCCCACAGCCCCATCGGAGAAGGAGGAAGCCAGTTCGCCCGCCGGATCGCAAGGCGGGGTTCTGCCGCCCGCGTATGTCGACGGGGCGACGGAAGGCCGGCCGTCGGCGCCGGCCCGGTGCTCTGGTTCCTCCGCCCGGCCGTTCAGGCGCCGCCGTACACCGCCTCGACGTTGTCCCGTGCGGGACGCGTCCGGCCCGCCGGGCCTGCCGCGAAGTGCCGCAGGAGGTTCTCCGTCACTTGGCTGGTCAGCGCCCCCGCCCGCGCGTCCAGGCCGTGGTTGGCGCTGCCGGAGCCGTCGCCGTGTGCGTCCAGGGCCTCCACCCACCGCATCGTCCCGGTCGCGAACACCCCCGCACCGCCCGGCGCCGTGTAGTACGCCGTGTCCTGGTGGCTGGGCCGGCCCTCGCATACCACCGGGGAGTGGGCGAGTATCTCGATCGGGCGGGGCGTGGGGGAGCCGGTGTCGACCTTGTCGTACTCCACCCCGACCAGGTGGGCGAACCGGTCGCCCGCCCGTACCCCGGTGCCCTCGAACAGCCAGTGCTCCGGATGGGTCACCACGTACGGGGCGTCCACCGGGTAGCCGTCGTACATCACGCCCAGCAGCGAGCTCTCCGGGTCCGGGGCGGGCGCCGCACGGAAGTCGGCCGTGGCCGGGTGGCCCCTGCGGAAGCCGGGATCCTGGGCGAACGAGGTCTTGTAGCAGACCACCGTCCGGTCCGGCCCCAGTTCCGAAGCCTCCAGGCGGATGCGCCGGTAGCAGCAGTTCGCACCGAGGAACGCGAGGTTGGTACCGGTGTCGCGGGCCGCGGTGACGTGGGCCCGCTGCTCCGGCGACCAGTACTCGTCGTGCCCGAGGGAGAGCACCGCCGACGCGCCCTCCAACAGGCGCTTCTCCCGGGCCACATCGACGGTCGTCGCGTAGGCCAGGGGTATGCCGAGCCGCTCGGCGAGCGCGATCAGCGGGGCCTCGTACTCCAGGAACAGACCCGCGCCGTCGTCGTACGCGTACGGCCGGTCGAAGGTCACGGCGAGCGACCGCGAGGCATACCCGCCGCTCGGGCCGTCGTAGCTGCCGTAGCCGCCCCACCGGTTGTACGCCTGCCAGGTGGCGACCGCGTTGACCACCACCGTACGGCCCGCCGTCGCAGCCGAACGCACGGTCAACGGCACGAAGCGCCGGCCTCCCTCGCCGCCCTGCGCGTCGAGCCGCAGGAGGTAACAGCCCTCGGGCCAGCCCGTGGTCTCGAGGGTGGTGGTACGGGCCCACTGGGTGCGCACCATCCTCGTCCCGGAGTCCACCGTCCGCTCCGGCTGCCGGGTTCCCGCAAGCGCCTCGGAACGCCACACGAGCCGGGCCCTGGCCCCGCCGTACCAGCCCATGCGGTAGGCGGAGACGGTGAACCGGGGTGCGGTGGTGGACACGTGCAGCCCGAGGGGCTCGCCGGGCAGGACGCTCACCCGGTCCGCGAAGCCCTCGATGGCCCGGTCCGGCCCGGGCTCGGTGATCCGCCAGTCGGGGTCGCCCGGCCGGGCGTTCTCGGCCGCGACGTCGAACCCCGCCGTCCGGGGCGCCGAGGGTGCACCCTCGGGCGCTGCCGATCCGTCGCCGGGCTTCCCGCGCTGCCCGTCGGCAGCACGGTCCCCGCCTGCTGGCCCGTCGCCGTCCCCACAGCCGGCCACGGTTCCGAGACCGGCGGCGGTGGCAGCCCCCGTCGCAAGGGCGAGGAACCGCCGCCTGTCGGCGCGTTCGCCGTACCCGTCCATGTGGTCCTGATCCATGCGGAGCACGCTATGCCAGCGCCGGAACCCGTCCCGGACCACCCCTCCCGCCACCCGCGAACCGCGCGGGGGTGCGCCGGGGAGCCCCGGCGGCCGTTCCGCGGAGCGCGCTCACCGAGGTCTCCGGGGGAGCGGTCGGCCCCAGGCGCTCTCCTCAGTCGACGTGCTCGCGGTAGCGCTCGATCACCTCCCGCAGTACTTCCGTGCCGTCCCGCGCCCACAGGCCGGGGTTGAAGATCTCCACTTCCACCGGCCCGCGGTATCCCGCCGTGTCGGCCAGCTCGCGGAACGCCCGCAGATCGACGCAGCCGTCGCCGAGCTGCCCGCGCCCGAGCAACACGCCTTCCGGGAGCGGCGTCACCCAGTCGGCCACCTGGACGGACGTGATGCGACCGCCCCTGCCCGCCCGCCGTAGGTCGGCGGGCAACCTCTCGTCCCACCAGAGGTGGTACGCGTCGGCCACCACGCCCACCTGATCGGCCGGGAACTGCTCGGCGATGTCGAGGGCCTGCCCCAGCGTGGAGACCACGCAGCGGTCCGAGGCGAACATCGGATGCAGGGGCTCGATGCCCAGACGTACCCCGTGCGCGCCGGCCCAGGGTGCGAGCTCGCCGAGGATCTCGACGATCCGGAGCCTCGCCCCCGGCAGGTCGCAGTCGCCCGCGGGCAGGCCCCCCGACACCAGGACCAGGGTGTCGGCGCCGAGTTCGGCCGCCTCTTCCACGGCCCGGCGATTGTCGTCGAGCGCGAGCGCCCGGCCGGCCGCATCGGCGGCGGTGAAGAACCCTCCACGGCACAGCGAGCTGACGCGCAACCCGGCCCCCGCGACCAGCTTCGCCGTCTCCCGTACCCCGAATCCGCGGACCGGGTCGCGCCACAGGCCGACCGCGCCCACCCCGGCCGCCGTGCACCCGGCGACGAGCTCGGGCAGCGACCACTGGCGGACCGTCTCCTGGTTGAGGCTGAACCGTGCCGGAGCCGGGGCTCCTTCCCCGCTCACGAGGTCACCCCGTACACCGAGAGCAGCCGCCGCATGCGGTCTTCGGCGAGCTCGGGGTCCGGGAACAGCCCCAGCCCGTCCGCCAGCTCGTAGGCAGTGGCGAGATGGGGGAGTGAGCGGGCGGACTGGAGCCCGCCCACCATCCCGAAGTGATCCTGGTGGCCGGCCAGCCAGGCCAGCAGGACCACGCCGGTCTTGTAGAAGCGCGTCGGCGGAGCGAACAGATGTCTCGACAAGCGGACCGTGGGATCGAGCAGCTCCCGGAAGCCCGCCTGATCGTCGCGGTCGAGGGCGAGAGCGGCCCGGGCCGCGATCGGGGCGATCGGATCGAAGATCCCCAGCAGCGCGTCGCTGGCCAGCGCCCCGTCCCCGGCGATCAGCTCCGGATAGTGGAAGTCGTCGCCCGTGTAGCAGCGCACCCCGGCCGGCAGTCTCCGCCGGATGTCCACCTCCCGCTCCGCGTCCAGCAGGGACACCTTGACCCCGTCCACTTTCCCGGGCGACTCCGCGACGACCTTGAGGAAGACCTCCACTGCCTCGTCGAGGTCGACGCCGCCCCAGTAGCCGTCCAGTTCCGGATCGAACATCGGCCCCAGCCAGTGCAGAACCACGGGCGACGCGCTCTGTCTCAGCAACGTGCCGTAGACCTCCAGGTAGTCCTCCGGACCCCGGGCGGCCCCGGCCAGGGCGCGTGAGGCCATGAGGACGGCCCCCGCTCCACAGGCCTCGGTGTGCGCGAGTTGCTCCTCGTACGCCTTGGTGATGGCGTCGAGCGAGTGCGTCCGGCCCGGCTCCAGCTGGTCGGTACCCGCGCCGCAGACGATGCGCCCGCCCTGGGCCCGGGCCTCGGCCGCCGAGCGGCGGATCAGTTCCGCCGCGGTCGGCCAGTCCAGGCCCATGCCGCGCTGCGCCGTGTCCATGGCCTCGGCGACCCCGAGACCCTGAGACCAGAGGCGGCGCCGGAAGGCCAGCGTGGCCTCCCAGTCGACCAGGGGCGCCGCCTCCGCCGAGGCGGCCAGCGGATCGGCGACCACGTGCGCCGCCGCGTAGAACGTACGGCTGCGGGCCGGTGCGTGGGTCAGCGGCGCGAACGGGTCGGGATTCGGACGGTAGGGCCGGAACGAGCCGTCCGCCGACGGCAGCCGGATGCTCACAGGGTCACCTCCGGAACGGACAGACGGCGTCCCTCGGCGGAGGAGCGCAGACCGAGATCGGCCAGCTGTACCCCGCGGGCACCGGCCAGGAAGTCCCACTGCCACGGCTCGTCGAGCACGACATGTCGCAGGAAGAGCTCCCACTGCACCTTGAAGCCGTTGTCCGAGGGGGAGTTGTCCGGAGCCTCCTGCCAGTGGGCACGGAAGGACTCGCCCTGCGGCAGATCCGGGTTCCACACCGGCTTGGGCGTGGTGCCGCGGTGCTGGACGCGGCATCCGCGCAGGCCGGCCACGGCCGACCCGTGGGTCCCGTCCACCTGGAACTCCACCAGTTCGTCGCGGTGGACCCGCACGGCCCAGGAGGAGTTGATCTGCGCGACGGCGCCGCCCTCCAGCTCGAAGATGCCGTACGCCGCGTCGTCGGCCGTCGCCTCGTAGGGCTTGCCCTCCTCGTCCCAGCGCCGGCCGATGTGCGTGCGCGTCAGGGCCTGGACGGTACGCACGCGGCCGAAGAGCTCGTGCAGGAGGTATTCCCAGTGCGGGAACATGTCCGCGACGATTCCCCCGCCGTCCTGCGCGCGGTAGTTCCACGACGGCCGCTGGGCGGCCTGCCAGTCACCTTCGAACACCCAGTAGCCGAACTCGCCCCGGACGGACAGGATCTCGCCGAAGAACCCGCCCTCGATCAGCCGCTTCAGTTTCAGCAGTCCCGGCAGGAACAGCTTGTCCTGGACCACGCCGTGCTTGACCCCGGCGGCCGTCGCGAGCCGGGCCAACTCCAGCGAGGACGCGAACGACAGCGCGGTGGGCTTCTCGCAGTACACGTGCTTGCCCGCCGCCACCGCCTCCCGCACCGCCGACTCGCGGGCCCCGGTCACCTGGGCGTCGAAGTAGATCTCGACCTCGGGGTCCGCCAGTACGGCGGTCAGGTCCGTGCTGACGTGGTCCAGGCCGTGGCGCTCGGCGATGGCTCTGAGAGCGGGCTCCCGGCGCCCCACGAGGACCGGCTCCGGCCACAGCACCGTGCCGTCCCCCAGGTCCAGCCCGCCCTGCTCGCGCAGGGCGAGCAGGGACCGGACGAGATGCTGCCGGTACCCCATGCGGCCGGTCACGCCGTTCATGGCGATCTTGATCGTCCTGCGTTCCACGGTGTCCCCTCCTTGCTGAATCTCGGCTGGCGCTCCATAGAAAGCGCTTTCTCTTCTATCAGGCTAGGGCGTGCGATGGCGCAGGTGCAACACTCGTACGGGTGATAGAAAGCGCTTTCTGAATCGTGCACCATGGACTCACACGCCGGATGAGACGATGACCCGGGACGGAAAGAGGAGGGGTGCAGCATGGCGGTGACTCTCGCCGAGGTCGCGGCGCGGGCGGGTGTTTCGCCGGCCACGGTCTCCCGCGTACTGAACGGCGGATACCCGGTGGCCGGCGGCACGCGGACCCGTGTGGAGCAGGCGGTCGAAGACCTGGGATACGTGGCCAACGGCCCCGCCCGGGCACTCGCGGCAGCCACGTCCGACCTCGTCGGCGTGCTCGTCCACGATGTCGCGGACAGCTTCTTCGGGATCCTTGCCGGCTCCCTGCAGAGTGCGCTCGCTCCCACCGGCCCGTCGGACGGGCGCCGGCTCGCCGTCGTCTGCAACACACAGGGCGCCCCCGAGGCCGAACTGGCCTACCTCGCACTACTGGACGGCCAGCGCGCCGGCGGGATCGTCCTCACCGGCGGCGCGGCGGAGGATCCCGGACACACGGCCGCGCTCGCCGCACGGGTCACCCGCATGGCCGCGGGCGGTGTTCCCGTCGTCCTGTGCGGGCGCCCCCCGATGCCCCTGCCGGCCGACCTGCCCGTGGCCACGGTGATGTTCGACGACCGGGGTGGCGCCTTCCGGCTCGCCGAACACCTCCTGGCACTCGGCCACCGCCGCATCGCCTATGTCGCCGGACCCCCGGGGCTCAGCACCACCCGGGAGCGCCTCGAGGGACACAGTGCGGCCCTGGCGCGGCACGACCCCGGTCTGGCCGACGCCTGTGCCCCGCTCACGGTGCACGCCGGGTTCGAGCGGTCCGCCGGCTACGACGCCACCCGTGAACTGCTCCGGCGCGGGGAGCACTTCACCGCCGTCGCCGCCGCCAACGACACCGTTGCCACGGGTGTCGCCGCCGCCCTGCGGGACGCGGGGATACGGATTCCCGAGGAGGTGTCCGTCGCGGGCTTCGACGACCTGCCGTTCTGCGTGGACACGGCGCCCGCGCTCACCACCGTCCGGGTGCCGCTGCGGGAGGCGGGGACCCTGGTCGCCCAGCTGGTCACCGGGCGCCGACCCCTGCCGCCCGGCGGCCTCACCACCCTGCCCACCGAACTCATGGTGCGCGGCTCCACCGGGCCGCCTCCGGCGGAAGGGAGCCGCCCGTGAAGTACGCCTTCTCCACACTGGGGGTGCCGGGCGCCCCGCTCGACCGCAGCGCGGGCCTGGCGGCCATGCACGGGTTCGACGGCCTCGAACTACGGGCCCATGCCGAGGAGCCCCTGCATCCGGACAGTTCGCCCGCCGAGCGTGCCGCCGGGCGTCGGACTCTCGCCCGGGAGGGGGTGCGGGCCCTCGGGGTCGCCGGGTACGTCCGGGTGGCCGCCGCCGGGGCCGACGGGCCCGTCCTCGCCGATCTGCGCGACCTGGTTCGCCTCGCCGCCGACCTAGAAGCCCCGTACGTGCGGGTCTTCCCGGGCGGCGCCGAGCTGCCTGCGGCGGCCGCGGATGCCAATGCCGTACGGCGGCTGCTGGCCACCGCACCGTACGCGGAGCGCCAGGGCGTACGGGTGCTGCTGGAAACGCACGACTCCCACCGGACCGGGGCGGCGGTGGCGCGGGTGCTGGACCGGGTCGCCCAGCCGGGGGCCGGTGCGCTGTGGGACGTGCTCCACACCTGGCTGGGAGGCGAGACGCCGGCCGAGTCGCGGCGGGCCCTCGGGGAGCACGCGGGCTACGTCCAGGTGAAGGACGTGGCCTCGGCCCGGGAGCTCACCCCGGTCGGGCTCGGATCGGGGGTGTTGCCGCTCGCCGAGGTGGTGGCCACACTGCCGGCGGACGGGTGGGTCTGCTGGGAGTACGAGAAGCGGTGGTACCCCGAGGCGGCCGAGCTGGCCGGGCAGCTCGACCGGGGCCGGCGGTACCTCCAGGACCTGGAGGCGGGCCGACCCCCCGGAACTCCGGCCGACTAGCCGGATGGCCGAACGGGCGACGGGTCCCGTGGGACCCGCCCCGCCTCCAGCGCCCTGGCGGGGCCCCGGGCGCCTCTGCCACCGCGCCGGCGTCCTTCCCCGCCGCTGCTGTGGTGTGCGGGTCATGCGGGTCCGCTTGCCGGCCTGGGTCACGGGGCGCCGCTCCGTCCCGTGCCGCGGTGGTGTCCCGTCTCGCGCCCGTGCCGCGGTGGTGTCCCGCCCCACGCCCGTGCGGCGGTGGTGCCCCGTCTCACGCCCGTGCCGCGGAGGTGTCCCGCCTCACGCGCTGCCCTCCCTTACGTGCTGCCCGCCTGTGCCGGTGTCCCCTGGGGGCGCGGTGCGTCCCCTCGGGGATGCGTGCCTCGGCCCCGGGCCTGCCGTCGGCGTAGGTGGCCCGGCCGCGGCGGTGCCCCGTCCGAGGGGTGGGAGGGGCGATCGAAACGATCGGTTGTGGGGGAGCAGCCGTCGTGTCGTCAGGGGCGGATGGTCAGTCGCGGGAGGAGTTCCAGGTGCTGGCGGGGGCCGGCCTCCGAGTCCCCGTCCGCGAGCAGCCGGTCCAGCAGCAGTCCCGCAGCCCGCGCGCCCACCTCGTGCTTCGCGGGCGCCACCGCCGAAAGCGGTACGTCGGCCATGCCGGCCACCTCGTCGTCGTACGTGATCACGGCCAGGTCCTCCGGGACCCGCACGCCGCGCGCCGTGAGCCGCGGGATCAGCATGATCGCGTCCGTGTCGCTGTGGATCAGTGCCGCGGTCACCCCGCCCCCGGTCACCGCCGCGCACAGGTATTCCAGGGTCCGGGCGAAGAGGTCGGCCTCCGGCAGGGGGTCCGGTCCGGCCGCGGGCCACGGCGGGGCCTGCTCCAGTCCGAGGGCGGCCACAGCGGCCTCGTACCCGGCCCGCAGCCGTGCCGTCGTCGGGGTGGTCCGGCTGGCCAGGGCGATCCGCCGATGGCCCAGTTCGGCCAGGTGCTGCACGGCCCGGGCCGCCCCGTGGGCGTGGTCCGACGCGACCCGGTCCAGCGCCGCCGCCGGATGCCCGGGCGGAGCCCAGCGCTCCACCAGGACCGTCGGGACCGGGAGTTCCGCCGCCCAGGCGCCCTCCTCGGGCCCCGGCGACCCGGCCTCCCAGTTCGGCGTCAGCAGCAGTCCGTGCGCCCCGGTCGACACCAGCCGGTCCGCCTGGGTGCGGTCCTCGCCCGGGAGGTACCGGGTCAGTCCCACGGTCAGCCGGGCGCCGCGCGCCTCGACCGCCTCACGGGCGCCGCGGACGACGTCCGCGTAGTAGTACTCCGTCGTCGGCACCACCATCCCGACCACGAGTCCCTCCCCGCCGCCGGTGTGGCCCGCGGCGCCACGGGCGACGGCGCCTGCCGGAGACTGCGCCCCCGTCCGGTGGGCCGCCGGGCCGTGCGCCGGGTCCACCCGGCTGATCACCCCGTGCATGCGCTGGATCTCGCCCCGCGCCGTCATCGCCTCGATGTCCCGCCGCAGCGTGACGGGGGAGATGCCGAGCTCCTTGGCCAGGTCCGCCACGCGCACACTGCCGCGCGCCCGGACGAGGGCGAGTACGCGGGCCTGGCGCTGGTCTACGTGCGGTCTCAAGTGTCCCCCTGCTGTCTGCGCGGTCGCGGTGGGCCGGTCCGGCGCGGGAATCGGAGCGTACGGGTATGCGCGGCACGTACGGGTACGCGCGGGACGTACGGGTACGCCAGGGTGCGTGCGGGGCGCCCAGCGACATCATAAGCATTTGATTCGATCGAATCGATCGAATCTGATCAACTGGTCATTGACGGTGCCGCCAGTGCGTTCATATATTCGGTGGCGCCCGCACCCCGCAACTCACACCCACACCCACACCCACACCCACACCCACGCCCCGCACCCACACCACCCCCACGCGTGCACCCCACGCCGTCTCGACCTCTCCCGGGAGTCAGCGCATGCTCACGCACGACCAGGACGGATTCCGGCGCGCAGGCCGGCCCCACCGCATCGTTTCCGGGGCCCTGCACTACTTCCGGGTCCACCCGGACCTGTGGGAGGACCGACTGCGGCGGCTGCGCGCCCTGGGGGTGAACACCGTCGACACGTACGTCCCGTGGAACTTCCACGAGACGGCCCCCGGCAAGGCGGACTTCACCGGCCCGCGCGATCTCGCCCGCTTCCTGCGCCTGGCCCGGGACGCCGGCCTCGACGCCATCGTCCGGCCCGGCCCCTACATCTGCGCCGAATGGGACTTCGGCGGGCTGCCCGCGCGGCTCCTCGCCGTCGACGGCCTCCACCTGCGCTGCTCCGACCCGCGGTTCGAGGCCGAGGTGGACGGCTGGTTCGACGCCGTCGTCCCCGAACTGCTCCCCCTGCTCGCCGGCCGCGGCGGCCCGGTGGTGGCCGTACAGATAGAGA
The DNA here is from genome assembly GCF_055587105.1 of Streptomyces sp. NPDC048461. NCBI lineage: Bacteria > Bacillati > Actinomycetota > Actinomycetes > Kitasatosporales > Streptomycetaceae > Streptomyces > Streptomyces sp. NPDC048461. The sequence continues at coordinate 184,485 of NZ_JBVJGW010000008.1, read as the reverse complement.
ACGAGTACGGCTCGTACGGCGACGACGTCCGCTACCGCGCCCACGTGGAGCGGGCACTCGTCGAACGCGGCGTCGACTGCCTGCTCTTCACGGCGGACGGCCCCGAGGACGCCATGCTCCAGGGCGGGAGGGTCCCCGGCCGCCTCGCCACGGCCACCTTCGGAGCCCGGCCCGCCGAGCGCCTCGACGCCCTGCGCCGCTACCAGCGGACCGGCCCGCTCGCCGCCATGGAGTTCTGGATCGGCTGGTTCGACCACTGGGGCGAGGACCACCACGTCCGCGCGGTCGAGGACGCGGCCGGTGCCCTCGACGAACTCCTCGCCACGGGCGCGTCCGTCAACCTCTACATGGCCCACGGCGGCACCAACTTCGGCTTCTGGGCCGGCGCCAACCACACCGGTTCGCGGCCCGGCGAGCCCGGCTACGAACCCACCGTCACCAGCTACGACTACGACGCACCCATCGGCGAAGCCGGGGAACTCACGCCCAAGTTCCACGCGTTCCGCGAGGTCATCGGCAGGTACCTGCCCCTGCCCGACGGACCGCTGCCCGAGCCCCTGCCCCGCATGGCCCCCGCCCTCGCCGCCCCCGCCGGCACCGCGGCGCTGCTCGACGGCCTGGACCGTCTCGCCGGACCGCCCGTGATGCGTGCCGCGCCCGAGTCCATGGAGCGGCTCGGACAGAGCCACGGCCTGATCCACTACCGCACCTCGATCACCGGCCCGCGCCCCGCGATGCCCGTCCGGATCGACGGCCTCGGCGACCGCGCGTACGTCTTCGCCGACGGGGTCGCGCTCGGCGTCCTCGACCGCAACGCGCCCGACGAGGGCCTCGACCTGGCCGTCGGCGAGGCCGGCGTGGTCCTCGACGTCCTCGTACGGGCGCAGGGACGGGTCAACTACGGGCCGCTCCTCGACGACCGCAAGGGCATCTGGCGCGGTGTCCGGCACGGCCACCAGCAGCTCTTCGAATGGGAGATCCGCCCCCTCCCGCTCACCGACCTGACGTCGCTCGACTGGTCCCGCGAGCCCGCGGCGGGCCCGCCGGCCGGGGCGGGGCCGGCCTTCCACCGCTACCTCCACACCCCGGACGCCCCGGCCGACGCCTTCGTGGACGTATCCGGCTGGGGCACCGGCCTGGTGTGGGTGAACGGCTTCCTCCTCGGCCACTACGACACCCCGCGCGGCCCGCAGCGCACCCTCTACGCCCCCGGTCCCCTCTGGCGCGCCGGGGAGAACGAGATCATCGTCCTCGAATGCGAGCGCCCCGGCACCGAACTGCCGCTGCGCGACCGTCCCGACCTCGGCCGCCCCAAGGTCGTCACCCTCCAATGAGAGAAGCTCCGCACGTGAAGCGCACGAGCGCCCGTCTCGCCGACGGCCGCGAGATCCTCTACTACGACACCGACGGGGCCGCGGCCCGCGCCTTCCCCGACACCCGCCCCCTCGGCGCCGCCGCGAGCGCCTCGGAGGTCCGCCGCGACCCGCTGCTCGGCGACCCGGTGGTCATCGCCTCGCACCGCCAGGGACGTACCTACCACCCGCCCGCCGACGAGTGCCCGCTGTGCCCCTCCACCGGAGGGCGCGCGAGCGAAGTCCCGGCGCCCGACTACGAGGTGGCCGTCTTCGAGAACCGTTTCCCGTCCCTCGCCGGGGACACCGGCCGCTGCGAGGTCATCTGCTTCACGCCCGAGCACCTGACCTCCTTCGCCGAACTCGACGAGCGGCGTGCCGCCCTGGTGCTCGCCGCCTGGACCGACCGCACCGCCGACCTCTCCGCCCGCGAAGGCGTCCGGCAGGTCTACTGCTTCGAGAACCGGGGCGCCGAGATCGGCGTGACCCTCGCCCACCCGCACGGCCAGATCTACGCCTTCCCGTTCGTCACCGCCCGCACCACCCGGATGCAGGCCACCGTCGCGGAGCACCGCTCCCGCACCGGCGGCAACCTCTTCGACGAGGTCCTGGCCGGCGAACGCGCCGACGGCTCGCGGATCGTGCTGGAGGGGGAGCACTGGACCGCCTTCGTGCCGTACGCGGCCCGCTGGCCGTACGAGGTCCACCTCTACCCGAACCGCCGCGTCCCCGACCTGCCCGCCCTCGGCGAGGCGGCCCGCGCCGAGTTCCCCCGCGTCTACCTGGAGCTGCTGCGCCGCTTCGACCGGCTCTTCGACCGGCCCGAACCGACCCCGTACATCTCCGCCTGGCACCAGGCCCCGACGGGGAGCGGGCGCGAGGACTTCGCGCTCCACCTGGAGCTCTTCACGGTCCGCCGCACCGCGGACAAGCTCAAGTACCTCGCCGGCACCGAATCCGGCATGGAGGCCTACATGAACGACGTCCGGCCCGAGGACGCGGCCGCACGCCTGCGCGAGGTGGCGAGCCGGTGAGCGGGGCGGCCCGGGAGTTCCGGGAACTGTACGGGTACCTCCCCGAGGGGGTGTGGGCGGCGCCGGGGCGCGTCAACCTGATCGGCGAACACACCGACTACAACGACGGCTTCGTCCTGCCCTTCGCACTGCCGCAGCGCACGGAGGTCGCCGCCGCCCGGCGCGGTGACGGGATCCTCAGGCTCCACTCGGCCGACGCCCCCGCCGGGGCGGTCTCCCTCGACGTCGCCGGGCTCGATCCGGCGCGTCCCCCGCAGGGTGCCGCGAGCTGGGCCGCGTACCCGGCCGGGGTGGCGTGGGCGCTGCTGGACGCAGGCCTTCCGATCGGTGGCGGCGCCGACCTCCACGTCCGGTCCGAGGTGCCGACCGGGGCCGGGCTCTCGTCCTCCGCGGCCCTGGAAGTGGCCGCCGGGCTGGCCCTCGCCGATCTGTACGGGCTCGCGCCGACCCGCCCCGAGCTGGCGGCGCTCGCCCGGCGCGCGGAGAACGCGTACGTCGGGGTCCCGTGCGGGGTCATGGACCAGATGGCCTCCGCCTGCGCCACCGAGGGCCACGCCCTGCACCTGGACACCCGGAGCCTCGAACAGCTGCACATCCCCTTCGACTGCGCCGCGGCGGGCCTGCGCCTGCTCGTCATCGACACCCGGGTCAAGCACGCCCTGGCCGACGGGGCGTACGCGCAGCGCCGGGCGTCGTGCCACGAGGCGGCCGCCGTGCTCGGCGTACCCGCCCTGCGCGACCTGCCCTACGACGGGCTGGAGCGGGCCCTGGCGGGTCTCGCCGACCCCGTTCACCGCAAGCGCGTCCGACACGTCGTCACCGAGAACGAACGGGTCGTGCGGATCGTGGAGCTGCTGCGTTCCGGCGGGCTGCGGGAAGCCGGGCCGCTGCTGACCGAGGGACACGCCTCCCTGCGCGACGACTACGAGGTGTCCTGCCCGGAGCTCGACCTCGCCGTGTCCACCGCCACCGCGGCCGGGGCGTACGGCTCGCGGATGACGGGCGGCGGGTTCGGCGGCTCGGCGCTGGCCCTGATCGACGCGGACGCGGAGCCGGAGGTGGGCCGGGCGGTGACCGAGGCCTTCCGCGGGGCGGGCTACGCGCCGCCCCGCATCACGACGGCGGCTCCGTCGGCCGGCGCGGTCCGCCTGCGGTAGCCGCCCGCCGGGGCCCGGGGCCCGGGCCCCGGGCCCGAAGCGGTCGAATGGCACCACCCGGTGGAGCGAGCCCAGGGTGTCGCCCCGCTCTGCGAGCACCTCGGGTTCGGTGACATGGGGCAAGGCCCGAGGCGCGGTGGCCGTCAAGGTGCGGTGGGGTACCTTCGCGGTGATCACCGTGACGTCACGAGAGCGGAGAAACGGAACCCATGCGCTATCTCTCCCTGGGCAGTTCAGGTCTGCAGGTCTCCGCCGTCGGACTCGGCTGCAACAACTTCGGCGGCCGCCTCGACGCCCGGGCCACCCGCGCCGTCGTCGACGCCGCCCTCGAAGCGGGAATCACCCTCCTGGACACCGCCGACATCTACGGCGGTGGCGGCGGCTCGGAGCGCCACCTGGGACAGGCCCTCAAGGGCCGTCGTGACCAGGTCGTCCTCGCCACCAAGTTCGGCTTCGCGGGCATGGACATGGAGTACGGGCCCGCCGCGGGCTCGCGCGGCGGCCGGGCCTACGTCCGGCGCGCCGTCGAGGAGTCCCTGCGCCGCCTGGACACCGACCACATCGACCTCTACCAGCTGCACAGCCCGGACCCGGCCACGCCCGTCGCCGAGACCCTCACCGCACTCACCGAGCTCGTCGCCGAGGGCAAGGTGCGCTACATCGGGCACTCCAACTTCAGCGGCTGGCAGCTCGCCGAGGCCGCCCACGTCGCCCGCGAAACGGGTGCGGCGCCCTTCGTGTCGGCGCAGAACGAGTGGTCCCTCCTGCAGCGCTCCGCCGAGCGCGAGCTCGTCCCCGCCGCCCGGCACTACGGGGTGGGGGTCCTGCCCTACTTCCCCCTCGCCAACGGGCTCCTGACGGGCAAGATCCGCCGCGGTGCGCCCGTCCCGGCCGGCTCGCGCCTCGAAGGCCGCGACGGCTACCTCACGGAGGAACGCCTCGACGTGGTCGAAGGCCTGGCCGCGATCGCGGAGAAGCACGGGCGCAGCGTGCTCGAACTCGCCGTCGGCTGGCTCTCCGCGCAGCCCGGCTGTGCCTCCGTCATCGCGGGAGCCACCTCGCCCGAGCAGGTGCGGGCCAACGCGGCCGTCGCCGACCGTCCCCTGGACGCCGAGCTGCTCGCCGCGATCGAGGCCGTGGCACCGGGCGTCCCGGCGTGAACCGTCCCCCGTCCGGCGGGCACGGCATGCTGCGCTGCGCCGTGCTCGACGACTACCAGGAAGCCGCGACGACCGTCGCCGACTGGAGCCCGATAGCCGGCCGGGTGGAGGTGGTGACGTTCACGGACCACCTCTCCGACGAGGACCGGCTCGCGGCCCGCCTGGCCGACTTCGACATCGTCGTCACCCTGCGCGAGCGCCTGTCCTTCCCGGCCTCCCTGCTCGACCGGCTGCCCCGTCTCGTGCTGCTCGTCGCCAGCGGCATGCGCAACTCGGTGATCGACTACGCCGCCGCCGCGCGCAACGGGGTCACCGTCTGCGGTACGGCCAGCTCCGGCACCCCGCCCGTCGAACTGACCTGGGCGCTGCTGCTCGGCCTGGCCCGGGGCATCGTCCCGGAGAACACCGCCCTGCGCACCGGCGGGCCGTGGCAGAGCACCCTCGGCGCCGACCTGCACGGCCGGCGCCTCGGACTCCTCGGCCTCGGCAGGATCGGCGGCCGCGTCGCCAGGGTCGGGCTGGCGTTCGGCATGGACGTGGTGGCCTGGAGCCGCAACCTCACGGACGAGCGGGCCGCGGAGGTCGGCGTGCGCCGCGCCGGATCCAAGGAGGAACTGCTGGCGGACAGCGACTTCGTCTCGGTCCACCTCGCCCTCGGCGATCGCACCCGGGGCCTGATCGGCGCACCCGAGCTCGCCCTGATGCGGCCGACCGCCTACCTGGTCAACACCTCCCGGGCGGCCATCGTCGACCAGGACGCGCTCCTCGCCGCCCTGCACGCGGGCCGGATCGCCGGCGCCGGCCTCGACGTCTTCGACACCGAGCCGCTGCCGGAGGAACACCCGCTGCGCACCGCCCCGAGGCTCCTGGCGACGCCGCACCTCGGCTACGTGACGCGGGCCAACTACGCCACGTACTACGGCGAGGCCGTCGAGGACATCGCCGCGTTCCTCGACGGCTCGCCCGTACGCGTCCTGCCGTGACGGACCGGGGCCCGCCCGTGCGGGCCCCGGCTGCCCCGGCCCCGGCGTCCCGGGGCCCTCCCGGTCAGGAGGTGATGTCCTTGCGGGAGAAGCCCCGGAAGGCCAGGGCGAACAGCACCAGGGCGTAGGACACCGACACCGCGGTCCCCTTGACCATCCCGCCCCACTCCAGCTGCGGTTGCAGCGCGTCCGCCCAGGCGAACTGCCAGTGCGCCGGGAGGAACTCCCGCCACGACCCCAGGGCCGTCACCGCGTCCAGCACGTTGCCGACGATCGTCAGACCGACCGCGCCGCCCACCGCGCCCAGCGGCGCGTCCGTCCGCGTGGACAGCCAGAACGCCAGCCCCGCCGTGACCAGCTGCGACACGAAGATGAAGGCGACCGCCAGCGCGAGTCGCGGCACCGTCTCCGAAGCCGCGAGTGCCCCGCCCGTGGGCAGCTTCAGCGGCCCCCAGCCGTACGCGGCCGTACCCGCAGCCAGTGCCACCACCGGCAGCAGCACCATCGCCGCCAGGCTGAACCCCAGCGCCACCACGAGCTTGCTCCACAGCAGCCGGGCCCGCGGAACCGGCGAGGCCAGCAGGTAGCGCAGCGAGGACCAGCTCGCCTCCGAGGCCACCGTGTCCCCGCAGAACAGCGCCACCGGCACCACCAGCAGGAAGCCCGCCGAGACGAACAGGCAGGTCGCGGCGAAGTTCGCGCCCGAGGCGGTGGCCGTGTCGATCAGGGTGATCCGGCCGTTGCCGCCGCCCGGGCCGTCGTCCGGCCCGCCGCCCACCGCGAACGCGACGATCATGATGAACGGCAGCGCGGCGAGCACCCCGCCCATGACCAGCGTCCGCCGCCGGCGCCACTGCCGCAGCGCCTCCACCCGCAGCGGCAGGGTCCGGCCCGGCCGGTAGCCGGGCGCGGTCTCCTGGACGGCACTCATGCCGAACCTCCGATCAGCGTCAGGAACGCGTCCTCCAGCCGGCGGTGCGGCCCCACTCCGGACACCGGCACCTCCAGCCGTACGAGTTCGGCGATCAGCTCCGTGGCCGTCGCGCCTTCGAGCCGTACGAGCAGCCCGTCGTCGGCGGCCACCACGGAACCCACTCCCTCCAGGGCCGCCACCTTCTCGACGGCCACCTCGTCCACCGGTCCCGCCAGCGTCACCAGCAGGGTGTCGCCGCCGCCGGTGATCTCCGCGACCTCGCCCGCCTGGACCAGCCGGCCGCGGTCCATGACCACCAGGTGGGTGCAGGACTGCTCCACCTCGGACAGCAGGTGGCTGGAGACGATGACCGTCCTGCCGCCGGCCGCGTAGCGGATCATCACGTCCCGCATCTCCCGGATCTGCGGCGGGTCCAGACCGTTCGTGGGCTCGTCGAGGATCAGCAGGTCCGGCATGCCGAGCATGGCCTGCGCGATCGCGAGCCGCTGGCGCATGCCCTGCGAGTACGTGCGCACGGCGCGCTCCAGCGCGTCGCCGAGGCCCGCGATCTCCAGGGCCTCCGCCATCTGCGAGTCCTCGGCGGGCCGGCCGGTGGCCTGCCAGTACAGCTCCAGGTTGGCGCGGCCCGTCAGATGCGGCAGGAAGCCCGCACCCTCGACGAAGGCGCCGACGCGGGACAGCACCGGAGCCCCGGCGCGCACCGCGTGCCCGAACACCCGGATCTCACCGGCGTCCGGGGAGATGAGCCCCATGAGCATGCGCAGGGTCGTGGTCTTGCCGGCGCCATTGGGCCCGAGGAGGCCCAGGACCTGGCCCTTCTCCACCCGGAACGACAGGTCGCGGACCGCGTACCGGTCCTGGGCCTTCGCGTAGCGCTTCGTCAGCCCCGTGATCTCCAGCGGTACGTCCGCCAGCGCGGGCTCCGGAGCCGGTGCCCCGCCGCGCCCTCCGCCGGTCCGCCGGATCCCGAGCAGCGCCGCGGCCAGCGCGACCGCGCCCAGCGGGAGCCCCCACGTCCAGGCGGGCAGCCCGGAGGAGGCGGTGCGCACCCCCGGGGCCACGGGAACGGTCAGGGGTCCCTCGGCCGTGACCGTGTACACGGCGGGCGCCGCCGGGGTCGCGTAGCCGAGGTCGGTCGCGGCGACCACCAGGCGCAGCCGGTGCCCCGCCTCGACCGCGTGGTCGATCGCGGGCAACCGCAGCGCGATGCTCCGGCCCTGCCCGGCGTCCTCCACCCGGACGGGGGCGACGAGCTGACTGGGCAGAACCTGCTGCCGGCCGTCTGGCCCCACGTCGTACACCTTGCCGAACAGGACGGCCGATCCGTCGGCGGCCGTCGACCTCACGTTCAGGGTGACGGTCGGGGTTCCGGTGATGCGCAGGTCCTTGGCCAGCGGCTCCGATTCGAACCGCGCGTTCTGCCCCGGGAAGTCCAGGGACAGCCCCGCGCCAAAGGCCGCGAGCTGTCCTCCGATGCCCGGCAGCGAGGACAGCGCGGGCGGCGCGCCGCCCGCCGGATTGGCGAAGCTCTGCTCGCGCCCGGACAGGGCGAACCGCTCGGGGCCGGAGGCGAGCCCGGGGTAGCGGTCGCCCTCGGCGCCGCGCAGCGTCACCTGCCCGTCGGTGGAGTCGATGCCGCCGGAGCGCGAGACGCGGAACGCCGGACCGGTGTCCGCGCCGCTGTCCTCCTTCAGGTAGCGGTCGAACCAGGCGGCCACCCGGGCGTTCGCCCGGCCGGCCTCCCGCATCCCGCCGTCGTGGCCGCCGGCCGCCCAGTCCACCGAGACGGGCGCGCCGTTCGCCGCGATGGCCGTGGCCATGGCATCGGCCTGGTCCAGCGGGAAGAGGGAGTCGTCCTGGCCCTGCACGATCAGGGTCGGCACCTTGATCCTGCCGACGACGGCGGAGGGGCTGCGCCCCTCCAGCAGGGCGCGGGCCTCGGCGTCGGGCTTGCCGGCCACCGCGACCCGCTCGTACATCGCGCACAGCTCGGGCTGGAACCGGCCGCAGCCGGGGGCGGCCGGAGGGTCCGCTGCCTGCGTTCCGCCCGGGGCCGCGTCCTGAGCGGCCGGTTGCCGCGCAGAAGGCGCCTGCCCGGCCGGGGCCCGCCCGGACTGCTGCAGGCCCTCGGCGGAACCGGTGGTGAAGAAGATCCCCGCCCACAGCTTCTTGAAGACGCCCCCGGGGAAGAGCGAGTCGGCGAGGTTCCAGTAGGTGATCTGGGGGGCGATCGCGTCCACCCGCGCGTCGTACCCGGCGGCCAGCAGCGAGACCGCCCCGCCGTAGGAGGCCCCGGACACGCCGACGCGCGGATCACCGGCCGCGTCGAGGCGCACCTCGGGCCGGGTCGCGAGCCAGTCGACGAGCCGCGAGACGTCCTTGACCTCGTGCTCCGGGTCGTTGAGCCCGATCCGGCCGCCGGAGCGGCCGAAGCCGCGCGCCGACCAGGTCAGGACGGCGTACCCGTCGCGGGCCAGTTGCTCGGCCTGGGCCCGGACGTCGTCCTTGCTGCCGCCGAAGCCGTGCCCGAGGAGCACGGCGGGCCGTTTCCCCCCGCCGTCCTCCCCGCCGCCCGCGGTGAAGTACGAGGTGTCGATGCCGGCGCCGGGCATGTCCAGGACACGGTCCTCGCGGTGTACGGCCGGCGGGTCGCCGGCGGCGGCCGCGGCGGTCCACGTACCGGCTCCCGCGACGACGGCGAGCGCGGCGGCGCCCGCGATCAGGCGGCTGCGGCGGCGCCGGGGCAGTCGGAGCTTCATGGGGAAACCCTAGTCGCAGGCCGCACCGTGCCCGAGCGCCCGCAGGGGGATGTCCCGCCCTTCCGGAGGAGTACGCGCGCCGCCCGGCGTACCGCGCCTGCGGTACGCCGGTCCGCTCAGCCCGTGTGCCAGTGGAACTTCCCGCCGCCGACCCACCGGACCTCGCCCGGGTCGTCCAGGTCGTGGATCGTGATGCCGAGGGCCGCGGCGGCCAGGAGCACGTCCGTCATGGCTCTCGCGGTGCCGACGACCTCGCCGTCGATCTCCACGATGCGGAACGGCGGGTCGCCGGGCTGTACGCCGCCCACGCTGACCCGCGCCGAGGAGATGTAGGGACTCGCGCTTTCCGTCATGCGGAGATCGCTTCCACGTCCGGGCCGGACGTAATCGCGGTCGGTGGCGCGCCCGGGTTCCGGGGCCGACCTGCGGGGCGCGCCGTCCGGCGGGAGGATGGCCGCATGCTGCTGGCCGAGGTCGCGCGCGTGTCCCGGGAGGTCGCCGAGACCTCCGCCCGCTCCCGCAAGTCCGCCCTCCTCGCGGAGGTCTTCGCCGCCGCGCCGCCCGAGGAGGCGGCGCTGGTGATCTCCTACCTGGCCGGACGGCTCCCGCAGGGCCGTCCGGGCGTCGGCTGGCGCGCGCTGGCCCGGGAGGTCGAACCGGCCGCCGCCCCCGGGCTGACCGTCCGCGCGGTCGACGAGGCGGTGTCCGCGCTGGCCGCCGTAGCGGGCCCCGGGGCGCAGGCCGAGCGGCGCCGCGTCCTCGACGGCCTGCTGGGGGCGGCCACCGGGGACGAGCAGGCGTTCCTGCGCAGCCTCCTCTCCGGCGAGGTGCGCCAGGGCGCGCTCGACGCCGTGGCGCTGGACGGGGTGGCCGCCGCCGCCGGAGTACCGGCGGCCGGCCTGCGCCGGGCCGTGATGCTGGACGGCTCCCTGCCCCGGGTGGCCGCGGCGGTCCTGGCCGGGGGCGCGGAAGCGCTCGGCGGCTTCACGCTCCGCGTCGGGCAGCCCGTCCAGCCGATGCTGGCCGCGACCGCCGCGTCGGTGGCCGAGGCCCTGGAGACGCTGGGGCCCTGCGCGGTGGAGGAGAAGCTCGACGGCGTACGGGTACAGGTCCACCGGGACGGGGACGGCGTACGGGTGTACACGCGCTCCCTGGACGAGATCACCGGGCGGCTCCCGGAGGTGGCGGAACTGGCCCGGTCGCTGCCGGGGGAGCGGTTCATCCTGGACGGCGAGGTCATCGGCCGGGCGCCGGACGGACGCCCGGTCCCCTTCCAGGAGGTGGCGAGCCGCGTGGGCTCCCGCACCGACGTGGAGGCGGCCCGCCGGACGCTCCCGCTGGAGGCCCGCTTCTTCGACGTCCTCGTCTCCGGGGACACCGTCCTGCTCGACCTGCCGGTGCGCGAACGGCACGCGGCCCTGGCCGCCCTGGTGCCCGAGACCGCCCGGGTGCGGCGGCTCGTCGTCGACGATCCGGCGGCGCAGACCGCCGAGGCCGAGGAGTTCTGGAGGCAGACCCTGCTCCGGGGCCACGAGGGGGTGATGGTCAAGGCCCTCGACTCCGTCTACGCCGCGGGCCGGCGCGGCCGGAACTGGCTGAAGGTGAAACCGGTGCACACCCTGGACCTGGTGGTGCTCGCCGCCGAGTGGGGCCACGGGCGGCGCACCGGGCTGCTGTCGAACCTGCACCTGGGCGCGCGGACCGCCGACGGCGGGTACGCCATGCTCGGCAAGACCTTCAAGGGACTCACCGACGAGATGCTGCGCTGGCAGACCGGCGCGCTGGGCGCGCTGGCCGTCTCGGACGACGGGTTCACCGTCCGGGTCCGGCCCGAGCTGGTGGTGGAGATCGCCTACGACGGCCTCCAGCGCTCCCCGCGCTACCCGGCCGGGGTCGCGCTGCGCTTCGCCCGGGTGCTGAGGCACCGCCCGGACAAGACCGCGGAACAGGCCGATACGGTGGAGACGGTGCTGGGGCAGGGCACGGCGGGCTGACGCCGGAGGCCCCGCCCCCGGGACGCGGTGCCGGGATGGTCCGTCGGTGGTCCGTCGCGGTGGTCACCGGCCAACGGACGGCGGAATTTGCCTCAGAGGTAAGGCGGATTGCCAGAAAGGCAAGTCTCTGGCTCAATCGGTACATGACACCCGGTCCCGCACCCGGCCCCGAAGACGCGGCCGACCCGCTCGGCAGCGCCGCAACCGCCGGCCGCCCCGGCACCGCCGACGCGGACCGCGGCCCCGACGAGCTGCCCACGGTGGCCCCGCAGCTGCGCGACCTGCGCCGCCGCGCCGGACTCACCCTCGAAGCCGCCGCCGCCCGGGCCCGCCTCTCGCCCGCCCACCTGTCCCGCCTGGAGACCGGCCGGCGCCAGCCCTCGCTGCCGCTCCTGCTCGGCCTCGCCCGTACCTACGGCACGACCGTCTCCGAACTGCTCGGCGAGACCCCCGCCGTCGCCGACCCCATCGTACGGGCCGGTGCTCCGGGGGCCCGCGAGGCCGACGGGTGGACGTACTGGCAGGCGGGCGGCTCCGGGCGCGGGATGCAGGCGCTGCGCGTGCACGTCCCGTACGCCGGCGGCCGGGAGGACCTGGTCCGCGTGCATCCCGGCGAGGAGTGGCTGTACGTCCTCAAGGGGCGGCTGCGGCTGCACCTCGGCGACGCCGAGCACCTGCTGGAGCCGGGGGACAGCGCGCACTTCGACTCGCTCACCCCGCACAGGATCGCCGCGGCCGGCCCCGACGGGGCCGACCTGCTGTTCGTCCACACGCTGCTGCAGAGCAGCCTCGCCGGGCTCTGTCTCGGCGGCGCGACCACGCACGACCGATAGCCGAGGAGCCGTACCCGTGTCCCAGGGAGAGAACATGCCGCACGTGACAGAGGCCGCGCAGCCCGCCGGGGCGTCCCCGGGAGCCGTGGAGGAGCCCGCGCCGACGGGCGTCCGCGCCCGCATCGAGTCGAAGTTCCCGCGCGGTCTGGTGATCCGGCTCATCGCCTACTTGTTCGTCGGCCACCTCTTCGCCTTCTTCGTCTACCTCCTCTTCGTCCTGGGCGCCGAGAACCAGTGACCCCGGGCCCAACTTTCCGCTCGCGGCTCTAGGAACCTGCAGGTCCTGTCGCTACCCTCCGCGCATGATTTCCACGGTTGTCTGGGGTACCGGCAACGTCGGCCGTTTGGCCATCCGCGCCGTCGAGGCCCATCCGGCACTGAAACTCACCGCTGTCATCGTCCACAATCCAGCCAAGGTCGGCCGCGACGCGGGCGAACTCGGCCAACTCGACCGCCCGTTGGGGGTCGCGGCCACCGACGACGTCGAAGCCGTCCTCGCCGCCGGCCCCCGGGCCGTGGTCTACGCGGCCTCCGGGGACGTCCGCCCCGACGACGCGCTGGCCGACATCACCCGGGCGGTCCGCTCCGGCGCCGTCGTCGTCAGCCCCGCGCTCTACCCGCTGTACGACCACCGCAGTGCTCCGCCCGAGTTCCGGGACCCGGTCCTGGCCGCGATCGCCGAGGGCGGCGGCTCCCTCTTCGCCTCCGGCGTCGACCCCGGCTGGGGCAACGACGTGCTCCCCCTGCTGCTCAGCGGGCTCGGCACCACCGTCGACGTGATCCGCTGCCAGGAGATCTTCGACTACTCCACGTACGACCAGCAGGACTCCGTGCGCCACCTCATCGGCATGGGCCAGCCCATGGACTACGAGCCCATGATGCTCCTGCCCTCGATCCCCACGATGGTGTGGGGCGGGCAGGTGCGGATGATGGCGCGGGCGCTCGGCGTCGAACTCGACGACATACGCGAGACGGTGGAACGCCGTGCACTGGACACCACCGTCACCACGCGGACCATGGGCACGTTCGAGGCCGGCACGCAGGGCGCCGTCCGCTTCGAGGTGCAGGGCATCGTCGAGGGCGAACCGCGCATCGTCATCGAGCACGTGACCCGGATCCACGCCTCGTGCGCCCCGGACTGGCCGTCACCGCCCGACGGGGGCGACGGCGCCCACCGCGTCGTCATCGAGGGCCGTCCCCGCATCGAGGTCACGATCGAGGCGACCGACGAGGGGGAGAACCGCTCCGCCGGCGGGAACGCCACCGCCGTCGGCCGCCTGGTCGGCGCCATCGACTGGCTCGCCGAGGCCGAACCGGGCCTCTACGACGCCCTCGACGTCCCCATCCGCCCCGCCGTCGGAAAACTCGGAAGGAAACAGCCATGAAGATCGACATTCCCGAAGGCCAGCACCCGATCGAGTACGTGTGGGGCGACATGGTCCCCGGCATCGGCATGGCGGCGGCCAACTTCTCGCTGTCCGTGTACGCCCACACCACCCTGGGCCTGCGCGAGTTCGAGGCGGCCCGGCTGCGCGTCGCGCAGATCAACGGGTGCGTCTTCTGCCTGGACTGGCGCACCGAGCGCGAGGGGGAGAAGGTCGAGGAGGAGTTCTCCGACGCGGTGACGGAGTGGCGCACCACCGACCGCTTCGACGAGCGGACCCGGCTGGCGGCCGAGTACGCCGAGCGCTACACCCTCGACCACCACGGCCTCGACGACGAGTTCTGGGACCGGATGACGGGGTCCTACAGCCAGTTGGAGATCGTCGAACTGACCATGAGCATCGGGTCCTGGCTCGCCTTCGGCCGGCTCAACCACGTGCTCGGCCTCGACAGCGTCTGCATGCTGCCGGGCCACTGACATGGGTCCGGGGCCGTTCGGCGTGTCCGACCGGCCCCGGCTTCCGTCCCCGCCCGCCCCGCTACAGGTCGGTGGCGATGATCTTCTCGATGTTCCGCTCGGCGAGCGCCGTGATGGTGACGAACGGGTTGACGCTGGTGTTGCCGGGGATCAGCGCACCGTCGATCACGTACAGGCCGGTGTAGCCGTGCAGACGGCCGTAGTTGTCGGTGGCCTTGTTCAGGACCGCACCGCCCAGCGGGTGGTAGGTGAGGTGGTCGCCCCAGATCTTGTTGAGGCCGAAGAGGTCGGTGCGGTAGATCGTCCCCTCCTTCTTGTTGATCTTGTCGAAGATGGTCTTGGCCATGTCGATGGACGCCTGCTTCCAGGCCGTCTGCCAGTTGAGGTCGACCTTGCCCGCCGCCGCGTTCCAGGAGAACTCGGCGCGGTGCGGGTTCTTGGTGATCGACAGGTAGAAGGAGGCGTACGTCTCGATGCCGGTCGGCAGGGGCGCGACCTCGGCGAAGGCCCCGCCCGCGTCCCAGTTGTCGATGCCGCCGCAGGGGATGGACGCCTGGACCTTGCCGGTCGCGTCCCACATGTGGTTCGCGCGGCCGCACATGACGTTGCCGTTGTCGCCCCAGCCCTTGCCGATCTCGTTGTTCAGGCGGGGCAGGACGCCGGTGGCCTTCAGCTTGACGAGCAGCTTGCTGGTGCCGACGCTGCCGGCCGCGAAGAACACCCGGTCGGCGGTCACGCTCTTGGAGGCCGAGACGCTGCCGTCGGTGTTCAGCTGGCTGAGGGAGACGGTGTAGCCGCCGCCCGGGGCGGGGGCGACCGAGGTGACCTGGTGGAGGGGCGAGATGGTGACCCGTCCGGTGGCCTTGGCGGACGCGATGTACGTCTGCTGGAGCGACTTCTTGCCGTAGTTGTTGCCGTAGAGGATCTCGCCGCTCACCGCGGACTTGGGGACGGTGCCGGCCGCCTCCTGCTTCATGTAGTCCCAGTCGTATACGTCCGGCACGAAGACGAAGGGGAAGCCCGAGCGCTGGGCGTGCTTGCGGCCCACGCGGGCGTACTGGTAGCAGTCGACGGTGTCGAACCAGGCCGGGTCGATGAGGCCCACTCCGAGGCCGGCGTTGGCGCGGGGGTAGTAGGTGTCGTACATCTCGTCGGCGTTCACCGAGGGCAGCACGGAGCTGAAGTTCTGCCGCTTGGGCGTCACGGCCATGCCGCCGTTGACGAGCGAGCCGCCGCCCACGCCGCGGCCCTGGTAGACGATGATCCCGCCCATTTCCTCGGCGTCGAGGATGCCCGTGTACTTGGGCACGTTCTTGTCGATCGGGAACCCGAGGAAGTTGCTGAGCGGCGCCTTCGTCTTCGTGCGCAGCCAATAGGAGCGGTAGTCCGGGTTGGTGGTGTGCGCGAAGATCTTGCCGTCGCTCCCGGGGGTGTCCCAGGCCATGCCCATCTCGACCATGTGCACGTTGACACCGGCCTGCGCCAGGCGCAGCGCCGCGACGGATCCGCCGTATCCGGTGCCGATCACCAGGACCGGGACGTGGGCCCCGTTGTCGATGGCGGCGTTGGCTGCCGACGCCTGCGCCGCATGGGCGGGGAGGACCTGGGCGGAGAGGGCGACGGCGCCCAGAATAGAACCTGTTCTTGCAAGAAATCCGCGCCGGGAAAAGCCGTTGGAGCCGTTTCTGGGCAGGGTGTTGTCACTCATGTGACGTTCCTCACTCTCGGCTGAATGAGAACGAGTTCTACTGCTACAGGCGTGTGAAGTCACTACATACCTATTGGTAACTTCGTAACTTCAGGCCGGTCGCGTCACAGGGGCTGCGGACTCCCGGCGCTGCACCCCGCCCGGGACCAGCAGGGACGCGACCGCGGCGAACGGGCGCCGGGTGGCGGTCAATTCAAGCCGCCACGGCGCCGCGCGGATCACCGCACCGGCGGCTGTCGCCCCCCTTGAGGGGGGCGCCGCCCCTTCATCTGCGGAGGGGGTCGGGGTTCGCGATGCCACAACGGGCCGCAAATTCACGACAGTCGGACGAATATTTCGCGCACGACCCTTGCTGTGTTCCTGCGCACCGCCCTACTGTCCCGGCCATGCCCCCAAGAAGAACGGCCGCCGTGCTGGCGGTGCTCACAGCGTCCGCGCTCGGCCTCGGAGCACTGGGCGCGGCCCCGGCGCTCGCCCGCCCGGACACCGCCCGCGCCGCCGCTCCCTTCGTCACCCGGGCCGGACTCGACCCCGCGCTCGTCGAAGGACGGGGCGCCCGCGTGGACTTCGCCGAACAGGAGGCGGAGAACGCGGTCACCGACGGCACGGTCATCGGCCCCGACCGGACGGCGTACTCGCTCCCGGCCGAGGCGTCCGGCCGCGCGGCGGTGAAGCTGACGCCCGGCCGCTACGTGGAGTTCACCCTGCCCGCCGCCGCCGACGCGCTCACCGTCCGCTACAGCCTCCCCGACGCGCCGCAGGGCGGCGGGATCACCGCCCCGCTCGACGTCACCGTGGGCGGTCAGAACCGCCGGACCATGACCCTGACCTCGCAGTTCTCCTGGCTGTACAACCAGTACCCCTTCACCAACGACCCGCAGGCCGACCTGCTGCACCCCGACTGGTGGATCACCGAGTGCGGCTGCGTCCCGGCGGCCACCACCCCGGCCCCGGTGATCGCCAAGCCCTTCCGCCCCCACCACATGTACGACGAGCAGCGCCTGCTGCTCGGCCGCACGCACCGGGCCGGGGAGAAGGTGCGCCTCACCGTCCCCGCCGGATCCGCCGCGGCGTGGACCGTGATCGACCTGCTGGACTCCCAGCTCGTCGGCGCCCCGCACGTGGAGGCGGTCGCCGCCAACGTGCTCCTCTTCGGCGCCGACCCGACCGGCCGCCGCGACTCGGCCGCCGCCTTCGACCGGGCGATCGCCTTCGCACAGCGCCACCGGCTGCCCGTCTACCTGCCGCCCGGCACCTTCCAGGTGAACCGCCACGTCATCGTGGACCGGGTCACGATCACGGGCGCCGGCAGCTGGTACACCACGGTCAAGGGCAAGGGCGTCGGCTTCTACGGCAAGGACGCCCCGGCCGGCGGCAGTCGCGACGTGCACCTCTCCCGCTTCGCCGTCGAGGGCGACGTCCGCGAGCGCGTCGACACCGACCAGGTCAATGCCGTGGGCGGCGCGATGAGCGACTCGACCGTGGACCGCATGTACCTCCACCACACCAAGGTGGGCATTTGGTTCGACGGCCCCATGAGCAACGTCAGGGTCACGCGCAACGTGATCACCGACCAGATCGCCGACGGGCTCAACTTCCACACCGGCGTCACCGACTCGCTGGTCCGGGACAACTTCGTCCGGGGCACCGGCGACGACGGCCTCGCCATGTGGTCGGAGAAGACGGCGAACGCCCGCAACACCTTCGACCGCAACACCGTGCAGAGCCCGAGCCTCGCCAACGGCATCGCCGTCTACGGCGGCGCGGACACCACCCTCTCCGCCAACCTCGTCGCCGACCCCGTCCGCGAGGGCAGCGCCCTGCACGTGGGCGCCCGGTTCGGCGCCGAGCCCTTCACCGGGTCCCTGCGGATCGCGGACAACACCACCGTCCGCGCGGGCACGTACGAACTGAACTGGAACATCGGACTCGGCGCGATCTGGTTCTACGCCCTGGACCGCAGCATCGACGGGGCCGACGTCCGGGCCGACGGGAACGCCTTCCTCGACAACACCTACAACGCGATCATGCTGGTCACCGACTGGCCGGTGAAGGACACGCACCGCATCGAACACGTCCACTTCAAGGACACCCGCGTCGACGGCACCGGTACCTCCGTGGTCAGCGCCCGCTCGGCCGGCTCCGCGACGTTCGAGAACGTCGACGCCCGCAACGTCGGCGCGGTGGGGGTCAACAACTGCGGCTCCTTCAACTTCCCCGCCACCGGATCGGAGTTCTCCCTCACCGACCTCGGGGGCAACGACGGGGGCGGCACCACCGGCCCCTGGCTCGCCGCCTGGGAGCTACCGAACACGCTCACCTGTGACGACCGCCCGCCGGTGGTGCCCCCGCCGCCGCCCTCCCGCTGGTAGGGCTCACCGCTCCGCCGCGCCGCGGGGTTCGAGCGGCGGAGCGGTGACCGCGCACTGCATACGGCACTGCGGCCGCGGGCGCGGCGTCCCGGGTGCCGGCTTCCGTACGGTCGCCCAGGCCAGTACGGAGCCGGCCACCAGGATGCCCGCGCACCAGGGCATCGCCCGGTCGAACGCCGCGTCGAACTGTTCCGCCGAGCGGTAGGCCTCGGGACCCATCCCGGCCAGCAGCGGCAGCGCCGCGACCGCGAGCAGCCCGGCCGCCCGGGCCGCGGCGTTGTTGATGCCGCTGGCCAGTCCGGCCCGGCCCGGGTCCACCGAGGCCAGCACGGTCGACGTCAGCGGCGCCACCAGGGTCACCATGCCCGCGCCCATCACCAGCAGCCCGGGCAGCACGTCCGGTACGTACGCGGCGTCCGGCCCCACCCGCAGCATCAGCAGCATTCCGGCCGCGCACAGCAGCGGCCCCACCGTGAGCGGGATCCGCGGCCCGATCCGTTCCCCGAGCTCCCCCGACCGGGCGGAGAGCAGCAGCATCAGCACGGTGGTCGGCAGCAGCGCGGCGCCGGACGCCAGGGCCGAATAGCCCGCCACGACCTGGAGCTGGAGCACGACGAGGAAGAAGAACCCGCCGAAGGCGGCGTACACGCACAGGGTGACCAGGTTGACGGCCGTGAACTGCCGGGAGGCGAAGATCTCCGGCGGCACCATCGGGTGGGCCCGCTTGTGCTCCACGTAGACGAACGCACAGGCCAGCAGGACCCCGCCGACAGCGGCGGCCGGCACCAGGGGGCTGCCGGACCGCGCCTCGATCAGCGCGTAGGTCATCAGTGCGAGCGCCGCCGCGGCCAGCACCGCGCCCATGACGTCGAACCGCCCGTGCGCCCGCGGGTCACGGGACTCCGGTACGTGCCGCAGCGCCACCGGGACGCACAGCGCGGCCACCGGCACGTTCAGCAGGAACACCCAGCGCCAGCCGGGCCCGTCCACCAGCCAGCCGCCGAGGAAGGGCCCGACGGCCGCTCCCACCCCGCCGAGTCCCGACCACAGGCCCACCGCGCGGCCCCGGTCGCCGGCCCGGATCGAGGCCTGGATCAGGGCGAGGGAGCCGGGGGTGAGCAGGGCCCCGCCGATTCCCTGCAGGGCCCGGGCGGCGATCAGCACCCCGGCGTTCGGCGCGATCCCGCACAGCAGGGAGGCCGCCGCGAACCACACCACGCCCAGCACGAAGACGCGCCTGCGCCCGAAGCGGTCGCCGAGGGCGCCGCCGACCAGGATCAGGCCCGCCAGGGTCAGCAGGTAGGCGTTGACCGTCCACTGCAGCACGGCCAGGTCGGCGCCGAGGTCCTCGCCGATGGCGGGAAGGGCCACGTTCACCACGGTGGAGTCCAGCAGGGCCATGGCGGAACCGAGCACGGTGGTCAGCAGGATCCACCGGCCGCGCGCGGAGGCCAGCCGGACGCCGGGGACCTGGTCGGGGGGCCCGACGGAGGGTCCGGCGGGGGAGCCGCCGGGGGGTCCGGACGGCGGATCGGCGGGATGCCCCGCCGTCGGGCCGACGGGGGGTTCCACGGGCGGGTCGGCGGGCGGGTCGGCGGGGGCTGTCATGCCTTCAGGCTGGCCCGCGCGGCCGGGAAGGGCCACCGGGCCGCCGCACCGGCCGCTCCACCGGCGGCCACTACGGCTCATTAGGCCCTCTTGTAATGAGCATGGCACCTCGATCACCATGACCCGCGCACGTCACACGCACATCTTTCCCGCACATCCCGCACATGGCGTACGAGGAGACAACACGTGGCACAACTCGCCAGACGACCCTTGCGCGCGGCGCTCGCCGCTCTCACCGCGGTCCTGCTCTTACCCGTCGGCGCGGGCGTCGCCGCGGCCGCGCCGGAACCCGGCCCCGCGCCGAGCGCGGCCGAGCGCAAGATCGAGCCGAAGCTCCGTGCCCAGCTCGACGAATCCGCCAAGGCCGTCTTCTGGGTCTACCTGGACAGCGCCGCCGACCTGACCGCCGCGGGTAAACAGCAGACCCGCGCCGCCAAGGCCGAGACCGTGCTGCGGACCAAGAAGGCCCACGCGGCCCGCAGCCAGGCCGACGTCCTCAAGGCCCTGGACGGCGCCAAGGCCGAGTACACCTCGTACTGGATCGTCAACGCCGTCCGTGTCGTCGGCAGCGAGAAGCTCGCCGGTACCCTCGCCCAGCGCCCCGAGGTCGCCCGGATCGACGCCGACGACAAGGTCGCCCTCCCGAAGCCCGCCGACGGCAAGCGGGAGAAGGCGGCGGCCGACGCCGTCGAGTGGAACATCGACCGGATCAAGGCCCCCCAGGTGTGGGACCAGGCCGGCGTGCGGGGCGAGGGCATCGTCGTCGCCAACATCGACAGCGGCGTGGACCACACCCACCCGGCGGTCAACAACCAGTACCGCGGCAAGAGCGCGGACGGGACCTACGACCACAACTACAACTGGTTCGACCCGGCCGGCGTCTGCACCACCGCCGCCCCCTGCGACAACAACGACCACGGCACCCACACCATGGGCACCATGGTCGGCGACGACGGCGGCGCCAACAAGATCGGCGTGGCACCGGGGGCCAAGTGGATCGCCGCCAAGGGCTGCGAGACCAACTCCTGCTCCGAGGCCTCCCTGCTCGCCTCCGGCCAGTGGATCGTCGCCCCGACCGACCTCAACGGCCAGAACCCCCGGCCCGACCTGGCCCCGCACATCGTGAACAACTCGTGGGGCAGCTCGGCGCACGACGACTGGTACCAGCAGATCGTCGACACCTGGCGCGCCGCCGGCATCTTCCCGGCGTTCAGCAACGGCAACGCCGGCCCCGGCTGCTCCACCAGCGGCTCACCCGGTGACTACGCGAGCTCCTACAGCTCCGGCGCCTTCGACATCAACAACACCATCGCCTCGTTCTCCTCGCGCGGCGCGGGTCCCGGCGGCATCATCAAGCCGAACATCGCCGCCCCCGGCGTGAACGTCCGCTCCTCCGTGCCCGGCGGCGGCTACGAGGCCTTCTCCGGTACGTCCATGGCCTCCCCGCACACCGCGGCCACCGTGGCCCTGCTCTGGTCCGCCGCGCCCGCCCTCGAAGGGGACATCGCGCAGACCGAGGCGCTCCTGGACGGCACCGCCCAGGACACCGACAACGGACAGTGCGGCGGCACGGCCGCGGACAACAACGTCTTCGGCGAGGGCAAGCTCGACGCCCTCGCCGCCGTGAACGCCGCCCCGCGCGGCGCGATCGGCGCGCTCGGCGGCACCGTCCGCTCCGGCGGCGAGCCCGTCGCGGGCGTGAAGGTCACCGCCGACGGCCCGATCGACCGGACGACGACCACGGGCGCCGACGGCAGCTACGCCTTCGCCTCCCTCTCGGTCGGCGAGTACGCCCTGACGGCCTCCAAGTTCGGCTACGGACAGCAGAGCGCCACCGCGACGGTGACCGAGAACGCCACCGCCACCGGCGACTTCACCCTCACCCAGGCCGCCTCCGGCAAGCTCACCGGCACGGTCTCCTCCGCCGCCGGCCCCGCCGCGGGCGCCACCGTCACCGTCGCCGACACCCCGGTGACGGCGACGACCGACGCGCAGGGCCGCTTCGAGGTCACCCTCCCGCACGGCACGTACACCGTGAACGCCACCCACACCTCGCGGTGCGTGACCGGCGGCTCGGCGCAGGTGACCGTCGCGGGCGACACGACCGTCGCGGTCGGCCTGCCCGAACGCACCGACGGCTACGGCTACGCCTGCGCCGCCGCCGGCGATCGCCCGTACACCCCGGGCAGCCGTCAGCTCGCCCTGACCGGCGACAACACCACCGAGCGCGTCGACCTGCCGTTCCCGCTGCCGCTGTACGGAAAGACGTACGGGCAGGCCTGGATCGGCACCAACGGCACCGTCAGCTTCGGCGGCAACAACACCGGTGACATCAACGGGGACATCCCGAGCACGGCCACGCCCAACGCGGCCCTCTACCCGTTCTGGGACGACCTCGTCGTCGGCGCGGCGGGCAGC
Source organism: Streptomyces sp. NPDC048461 (assembly GCF_055587105.1). Classification (NCBI taxonomy): domain Bacteria; kingdom Bacillati; phylum Actinomycetota; class Actinomycetes; order Kitasatosporales; family Streptomycetaceae; genus Streptomyces; species Streptomyces sp. NPDC048461. The sequence continues at coordinate 162,312 of NZ_JBVJGW010000008.1, read as the reverse complement.
GGCTCCGGCGTCTTCACCGCGGTCACCGGCACCGCCCCGCACCGCAGCTACGTGATCGAGTGGCGCGAGGTGTCCCACTGGTCGGCGCAGGCCGACAAGTTCTCCTTCTCGGCGGCCATCGGCGAGGACGGCACCGTCACCTACGCCTACAAGGGCACCGGCGGCACCGGCATCAAGGGCGGCTCCACGGCCACCGTCGGCGTGGAGAACGCGACCGGAAGCGACGCGTTCAAGTACTCCTTCAACACCCCCGTCATCACCGACGGCCTCTCCATCGCCTTCCGCACCACCAGGAGCGGTGTGGTGGCGGGCCGGGTGCTCGACGCCAACGACGGCAACGGGATCGCCGGCGCCACGGTGAGCGTCGGCACGGGCGACGCGGCGGTCTCGGCGACCACGGCGGCGGACGGCGGGTACGTCGTCCAGAGCCCCTCGGGCCCGACCTCCGTCGCCGTCTCCGCACCCCAGTACGAAGCCGTCACCGCGGCGGTGGTCGTCAAGGCCGCCGACGTCACGGCGGTGACGCAGTCCCTGCGCACGGGGCGCGTGACCGCGTCCCAGCCGGCCGTGGAGGTCGTCCTGCCGACCGACCGGAAGCGGACCCGGACCCTCGACCTGACGAACCCCGGCCTCGGCACGGCGTTCGGCGTGGCCGAGGACGCGGCCTGGCTGACGGCGACCCCCGCCACCGGGAACCTCCCGACCGGCGGCAAGGTGCCGGTCACGCTCGCCGTCGACACCGCCGGCCTGGCCCCGGGCACGGTCCTGACCGCCGACCTGCGGATCACCTCGGCGAGCGGCCGCAACCCGGTCCTCACCGTTCCGGTCAAGGTCGTCGTCCCGCGCTACCAGGTCGCCCTGGACGCGGGCTCCGACTACGCGGGCACGGACGCCCTGGGCGACCCCTGGTCCCCGGACCGCAAGTACACCGCCGGCTCCTACGGCTACCAGGGCAACGCCTCCGTCCAGGCCACCGGCCGCACCATCGCCGGCACGGCCGACCAGAAGCTGTACCGCAACGCCCGTGAGGGCATGTACGAGTACCGCTTCGACAACGTCCCGAACGGGACCTACACGGTCGAGCTGGGCTTCGCCGAGCTCTCCTCCACCAAGCCGAACAAGCGCGTCTTCGACGTCCTGGCCGAGGGCGCGCAGGTCCTGCCCTCCCTCGACATCTCGCTGGAGGCGGGCACCTACACGGCCCTGACCCGCACTTACACGGTCACGGTCACCGACGGGGTCCTCAACATCCGCTTCGTCACGCACGGCGGGTTCGGCAAGCCCCTGCTGAACGCCCTCCGGGTGACGGACCGCCCCGACAAGAGCTGACCGCACCGGTCGTGACGGGGGGCGGGGTGCCGGTCGGCACCCCGCCCCTCCCGTACGCCCCGCACCGCACGGCCCGGCATTCGGGTGGCGGGGCCGGGCCTGCGGCGTGACGCAGCGGGCGGACCGGTGCCGGTTCGCTAGCGTGACCGACCATGACGCTCCTGAGCGACCAGGCCGAGGACATCCGCGCGCTCGTGGAGTCCGCCGACCCCGGCGCGGTCTGGGCCGTCGGCGGACCCGAAGGCGTCCACGCGGCGTCCCACGGCCGGACCGGCGGACCCGCCGCGGCCACCGCGGCCTCCCCACGCGCTCCGGACGATGACGATGACGATGACGATGACAACGACGACGCCGCCGGAGCGGAGCCGGAGGACCTCGACGTCGACGGCCTCGCCACCGTCCTGGCCCTGTGGCCGGCCCTCGGCAGCCTCGTCGCCGACGGCGCGCTCCACCTGCACACCCCCCTGACCGCGTACGGGGACACCACGTCCGTCCCCGGCACCACCGCACACCACCTGCTGACCCACCCCGAGGGGACCGCCGCCCTCACCCGGCTCGCCGAGACCCTCGCGGGCACTTCCCTCGCCGAACTCGCCGCGACCCGCGTCTGGCAGCCCCTCGGCATGACCCGCACCCGCTTCGCCGACGGCACCCTCCGGGCCCCGCTCGCCGACCTCGTCCGCTTCCCGTGCCACCTCCTGGCCCCGGACGGGCCGGGCGTCGCCCCCGCCTGGACCGCCGAGTCCCTCCGCATCCGCACCGGTGAACTCACCCCCGCCCGCGGCCTCCTCTGGCACCCGGCGCCCCACGGGGTCTGGGCCCACCACGCTCCGGCGGCCGACGCCCCCGCCCTCTGGGTCGCCCCGCGCCTGCGCCGCTGGGCGGTCCTCCTCCCGGCCTCCGCCCCCACCCCCCTCCGCACCGCCTTCCGCGAAGCCGCCTTCACCCCACCACCAGGCTGAGCACCGCGGGCGGGCCGGGATACGCTTCCGCCATCGCGCCCGGGAGGTCCCGTCCCATGAGCAAGACCCGTCAGCGGGACCACGGGGTCCCCGACCCGACCACTCCCTGGGACGAGATCATCCCGGGGCTCTGGATGGGCGGCCACTTCTGGACCGGCCCCTCAGGCACGCTCCGGCCCGCCGTCGTGACCGACGAGTTCGACCTCGTCGTCAGCCTGCACACCCGACCCGGACACGGCCCCGGCCCGCGCGCCGAACACGTGGTCGCGGAGTTGCCGGACGCGCCGCTCACCGCCGAGCAACTGCACCGCGTCCAGCACCTCGCCCGCGCGGTCTCCCTCGCCCTCGACCTGGGCCTCACCACGCTCGTCCGCTGCCACTCGGGCTACAACCGGTCCGGCCTCGTCGTCGCCGAGTGCCTGGTGAGCCGTGGTCTGCCGCCCGACCGGGCCGTCGCACTCGTCCGGAGCAGGAGGTCCCCCCACGCCCTGCACAACGAGACCTTCACCGCCTACCTGGCCGACGGCCTGGACATCGCCGCCCTGCTCAACGGGCTGGATCCGTCGGCGTAGCGCTCGGGGCGCGGGGTGTGCCCGGGGGACGTACGGTGATCCCGATGTCACCGACCGTCCCCTTCCGGCCGTGGAGGTACACGCATGCGCACGGTCCAGGAGGCCGCCCTCGGCGGCCTCGGCGCCCTCGTCCGCGGGCTGGTCGGCACCCGGCCGCGGCGCGCCGACACGGTCCGCGCCTCCGCCGGAACCCTGCACGCCCTGCGGGCGCGCCACGGGTACGCGCCGCAGCTGCTGCGGACCCGGGCCGGCCGGACGGTCCTCGTCCTCCTCGACCCGCGGGACCTCGGCCGCTTCTACGCCGAACCCCCGAGCGTGCTCGCGGCCGAGCCTCCCGAGAAGTGCCGGGGCCCGTACGCCGCAGACCCCGCCGGCGCCGACTGCGGGCACGGGGAACCAGGCCCGGAGCGGCGCCGGATCGACGCGGAGGCGCTGGTGCCGGGGTTTCCCGTACACCCCTCGTACGAGGCGCTCCTCACCCTCCTCGCCGAGGAGGCCCGGCAGCTGACGGCCGCCGGGACCCTCGAACTCGCCCGCGCCCGGCACACCGTGGACCGGGTCGCGCGCCGGATCGTGCTCGGCCACGCGGCCGCCGGAGACGAGCAGCTCACCGGGTGGCTCCGGCAGCTGCGCGCCGGCGGCGGCCGTCCCGCACCCGGTGCGGGGCCGGGCTCGCGTGGCGGCAGGCCCCGCGCCACGGACGGCTCGCTGCGGGCGAAGGCCGACGACCGCATCCGGGAGTACGCCCGCCGCGCCGACCGCGACACCCTCCTCGGCCGGGCCGCCCTCCACCCCGGCGCCCTCGGCCGGGCACACCAGTGGCTCGCCGCGCTGGACGCCCTCCCCGAGACGCTGCTGCGCACCCTCCTGCTGCTCGGCGCGCACCCGGCGGAGCAGCGCCGGGCCGCCACGGAAGCCGCCGCCGCGGCGGCTCCGGGGGAACTGCCGTGGCTGCGGGCCTGCGTCCGGGAATCCCTGCGGCTGTACCCGGTGGTCCCCGACCTGATCCGCGTCACCCGCACCGAAACCGTCTGGCACGGCGTGCGCCACCCCGCGGGCACCGCCGTGCTGCTGCCCGCCGCCTTCCACCAGCGGGACCCGGAGCACGTACCGGCCGCGCACGCCTTCGTCCCGGGCCGCTGGAAGGACCAGGGGGCCGACCAGGACACCCGGATGGCGCCGTTCGGCCACGGCGGCGGACGCTGCCCCGGTGACCAGCTCGGCCTGATGGTGACCGCCGCGCTCTGCGCCGAAGTGCTGCGCAGCCACCGGATCGAGGCCGGGAGACCGCTCCTGGACCCCGTCGGACCGCTGCCCGAGACGCTCGATCCGCACGGGATCCGGCTGACCCTGGCCCGCCGCTGACGCCGTGCCACCGGCCCGGCCCCCGCCCTTCCGTACCCCTGCCGAACCTCCAGAGGACCCCATGCCCGACGCCGCGACCTCCGCGTCCACCGCCCCGGACGTCGTCCTGCTCGACACGCTGTGCCGCGAACTCGCCGAGACCGCCGACGCGGTGGGCAAGGCCGCCCGCTACGCCTCCGGACTGGCCCTCGGCGCCCGGCTGCCCGCGGCGGCCCTCGCCCGGGGCGGCCGTCGCCGACTGGCCTGGCGCACCCTGCTGCGCACCCTCACCGATCCGGGGGGCCTCGGCTGGGCGCCCCGGGGCCGTGGCGTCGCCGGCGCCGGCCGGTGCGCGGGGCTGCTGGCGCGCCGGGAGAGCCTCGCGGTCAGTGTCGCCGTCTGCGGTCTGCGGGTCCGCATCGGCGCCGCGAGCGCGGGCCGTCCCGAACTGCTGCTCGACCCGGGGGCCGCGGGCGTCCTCGCCGCGGCCGGCGCGGGCCGTCAGGGCGAGGCCGTCCGCCTCTTCCGGGCGATCGTGCGCGACCGGGGCGAGGGGCCCGCCTACGCGCTGCTGGCCCCGGCGTTCGCCGATGTGCTCGCCTGGAACGCGCTGACCGACGCGAACCCCTTCAACGACCACGCGGGCTGGCAGGTGGCCACCGGCCGGGCCGTGACCGCCGATCCGCTCCTCGGACTCGGCGCGGCCTTCCTGGCCCTGTGCGACCGAGACCAGGGCCTCGACCCCGCGGGCGGGGGCGGTCGGGGCGGCCGGGGCGTGCCCGACCGGGCCGCCGATCGTCCCGCGGTCCGTCCCGCCGCCCGTCCAGAGCCGCCGCGCAGCCCGGACGCGGGGGAGCCGCAGCGCCCCGCCGCGCGTCCGGCGCGGGCGGCGGCCCCGTACCGGCCCGCACCCGCGGCCGGGCTGGGGGGCCACGCGGACGCGCTGCGGGCGCGCGCCCGGCGGTTGCACGCGACCGTCACCCCGGCCGTCGCGGTCTGGCCGGGCTTGCGCTCCGAGGCGCTGCGCGCCGAGGTGACCACCTTCGCCGACCGCTGTGCCACCGCGGCCAACGGCCTCGCCCTCGCCGCCGCCCAGCTCGACGCCGACGGCGCGCCGCGCTGACGCGCCGGCGCGCCGGGTGGGTCGGCCGCCCTGTCACGTGCCGACGATCCCGGGCACGGCCGCTTCCACGGCCGCTTCCACGGCCGCGCCCGGAGGTTCACAGGACGAGCGACAGCAGCATGACGAAGCCCAGCCCGACCACGGAGATGATGGTCTCCATCACCGACCAGGTCTTCAGGGTCTGCCCGACCGTCATCCCGAAGTACTCCTTGACCAGCCAGAAGCCCGCGTCGTTGACGTGGCTGAAGAACAGCGAACCCGATCCGATCGCGAGGACCAGGAGCGCGGTCTCGGTCGTCGACATCCCCGCGGCGAGCGGGGCGACCAGGCCGGCCGCCGAGATGGTGGCCACCGTCGCCGACCCGGTCGCGAGGCGGATGGCCACCGCGATCAGCCAGGCCAGCAGCAGGGCGGGGATCGACCAGCTCTTCGACAGGTCGAGGATCATCTGCCCGACTCCGGCGTCGATCAGGGTCTGCTTGAAGCCGCCGCCCGCCCCCACGATCAGCAGAATCCCCGCGATCGGGGCCAGGGACTTCTCGACCGTCGTCGAGAGCCTCGCCCGGGTGAAGCCGGCCGCGCGGCCCAGGGTGAACATGCCCACCAGCACCGCCGCGAGGAGGGCGATCAGCGGGGAGCCCGCGACGTCGGTGACCCGCTGGACCGGGTCGGCGGGGTCGTCCACGACGATGTCGACCAGCGCCTTGACCAGCATCAGGGCCACAGGCAGCAGCACCGTGAAGACGGTGGCGCCGAACCGGGGCCGGTGCTCCAGCTCCTCGGAGGGACGCTGCGGGATCATGTGCTCCGGCGCCGGGATGTCGACCCACCGGGCCGCGTACCGGGAGAACAGCGGCCCGGCGATGATCACGGTGGGGATCGCGACGACCACGCCCAGCGCGAGGGTGACGCCCAGGTTCGCGCCGAGCGCGTCGATGGCGACGAGCGGCCCGGGGTGGGGCGGTATGAGTCCGTGCATCACGGACAGGCCCGCCAGCGCGGGGATGCCGATCCGCATGAGCGAGTAGTTGCCGCGCTTGGCCACGAGCAGGACCACCGGGATCAGCAGCACGATGCCGACCTCGAAGAACAGCGGCAGCCCGATGACCGAGGCGATCAGCACCATCGCCCACGGCATGGCCCGGCCCTTGGCCCGGGCGAGGATCGTGTCCACGATCTCGTCGGCGCCGCCGGAGTCCGCCAGCAGTTTGCCGAGGATCGCACCGAGCGCGATCAGGACGCCGACGCCGGCGACGGTGGCGCCCAGCCCGGCGGTGAAGCTCGTGATGGTCTTGGACAGGGGTGCGCCCGCGAAGACCCCGAGGGCCAGTGAGCCCAGGGTCAGGGCCAGGAAGGCGTGCATCTTGAGGCGGGTGATGAGCAGGACGATGACGGCTATGGCCGCGAGCACGGCGATCCCGAGCTGGGTGTTCCCGGCCGAGGTGATCGGTTCGCTGCCCGCCGCTGCCAGTGTCTCGACGCTGAGACCGGTCACGGTGACGATTCCTTAGTTCTGGGGGGTGCTGGGGTTCTCGGGCGCGCCGAGCCGGCGCAGGGCGGCCAGCGCCCGCGCGGTGATGTCCTCGGGCGAGCCGGACACGTCGACGACGACGCCCGCCTCGTCCGGCTGGAGGGGTTCCAGGGTGGCGAACTGCGAGTCCAGCAGGGCGGGCGGCATGAAGTGGCCCTTGCGCGCCGCCATCCGCTCCTCGATCAGCGGCCGGTCCCCGGTGAGGTGGACGAAGACCGTCCGCGGGCCCGCCGCGCGCAGCCGGTCGCGGTAGGCGCGCTTGAGCGAAGAGGCGGCGACCACCCCGCCGCCGCGTCCGGCCCGGGTGCGGATCCACACGCCGATGGCGTCCAGCCACGGCCACCGGTCCGCGTCCTCCAGGGGGATGCCGTCCGACATCTTGGCGACGTTGGCCGCCGGGTGGAACGCGTCGCCCTCCGCGTACGGAAGGGAGAGCGCCTCGGCGAGCAGCCGGCCCACGGTCGTCTTGCCCGTACCGGCCACGCCCATCACCACAATGACGCGCTGGGAGCTCACGCCGTACCTCGCTGTCCTCGTCGACATCGGTTCGTGTGGCACCACTGAAGCCTATTAAGTAGTACGTATTCAAGTAGTAGGCAGAAAACGTCGCATCTTTTGTTCCCCGGCGTACACCGGCGCGCTCCGTGCCGTCACCTACGCTTACGCCCATGACGACCGACGGAGGCCCCGGGCAGGGGCTCCACTCCCGTGTGCTGGACACCCTCGGCCTCGCCATCACGGCCGGGGAGTACCGACCGGGCAGCGTCTTGCGGACCGACGAGATCGCCGAACGGTTCGACGCCTCCCGCACCGTCGTGCGGGAGGTCGTCCGGGTCCTGGAATCGATGCAGCTGGTCGAGTCCCGCCGCCGGGTCGGCGTCACGGTGCGTCCCACGGACGAGTGGAACGTGTACGACCCCCGCGTCATCGTCTGGCGGCTGGCCGGCACCGACCGCCCCCGCCAGCTGCGCTCCCTCACCGTGCTGCGCTCCGCGGTCGAGCCGGTCGCCGCCGGGCTCGCGGCGACCCTGGCCACCCCGGAGCAGTGCGCCGAACTCACCGAAGCGGCCCTCGGCATGGTGCGCACCTCGCGCGGACACCAGCTCGACGGCTACCTCCGCCACGACGTCGCCTTCCACCGCGTCGTCCTGAACGCCTCCGGGAACGAGATGTTCGCCCGGCTCGGCGACGTCGTCGAGGCGGTGCTGACCGGCCGGACCCGCCACGAGGTGATGTTCCACGACCCCGACCCGGCCGCCGTCACCCTGCACGTCCAGGTCGCGGAAGCCGTCCGGGAGGGCGATGCGGCACGAGCCGAGGCACTGACCCGGCAGATCGCGGTGGGCGCCCTGGAGGAGCTGGACGTCCTCGCTCCGTAGGACGCGCACCCGCCCCGTAGGCCACACTGGACACGTGCTGGGACTTGGCGGGGCGAATGACGGCGGGGGCGCCACCTTCGTGGGGCGGGGCGGTGAACTGGCCGCACTGAAAGCGGCCTTGACCGACGGTCGGCTGACCACCCTGACCGGACCGGGCGGTGTCGGCAAGACCCGCCTGGTGCAGGAGGCGCTGGACGGGGCGCGCGGACTCGCAGGTCCCGACGGGCCGTTCCCCGACGGGATCCACTGGGCCGACCTCTCGCCGCTGCCCGACGACCGGCTGCTCGTCGACACCGTCGCCGACGCGCTCGACCTCGCCGACCACACCCCCCGCACCCTCGCCGAAGCCGTCCGCGAGTGGATCGGCGACCGCCGGCTGCTCCTCGTACTGGACTGCTGCGAGCACCTGGTGCCCGCCGTGCGGGCCCTCGTACGGGACCTGCTCGACGCCGCTCCGCACCTCGCCCTGCTGCTGACCAGCCGTCAGCCCCTCGGCTGCGCCCGGGAGCGGGTGCTGGAGCTCGGGCCGCTGCCGCACCCCGCGGGCGGCGGCGAGGCGCTGGCGCTGTTCACCGCCCGGGCCGCCGACGCCCCGCCGCGACGGCGGCCGCCGTGGTCGGACGGGGCGCTCGCCGCCGCGCGGGCCGTCTGCGCCCGCCTCGAAGGGGTCCCCCTCGCGCTGGAACTCGCCGCCGCGCAGCTGGCGGACCACACCGTCGAGGAACTCGCCGACCGGCTCGCCCGCCGGATCGGGCCGCTGGCCACCACCCGTCCCGTCCGGCCGCTCCGCCACCGGGCCCTGCGGACCGCGATCGGGTGGAGCCACGAGTGGTGCGAACCGCGCGAACGGCTGCTGTGGCTGCGGCTTTCCGTCTTCGGAGGGGCCTTCGACGAGGCCGCCGCCCGCGCCGTCTGCTCCGCCCCGCCGCTCACCGGGGCGCAGGTCCCGCCGCTGCTGGCCGCCCTCGTGGCCAAGTCCGTCGTACGCTCCGCCGGGGACGGGACGTACCGGATGCTCGACACGATCCGGGAGTACGGGGCCATGTGGCTCGCCGGGCTGGGCGAGGCCGACGCGCTGCGGGACCGGCACGCGGCGTACTTCCTGCACCTCGTGCGCACCGCCGAACGGGACTGGCTCGGGCCGGGGCAGCGCGATTCCTACCGGCGCGTCGCCGCGGTGCACGGAGACGTCTGCGCCGCCCTGGACCACTACCAGGGCACCGTCCCGGCCCGGGCCCTGGAGCTCGCCGGCCGGGTCGGCTTCTTCTGGGCCTGCTGCGGCCACCTGCACGCCGCCCGGCGCTACCTGGAGCGGGCCCTGGCCGCGACCCGGCCGGAGGAGGTCGACCGGGCGGGCCGCGGCCGCGCCCTGTGGGCCCTCGGGGTGACCCTGTTGCTGCAGGGCGAGCACGAGGAGGCGCACCGGCTCGCGGTCGGCTGCGAGGCCCTGGCCGCGGAGGGCGGGCCGGGCGGCGGTTCGGCGGACGAGCTGCGGCCGGCCCTGGACGCCGCGTACCTGCTGGGCCTGAGCCACCTGCTGGCCGGACGTCCGCTCGCCGCGCGGATCGTGGCCGACAACGTCCTGGAGGCCTTCCCCGCCTCGCCCTTCGCATCCGGCCCGCGCCTGCGCTGCCACCTCGTCCGGGTGTTCGCCCTGACCGGGATGGGCCTCTTCCACGACGCCCGCGCCGAGGCCGAGCTGCTGAGGTCGGGATGCGCGGCCCGGGGCGAGCACTGGACCCGCGCCTACGCCGACTACCAACTGGCCCTGATCTGCCTGTTCGAGAGCCGTCCCGCCGAGTCCGCCGTGCACGCCCGCGCCATGCTGGACGGCAAGCGCGAGCTGGGCGACAGCTTCGGCACCGCCCTCGGCCTCGACCTGCTCGCGGCCGCGCGGGCCGCCGGCGGCGACGAGGCGGGCGCGGTCCGCGCGTACGGCACCGGACACGCGTACTGGCAGGCGGTCGGCCACCCCCAGCGCGGGACCCCGGAACTGGGGCCGGTCCGCGCCGAACTGGAGCGCACGGCCCGCGGCGCGCTCGGCGACCAGGCGTACGAGGAGGCCTTCCGCGAGGGAGTCCGCCACGGCCACGCCCAGCGGACCCGCGACCATCCGTACGACGGCGGGTGACCGCCGGTCAGCTGCAGCCGCCGCACCCCCCGCCGTCCCCGCATCCGACGTCCCCGCCGCAGCCCCCGGAGGAGTCGGGGCGGTTCTCCCGGGAGGCGTTCGCCCGGGCGCGCTCCGCCCGTGCCTGCTGCCGTTCGTGCGCGGCCTTCGCGATCCGTGCCTCCTCGGCCCGGAGCTGACGGCGGTGGGAGACCTGGGCCCGCTTCCAGGGGCCCGGCATCCGGTGGACGCGGTACGGGAGCAGCCGGGCGGCGGTGAGCCGGGTGACGATCCGGGTGTCGCCCTCGTACACGGCGTACGCGAGGACGACCTCGGCCCCCTCGACGGGGGCGCCGTACACGATCGCCTCGAACGGCTCCGCGAAGACGTCGATGTCGTGGTGCTCGGTGCGCAGGACGGCCGCGGAGCCGGAGACGAGCAGCCGCGTCGTCCGGTGGTTGTCGGCGTCTCCGGGAGCGAAGCCGATCAGCGGGCGCGCGGCAGGGGTGTCGGCGTCCGGGTACAGCCACTGGAACCCGGTCGGAGCCGTCCGTACGCCGACGCGCAGCGCGGGCTGCGGCGCGCGGTGCAGCCGCCGGGCCGCCCGGCGCGCGCTGAGCCCGCGGCCGAGCAGGGTGGTGCCGGTGAGCAGCAGCGGCAGGGCGATGAACTGCTGCCAGAAGGCGTCGTACGGCTGACCGGGGCCGTCGTCCAGGTCCGCGAGGAGACCGTGCGCGAGCACGGCCGCGCCCGCGAGGCAGGAGCAGGCGCCGGCGAGCACCGCCCGGGCGCCGCGCCGCCCGTGCAGGAGGGGCAGCGGACCCGGCAGGGCGTGACGGGCCGGGCCGGCGGCGCGGAGAACGGCCGCGCGCTGGAGGCGCCGGGAGAGGAGACGTCCGGCGGCTCCGGCCGCGGCGCACACGCAGAGGGCCACCGTCAGCCCGTACGCGAAGCGGTCGCCCGTGTCGGGGGCGGGGGCCGGGGCAAGGGACGCGTACGAGAACACGGCGAGCACGGGAGCCGACAGCAGGGCGAGGACGGGGAGGAAGCGGAACCACAGCGGAAGCGCGAGGAGCAGGGCGACCTCCGTGTAGGCCCGCCAGGCGGAGCCGAGACCGGCGGGCTCCGGCGCGCTCCAGGCGCGCAGCAGGATCGCGCCGAGCGCCAGGACGGCCAGGCCCCGGCTGCCGGGTACGGGGGCGAGGACCGCCGGGACGCGGACCAGGTGCCAGCGCTCGGTGTCGGGGACGTTCCAGGTTGCGGGGCCGGGCGCGGGGATCGCCGCCGGTGGCAGGTGCTTGACGTGGTCGGTCACGGCGCCAGTATGCAAGCGCGGCGCCGGGCATCATAGGGGCCGGGAGTTGAACTCCCTTGGTGGGCAACGCTGTTCGGGCAGCATGGCGCGCCGGACTCAGCCGTGCGTGAGCGAGGCCACCGCCTTGTCGAGGCGGGCCTGCCGGGCGGCGGGCGTGAGGGCCTGGAGCAGCGGAAGGATCAGCCGGTACTGCCCGGTCCGGTCGAGGGCGTCGAACGCCCTCCTGGCCTCCGGGCGGGCGTCGAGCGCCGCCGCGAGGTCGGGCGGCACCGTCGCCGTCTGCTGCGACGCGTAGGCCGCCGCCCAGCGGCCGTCCGCCTGGGCCCTGCGGACCTCGGCCAGCCCCGCTTCGCGCATCCGCCCGGCGGCCGTCAGTGCGGCGACCTTGTCGACGTTCACCTGTGACCACAGGCTCCTGGGCCGGCGCGGCACGTACTTCTGCAGGTAGTACCGGTCGTCGAGGCTGCGGCGTTGGCCGGAGATCCAGCCGTGGCAGAGCCCGGCGTCGACCAGTTCGTCGGAGGTCACCGACGCGATGCCGGACCCCTGCTTGGCCACCTTGACCCACACTCCCGCCGCGCGGGTGTGGTGTCCGGCCAGCCACGCGTCGAACGCCGCCGCGTCCGCGAAGGCGATGATCTCCACACCGTCGAGCTCGTCCATGCGGTGCAGGGTAACCCCCGGGTCCGCCGGGACCGGGAGCGTGACCACAGGGAGCCGGCGCCCGCACGGCGCGGGCGGTCCTCCCCCGGGGACGCGTCGGCGGGGTCGTCGTCCACTGGCGGATAATGACGCCGTACAGCTGACGATCAAGATGCCGGAACCCGTGGCGGACCGGCAGGAGCGGAGCCCCTGATGGACGTGCAGCACTTCGAGCGGATCACCGCGTTCATCGAAGCGCGGCTCACCCCGCTGTTCGCGGCCGAGACCGGCAGCGAGAACGGCTTCGGCATGGACGACACCTCCCGCGCGCTGCGCGCCCTGCGCAACGCCGTACTGGAGGCCTCGGTGACGAAGGGCCTCCTCCCGACGCGCGCGACGGCCGAGCCGGCCCTGCGCCGCGTCATCGACCAGACCGTGGAGCTCCACTGGGACGTCCTGCGGGGGATCGCCCGTCAGTGGGAAGACCACGCCGACTTCCGGAGGGAGTTCAAGCGTCACGCCTGGGAGCTCGACGCGGCGCCCGCTGCGGTACCGGCCCCCGCTGCCGCCGCCAACGCGGCCGCGCAGGGCTGACGCCTACGCGGCGCCGGCGCCCGTCCGGCGCCCGACGGCCTCGCCGAGCAGCGCTTGTTCGGCCTCCGGGAGGCGCCGCTCGGCCTGCAGCATGCGCAGCACGGCGGTGAGCCGCTCCTCGTCCTCCGGCCGGTGGAGGTTGCCCGTGTACGGGGGCAGGAGCAGGCTCAGGGCCTCCAGGTCGGCCCGCTCGCACAGCAGGGCGAGCAGCGAGCGGAGCGGCCCGGGCCCGTACCCGGGCGCCTCCCCGGCCGCGGTGGCGCGCAGGCCGCGGGCCACGCACAGCCGCAGCCAGTCGGCGTACGGCCCGGCGGGCAGGGTGTCCAGCGCGTCGGCGGCCGCCTCGAAGTGCCCCCGGGCCTCGGCCGGCCGGCCGAGGTCGAGGAGGGAGCGGCCGATCGTCCCGTGCAGGGAGGGGTAGAAGCCCGCGACGCGCGCGTCGCCCACCCGGTCGGCCCGCTCCAGACAGATCAGGTTCCAGTGGAGCGCGGCGTCGGGCGTCGGCTGCTGCCGGGCGAGGTAGTGCGCGGCGACGCAGGCCTCGTAGTCGTCGCCCGCCCGGTCCCAGGCTTCCCGGAAGAGGCCCCGGGCCTCGTCGTCGCGCCCCTCGGCCTCGGCGGCCATGCCCTCGGCGCACAGCCTGACGGTCTGCTGATCGGTGTTCACGTGAGCGGTCTCCTTCAGGCTCGGCGGTCGGGCAGGGCGACGGGCATCACCAGCGCGGTGAAACTGCCCTGGTCGGCGGAGCGCACCAGCACGGGCAGGGTGGGCTCCGAGATCTCCAGCAGCACGTCCGGGCCGACGCTCGCCTCCAGGACGGGCGCGAGCACCGCCGGGTCGAAGCCGAGGCGCACGGGCTCGGCCTCCGCGCGCAGGGCGGGCAGGGTGCGGCCCGCCACCAGCAGCCGGTCCCGTCCCAGTTCGAGGGCGGCGGCGGGGTCGTCTCCGCAGCCCTCCAGGGCGACGAGGAGCGCGGCCCGGTCCACGATCACGCGGTGCCGGGGCGCGGGCAGCGCGGCGAGCATGTCCCGGTAGGCGGGGTACGGCCCGGGTGTGGCCGCCGCCTCGCGCGAGCCGCCGGGGTGGCGCACCGTCAGCGAGGCCCCGGCCGGTCCGGCGACCAGGGTCACCTCGGCCGTCCGGGCGGCCCACGCCCCGAGCCCGAGGAGGGCGTCGGCGTCCACGAGCACGCGGCCGGCCGGCCCGGTCAGCGCGGCCGGCCGCAGGGTGCGCAGCGCGAGCCGGTACCGGTCGGTGGCCACGAAGCGGACCTCGTCCTCCTCGAACTCCACCAGCACGCAGCCCAGTTCCGGGTACGCGGGATCACGTCCCGCCGCCGGGGTGACCTGCCGGGCCGCGCTGGCCAGCTCCGCCCCGCCCAGGGTGAACTCGGTGGTCCGCGGGGCCCCGGGAAGGCCGTCGAGCACCGCCGCGATGGCCGCGTCGGCGGCGCGCCCGCGCTCCCGGGCCGCCGCCCGGTGCCGTTCCAGCACCTCCCGGGCCCGGTCCGGGGGCCCGTCCAGTACGGCGGTCACGTCCGCCAGCGCCAGCCCGGTCTCGCGGAGCGCGCGCAGCAGCCGGGCGCGGGCCTCCTGGGCGGGGGAGTAGGAGCGGTAGCCGGTGGCGCCGTCCACGTGGGCGGGGGGCAGCACGCGGCAGTCGTCGTAGAAGCGCAGGGCGCTCGGCGCGAGTCCGACCCGCCGGGCGAACGCGCTGATGCTCATCAGCTCGGGTGAGGCGTCGTTCATGTTGCCGATCGTCGACCCTCATCCCACTTGAAGGTCAAACCGGGAGGCGATCCGGGGCGAATCGGCGTCCTCGCTCAGCCCGCGGTCGGCGGGGTGGCGGCGAGCACGGCGTCCAGCAGGCCCGGGAACCGGCGCTGAAGGTCCTCGCGGCGCAGCGACACCGCCTTGTAGCGGCCGACCTTGTGCTCCTGGGTGACCCCGGACTCGCGCAGGACCCGCCAGTGGTGGGTGGCCGTGGCCTTGGTGACCTCCAGGGGGAGGCTGCCGCAGGTCCGCCCGTCGGGGGAGGAGGCGAGCTCGCGGACGATGCCGAGGCGTACGGGGTTGCCGAGGGCGGCGAGCACGTCCTCGACGAGGAGCTGTTCGCGGACGGGGTGGTACGTGGCCATGGGTCCGATGGTACGTCGCACGCGGTGCCCGCCGGCCCCGGCCGCCCGGTTTGCCGGACCTTCTGTACGACTGTACGGTGAATCCCGTACAGTAATCCGAACGAAAGCAGCAGGCACCAACGTGAGCACCCCCACCGCCACCCCCGCGCACCCCGCCGGCGAAGGCCCCGTCGCCATCGTCACCGCCGCAGGTTCCGGCATCGGCCGCGGCATCGCCACCGAACTGGCCGCCGCGGGCCATCGCGTCTCGCTGCTCGACATCGACCCCGGCATCGGGGACCTCGCCGCGGAGCTCGGCGGCACGGCCACCGTCGGCTCCCTCACCGAGCCCGCCGACCTGGCCCGCCTCGTCGAGGCCACCCTCGCCCGCCACGGACGCATCGACGCCGTGGTGAACGGCGCCGGACACGCGCGCAACGACGAACTCCTCCAGGTCACCGACGAGGACTGGCACGACGGCCTGGACATGCTGCTGCTCAGCGTGGTCCGCATGGCGCGGCTCGTGACCCCGCACATGGAGGCGGCCGGCGGAGGGGCCTTCGTCAACCTCTCCTCGTACACGGCCTTCGAGCCGATGGGCCTGATCCCCGTCAACTCCAGCCTCCGCGCCGCCCTGACCTCGTTCACCAAGCTGTACGCGGACCGGTACGCGGCCCGCGGCATCCGCATGAACAGCGTCATGCCCGGCTTCGTCGACAGCCGGCCCGAGGATCCCGCCTTCCTCGCGAAGATCCCCGCCGGGCGCTACGCCACGGTCCGGGAGATCGGCAGCCTCACCCGTTTCCTCGTCTCGCCGGACGCCGCCTACATCAACGGCGAGTCCATCCGCATCGACGGCGGCGCGGCCCGCTCCCTGTAGGGCGGCGCCGGCGGGCCCGGCCCGGTCGGGAGCGGTGTGCGGCGGGCGGCGTCCGCACAGTTCATGCCGCCGTCATGCTCACCCCTTGCCACCCCGTCACCCGCTCGCCGATGATCTGCGCCATGCCAGCAGCTCTCCGCGCCGACCGCGCCCCGGCTCCACCCCTGCCGCGCCGCGTGCGGATCGGGTACGGCCTCGGCTCCCTGTGCACCGGTACGTTCGCCACCGTGCCGGGGCTCATCCTGCTCTACTACCTGACCAACATCCTCGCGGTCCCGGCAGCCGTCGCCGGGGCGGCGGTCTTCCTTCCCAAGGCCTGGGACGTCCTGATCAACCCCCTGGTCGGCGTGGTGTCCGACCGCAGCCGGCTGCGCGGCGGGCCCCGACGGCCCTTCCTGCTCATCGGCGCCTGCACCCTGCCGCCGCTCTTCTTCCTGCTGTTCGCGGCCCCGCCGCTGCGCGGTGCGGCCGCCGCCGGGTACGTGGCCGCGGCCTTCCTGCTGGCCGCCACCGCGTACGCCGTCTTCCAGGTGCCGTACGTGACGATGCCCGCGGAGATGACCGAGGACCCCGCCGAACGCGGCCGGATCCTCGGCTGGCGGGTCGGCTTCCTCGGCGTCGCGATCCTGCTGTCCGGAGCGCTCGCCCCCGCCCTCGCGCACGCCGACGGCGGCAGCCCCGCGAGCTACCGGCTGATGGGCGCCGCCGTCGCCCTCCTGCTCGCCCTCGGCATGTTCGGCGCCTGGTTCACCACCCGGTGGGCCCCGCAGGCCGCCCACAGCGAGGCCGAGCCGTCGCTGCGCGCCCAGCTGGCCACCGCCCGCTCCCACCGGCCGTTCCTGTACCTGGCCGGTATGTGGACGCTCCAGGCCCTCGCCGTCGGGGTGATGCTCGCGGGCGTCCAGTACTTCGCCACGTACACCCTCGGCTCGCCCACCGCCGTCACCCCGCTCTTCGCCTGCCTGATCGGCCCGCTCGTCCTCGTCATGCCGCTGTGGAACCGGCTGTCCCGGCGGTGGGGGGTCAAGAACGCCCAGTGGGCCGCCTCCCTGCTGTTCCTCGCCGGCGCCCTGCTGCTCGCGCTGACCCCGACGGCCGGAGCCGGCCTCGGATACGCGGCCGTCGCGGTCGTCGGAGTGGCCTACGCCGGACTCCAATTGCTCCCGCTGACCATGCTGGCGGACACCCTCGCCGCGGACGCGGCCCGCACCGGCAAGCGCCGCGCCGCGACCTTCACCGGACTGTGGACGGCTGCCGAAACCCTGGCCTTCGCGCTCGGCGCGGGCGTCTTCGCCCTCGTCCTCACCGTGACGGGGTTCCGCTCCTCCGACGCCGACCACCGGGCGGCCCAGCCGGAGGCGGCCCTCACCGGCATCACGGCGGGCATGAGCGTGCTGCCCGCCGTCCTCACCGCCGCCAGTCTGTGGCTGCTGCACCGCTACCGCGAGGACCCGGCCACCGACCCCGTACCCGTACCCGCACCGTCCGGACCGTCCCGGCAGGAAGAGAAGAACACCCGTGTCGACTGAACCCACCCGCGCCCTGCCGGGCGGCCGCACCCCGCAGGACGTGCTCGCCGAACTCCGCTCCCTGCGGCGGGCCGACGCGCCCACCCGCGGCGGCCGCACCTTCGCCTACGTCTACGACGCCGGCCTCGACGGCCTCGACGAGCTGGCCGCCGACGCGTACGCCGCGTACGCCACCGTCAACGGACTCGACCCGACCGTGTTCCCGAGCGTGGCCCGGCTGGAGAACGACGTGGTCGGCGCCGTCGCGGCGCTGCTCGGCGCACCCGGCGCCCAGGGCACCTTCACCAGCGGCGGGACGGAAAGCATCCTGCTCGCCGTGAAGACCGCGCGGGACCACGCGCGAGCGGTGCGGGGGATCACGGCGCCGCAACTCGTGCTGCCGTCCACCGCGCACGCCGCCTTCCACAAGGCCGCCCACTACCTGGGCCTGGAAACCGTCGTCGTGCCCGTCGACCCGGTCACCTTCCGCGCCGACGCCGACGCGGTGGAGGCCGCGCTCACCGAGCGCACGGCACTCGTCGTCGCCTCGACGCCCTCGTACGCCCACGGGGTGATCGACCCGGTGCCCGAGATCGCCGCGGCCGCCGCCCGGCGCGGCGTGCTCTGCCACGTCGACGCCTGCATCGGCGGCTGGCTCCTGCCCCACCTGCGGCGCGCCGGACGCGAGGTGCCGCCGTTCGACCTGTCCGTGCCCGGCGTCACCTCGCTCTCGGTGGACCTGCACAAGTACGGGTACGCCGACAAGGGCGCCTCCGTCGTCCTGTACCGGGACGCCGGGCTGCGCCGGTACCAGTACTTCGCCCACGCGGGCTGGCCCGGCTACCCGGTCGTCAACCCGACCGTCCAGGGCACGAAGTCCGGCGGCCTGCTGGCCCAGGCGTGGGCGGTGCTCCGGTACGTCGGCGAGGACGGCTACACCGCCCTGGCCGCCCGCGTCGCCGAGGCGTCCGACCGGCTGCTCGCGGGCCTGCGCGGGATCGACGGCGTGCGGATCCTGGGCGAACCGGCCGCGGGCCTGGTGGCGTTCACCCTCGCGGGCCCGGAGGCCGGGGCGGTGCCCGACCTCGGCCTGCTGCTGCACCTCGCCGACGAGATGCGGGACCGCGGCTGGTACCTGCAGCCCCAGCTCTCCTTCGACGGCCTGCCGCCCAACCTCCACCTCACCCTCACCCCGGCCACCGTCGGCCAGGTGGACGCCCTGCTCGCGGACCTCGTCGCCGCGCTCGCGGCGGCCCGCGCGCTGCCGCCGGTGACCGTCGACCCCGGCCTGGCCGAACTCGCCGCCGGGCTCGACCCGGAGGCCCTCGGGCCCGAGGAGATCGCCGGCGTCCTGGCCTTCGCGGGCCTCGGCGGCGACGCGGGTCTGCCCGCCCGGACGGCCCCCGTCCTCGCGCTGCTGGACGCGCTGCCGCGGCCGCTGCAGGAACGGCTCCTGGCGGAGTTCGTGGGGTCGGTCTTCCGGGTCTGACCGACGAAGGGTGACGGGGCGTCATATGGCTTGACAAGGAAGCGACTTGACGCCCCTTTCGGGTGAACGGGAGTCATGTGTGAAGGCCGTGTTGCAGTCGTGCGGCCGGACCACCGCGAGGGCTCCTGGACCGTGCCGCGGACCCGTAGTGTTCCCGCGCACCCCACGCCACCCCCCACGTGACTCCCCTGCTGAAGAGGCCCCGGTGACCCCTGCCCCCGTCCCCCCTCCGGCGCGCCGTGCGAGACTGCGCACCGCCGTCGTGTCCGTCCTCGCGTCGTCCGCGCTGCTCGCCTCGCTGATCGTCGCGGCCCCCGCACAGGCCGCCCCGGGCGTCGACCCCGTACCCACCGCGGGCGACCCCTGCCTCGGCCAGTGCCAGGACATCCTCCCGGCCGGCCAGAACGGCCACGCCACGCTCGCCGGGATCCTGCTGCACCAGACCGTCGGCACCCGGCCCAAGCACTCCGCGGACCAGGTCGAGCCGTACGACAACCTGCTGCACCAGTACTCCGGACTGACCGAGGACCAGCTCGCCGCCTACTTCAACGACGCCTCCCTCGGCGTACCCGCCGACCAGGTCGAGAGCACCAAGTCCCCCCGCCCCGACGTCACGATCACCCGCGACCGGGCCACCGGCACCCCGCACATCAAGGGCACGACCCGGGCCGGCACCGAGTTCGGCGCCGGGTACGCGGCCGGCGAGGACAAGCTGTGGCTGATGGACGTGCTGCGGCACGTCGGCCGCGGCGAGCTGTCGTCCTTCGCGGGCGGGGCCGCCGGCAACCGGGCCCTGGAACAGAGCCTGTGGGCGGTGGCCCCCTACACCGAGGGCGACCTGCGCGGCCAGCTGGACCGCGTCCGCGCCTCGGGCGCCAGGGGCGCGCAGGCGTACCAGGACATCGAGAACTACGTCGCGGGCATCAACGCGTGGATCGACGACACCGTCGGCGCCAACAGCCACCCCGGCGAGTACGAGCTGACCGGACACGGCTCCGCGATCCAGGACTTCACCGCCACCGACGTCGTCGCCATCGCCTCGGTCGTCGGCGCGATCTTCGGCGGAGGCGGGGGCGGCGAGGTCGAGAACGCCCTCGCCAAGCTGGAGTTCCAGCAGCGGTACGGAGCCACGGCCGGCGCCGCCGCGTACACCGCGTGGCGGGCGCAGACCGACTCCGAAGCCGTGACCACCCAACGCGGCGTTGCCTTCCCCTACGCCGTCACCCCGGCCGCACCGACCGGGGTCGCCGTACCGGACCGGGGCACCGTCCGGGCCTTCGCCCACGCACAGAACGGCACCGGCACGGGCGCCACCACGGCCTCGGCGCAGGCGGCGTCCGCGCCGGGCGTCCTGCCCGCCGACCTCATCACCGCCGAGAAGGGCATGTCCAACGCCCTCGTCGTGTCCGGCGCGCACACCGCCTCCGGCCACCCCGTCGCCGTCTACGGCCCGCAGACCGGCTACTACGCGCCGCAGCTGCTCATGGTCCAGGAGCTCGACGGACCCGGGCTCCGCGCCCGCGGCGCCTCGTTCCCCGGACTCAGCTTCTACGTGGAGATCGGCCGCGGGATCGACTACTCCTGGAGCGCCACCTCCGCCAACCAGGACATCACCGACACCTTCGCCGTCGACCTGTGCGAGCCCTCGGGCGCCACACCCACCACCGCCTCCGCGCACTACCTGCTGCGCGGGGTCTGCACCCCCTTCGAGACCCTCGCCAAGCGCAACAGCTGGTCCCCGACCACCGCGGACGCCACCGCCGCCGGCGCCTACGACCTCGTCAGCCGGCGCAGTGCGTACGGCCTGGTCAGCCATACCGGAGAGGTGGGCGGCAAGCCCGTCGCGTTCACCGCGCTGCGCTCCACCTACCACCACGACCTGGACTCGGTGATCGGCTTCCAGCAGTTCAACGACCCGGCCGAGATCACCTCCGCGCAGAGCTTCCAGAACGCCGCCCGCAACGTCGGCTACACCTTCAACTGGTTCTACGCGGACGCCGACCACACCGCGTACTACAACTCCGGGACCAACCCCGTCCGGGCGGCCGGCACGGACCCGGACCAGCCGGTCCTGGCCCGGCCCGCGCACGAGTGGCGGGACTGGAACCCGGTCCTCAACACCTCCGCCGTCACCCCGCCGGCCGAGCACCCCCAGTCCGTGGACCAGGACTACTACGTCAGCTGGAACAACAAGCAGGCCGAGGGATTCGCCTCCGGCTGGGGCAACGGCTCGGTGCACCGCGCGGACCTCCTCGACCGGCGGGTGTCCGCACTGGTCCGTACCGGCGGGGTCACCCGTACCCAGCTGGTCAAGGCCATGCAGGAGGCCGCCGTCACCGACCTGCGCGCCGAGCGCGTCCTGCCGGCCGCCCTGGACGTCATCGCCGCCGCCCCCGTCACCGACCCCGCACTGGCCGCCACCGTGCGCGGCCTGCGCGACTGGGTCGCGGCCGGCGGCACCCGCAAGGAGACCGCGAAGGGTTCGCGCACCTACGCCCACGCCGAAGCGGTCCGCGTCCTCGACGCCTGGTGGCCGCTGCTGGTCGAAGGCACGTTCAAACCGGCCCTCGGCGACGGGCTCTACCAGGCGCTCACCGCCGTCGCCCCGGTCAACGAGTCGCCGTCCGGAGGTCAGAACGGCACCGGCGGCCCCGCCGGCGGGGTGAAGGGCGAGGCACACAAGGGCTCCGCCTTCCAGCACGGCTGGTGGTCCTACCTCGACAAGGACCTCCGGTCCGTCCTCGGCCGGCCCGTCGGCTCCCCGCTGGACCGCACGTACTGCGGTGGCGGCCTTCCGTCCGACTGCCGCCGGGTGCTGCTCTCCACCCTGTCGGCCGCCGCGGCCACGCCGGCCACGGCCGTGTACCCCGCGGACAGGTTCTGCGCCGCGGGCGAGCAGGTCTGCGCCGACTCGATCGTCCACCGGGCGATGGGTGGCATCACCGTGCCCCGGATCGCCTGGCAGAACCGGCCGACCTACCAGCAGGTGGTCGAGTTCCCGGCCCGCCGCACCGACGACCTGGCCGACCTCGCGGCCGGTGCGCGCGTCACCGCCTCCGACCACCAGGACGCGATCGTGGTGTCGTACCCGCCGAAGAACGCCGTGGACGGCGATCCCGGCACGCGCTGGGCCAGCAAGACCGTGGCCACCGCGTGGATCACGGTGGACCTCGGGGCGGCCCGCCAGGTCGGCCGGGTGACGCTGAACTGGTCCGACCAGTTCGCGCTGCGCTACCGGATCGACGTGTCACCGGACAACGCGACCTGGCGGACGGTGCACACCACGACGGCGGGCAGGGGAGGGGTGGAGAACCGCGGCTTCGCCCCCACCACGGCCCGCTACGTACGCGTCACGGGGCTCGAACGGGGCACCGACAACCGGTACTCGATCCGCGAGATCGGCGTCCACGGCCGCTGACCCCCGGCCCCCGCCGGCCGCCGACGGCCCGTCCCGCACGCGGGGACGGGCCGTTCGCGGCGCTCCGGCCCCGGCCGCGGCCGGCCGGACTACAGGGAACGGCCCGTGAGGGCGTCCACCGCGGCGGGCAGCGGCGTCGTACCGCCGGTCAGTTCCAGGACCAGGCCCGCCGTCGCCGGGGTGTCGATCAGGCGGACGAGGACCGCCGCCACGTCGTCGCGGGGGACCTCGCCGCGCCCGGTGCTCGCCTCCAGGCGGACCAGCCCGGTTCCCGCCGCGTCGGTGAGGGCGCCGGGGCGCAGGATCGTCCAGTCGAGGCCGGAGCGGAACCGCAGGTCGTCGTCGGCCGCGCCCTTGGCCCGCAGGTACGCGTCGAAGACCTCGTCGCCCGGGTGCTCCACGTCCGCGCCCATGGCGGAGACGGTGAGGTAGCGGCGTACGCCGGCCCGCTCGGCGGCGTTCGCGAAGAGGACGGCGGCGCCTCGGTCCACGGTGTCCTTGCGCGCGTGGCCGCTGCCGGGGCCGGCGCCCGCGGCGAAGACCACGGCGTCGGCGCCCCGCAGCACCGCGGCCACCGACCGGACGGGGGCCGACTCCAGGTCGAGTACGACGGGTTCGGCGCCGGCCGCCCGTAGGGCGTCGGCCTGTTCCTCCGACCGGATGATGCCCGCGACCTCGTCCCCGCGCGCGGCGAGGAGGCGCTCCAGCCTCAGTGCGATCCGTCCGTGTCCACCTGCGATGACAATGCGCATGACGCCGACCGTACGCGGGCGGCGGCCGGTTCGCCGCATCGGCGCCGTCCGCCCCCGCCCGGCGGGCCGCCGGCCCGCACTCGCCGCACCCGCCGCACCCGCCTCCGCCGCCCGTACCGGCCCGGACGGCGCCCCCTCATGCTCCCGGAGCCGCCGGCACGCCGCCGGAACCTGCGGGCGACGCCGCGAACTGGGTGCGGTACAGCTCCTCGTACCGGCCGCCCGCGGCCAGCAGCTCGCCGTGCGTCCCGCGCTCCACGATCCGGCCGTCCTCCACGACCAGGATCAGGTCCGCCGCCTGCACGGTCGACAGCCGGTGCGCGATCACCACCGCGGTCCGCCCCGACAGGGCCTCGCCCAGGGCCTCCTGGACCGCGGCCTCCGACGTGGAGTCCAGGTGCGCCGTGGCCTCGTCGAGGATCACCACCCGCTGCCGGGCCAGCAGCAGCCGCGCGATGGTCAGCCGCTGCCGCTCCCCGCCGGACAGCCGGTACCCGCGCTCGCCGACGACGGTGTCCAGCCCGTCCGGCAGCGAGGCCACCAGCCCGTCCAGCCGGGAGCGGCGCAGGGCCTCCCACACCTCGGCCTCCGTCGCCCCGGGCCGGGCCAGCAGCAGGTTCGCGCGCACCGACTCGTGGAAGAGGTGCCCGTCCTGCGTGACCATGCCGAGCGTCTCGCGGATGGAGTCGGCCGTCAGGTCCCGTACGTCCACCCCGCCCAGGCGGACCGCTCCCGCGTCGGCGTCGTACAGCCGCGGCAGCAGCTGCGCGATGGTCGACTTGCCGGCGCCGGACGAGCCGACGAGGGCGATCATCTGGCCCGGCTCGGCGCGGAAGGACACCTCGTGCAGCACCTCGGTGCCGCCGCGGGCGTCGAGGGCGGCGACCTCCTCCAGGGAGGCGAGGGAGACCTTGTCGGCGGAGGGGTAGCCGAAGGTGACCCGGTCGAACTCGACGGCCACCGGACCCTCCGGGACCCGGCGGGCGTCCGGCTTCTGGTCGATCAGCGGTTTCAGGTCGAGGATCTCGAAGACCCGCTCGAAGCTCACCATCGCGCTCATCACCTCGACGCGGGCCCCCGCCAGCGAGGTCAGCGGGGCGTACAGCCGGGTCAGGAGCAGGGCGAGGGCGACGACCGCGCCCGCGTCCAGGCTCCCGCGCAGGGCGTAGTACCCGCCGAGCCCGTAGACGAGCGCGAGGGCCAGGGCCGACACGAGGGTCAGGGCCGTGATGAACACCGACTGGGCCATCGCCGTACGGACGCCGATGTCCCGGACCCTCCGCGCCCGGGCGGCGAACTCGGCGGACTCGTCGGCGGGCCGTCCGAACAGTTTGACCAGCGTCGCGCCGGGGGCGGAGAACCGCTCGGTCATCTGGGTGCCCATCGCCGCGTTCAGCGTCGACGCCTCGCGCTGCATCGCGGCCATCCGCGCCCCCATCCGGCGGGCGGGCAGCACGAACACGGGCAGCAGCACCAGCGCCAGCAGGGTGATCTGCCACGAGATGCCCAGCATCACGACGAGCGTCAGCAACAGGGTCACCGTGTTGGCCACCACCCCCGACAGGGTGTTGCTGAAGGCCCGCTGGGCTCCGATCACGTCGTTGTTGAGCCGGCTGACCAGGGCGCCGGTCCTGGTCCGGGTGAAGAAGGCGACCGGCATCCGCTGCACGTGGTCGAAGACCGCGGTCCGCAGGTCCAGGATCAGGCTCTCGCCGAGGGTGGCGGACAGCTTGCGGGTCAGCAGGCCCAGACCCGCCTCGGCCACCGCGATCAGCGCGATGAGGAGGGCGAGCCGGGTGACCGTGCCGTTCTCCCGGCCGTCCACGATGGTGTCGACGATCCGGCTGGCGAGCACCGGGGTGGCCACCGCCAGCAGCGCGCCGACCACGCTGAGCAGCAGGAAGAAGAGGAGGCCCCGGCGGTGCGGGCGGGCGAAGGCGGCGATGCGGTGCAGGGTCGCCCGGGAGAACGGGCGCCGGTCCTGCTCGGCGTTGATCGCGCTGTGGAGCGAGGTCCAGGCGGTGACTTCCATGTCCATGGATCGAACCGTAGAACCTCAATCAAGGTCGAGGTCAAGGATTCCGCTCCCGCACGTTCTTTCGCCTCGGCAACTCCCGCCCCCGTGAGGGGTGTTCGAGTTTTCCGTTCCCCGTTCCCTGTCAGTGCCCGGTGGCATCATCGGTTCATGACGCAGGGATCCGAGTCCACCGGCTCCGACCGGCAGCCCACCGAAGACAGCCACGACACCGTCCTGCACCGCTTCGAACGCTGGGCACGGGACACCCCCGACGCCCCCGCGCTGATCGCCGGACCCGACAGCCTCACGTACGGGCAGCTCGACACCCGGGCCAACCGGCTGGCCCACCACCTGCTCGACACCGGCCTGCCGGACGGCGCCCTCGTGGCCGTGGGCACCGCCCGGCAGGCCGAGACCGTCGTCGGCGTGCTCGCCGCGCTCAAGGCCGGCGCGGCCTACACGGTGGTCGACGTCGAGGTCCCGCGCACCGGACAGCGGCAGCTCGCCGCCGCGCAGCCGTCCGTGCTGCTGACGCACGCCGCGCACCAGGCCGCCCTCGACGACGGCAGCGGCCTCCCGGTGGTCCGGCTGGGCGCGGACGCCGCCGGCATCGCCGAACGGCCCGCGGGACGGCCCGCCCGCTCCCGCCCCGGGCCCGGCGCCGTCCTGTACACCGGAGGCCCGCAGCCGCGCGCCGTCCCCGTCGGCCACCCCCGGCTGCTCGCCGCGTACGAGGGCTGGGCGACGGTGGCCCGGCTGACCCCGGGGGACCGGCACCTGATCACCTGCGCCGCCTCCGTCACCGCCTTCGCCGCGGGGTGGACCCGGGCGCTGTGCTCCGGCGGCTCGCTCGTCCTGGCCGGGCGCTCCCCCTGGAAGCCCGAGGGGGTGCGCCGCGCCGTGGACGCCGAGCGGGTGACCCTCGTCCACACCGACCCGGAGGGTGCCGCCCGGCTGCTCCTGCACCGGGGGCCCACCGCAGCCGCACGGCCGTCCGTTCCCGCCGCCCGCCGGCCGGACCCGCCCGAGCTGCGCGCGCTGCGGCTGGTCAGCGTCACGGGGGACCGCCTCCACCTCGACGAACAGGCCGCGCTCGCCACCCGGCTGCGGGCGGGCGTCCGCCTGCTCAACGTCTACGGGACCACCGAGTCGGCCGGTACGGGAACCTGGTTCGAACTGCCCCAGCTGTCCGGCCCGTTGGACGACCCGGAACGCCACGCCCTCGTCGGAGTCCCCTTTCCCGGCTGCCGTGCGGACCTGCGCGACGGGGAGATCCGCCTGACCCCGCCGGACGGCGGCGACGCGATCGCCACCGGGGACCTGGGCCTGCTGCGCGAGGACGGGCTGCTGGAGTTCCGCGGCCGGATCCGGGACCGCATCACCCTGGACGGCGTCCCCCTCGACCCGTACGCCGTCGAATCGGTGATCCGCGGCCACGAGGGCATCGGCGCGGTCATCGTTGCCGGGGTGCCCGGATTCCGCGGCGTGCCCCGCCTGGTCGCCTACGTGGCCCCGCCGGCCGCCGCCGTCGCCGAACCGTACGGGACCGCGGGCGCGGACCTGCCGGACATCGACGAACTGCGCGAGCATCTGGCGGACCGGCTGCCCTCCGCGCAGCGGCCCCGCGCGGTGGTGCGGTTGCGCGCCCTGCCGCGCAACCGGGCCGGCCAGGAGGACCGGGAGGCCCTGCCGAAGCCCGCGCAGGGCGTGCCGGGACTCCCCGCGCGGAGCGCCGGCAAGTACGGCGGCGCGGTGGGCGACGCCGACCTCTCCCTGACCTGCGTCGTGGTCTGCGCGGCGGCGGCCCTGGGTCTGGTCGCCCGGGTGTTCACGGACGTCATCTGGCCGGGATCGACCGACCTGACCGGCGTACCGCAGCCGTGGGCGTTCCTCTTCGGCGTCCTCTACCTGATCGAGTGCCTGGCCTTCGGCATCGGCGTGGTGTTCCTCTTCGAGGGCCGCGGCCGCATGCTCGCCCGGGGCGGCGGCCGGACCCTGGCCACGGCCGCGCATCTGGCGCTCGTGTACCTGATGGTCGCGTGGTGGCCCCAGGACAACCTCTACCGGCTGGCCGCCAAGCAGGACTGGCCGCGCCAGGCCGCCCTCGTCTACGTCTTCAACGTCCCGCTGATGATCGCGGCCGTCGTCGTCGCCTGCCACGCGGCGCGCAGGCGGACCGACGCCTTCGACTCCGAGAACTGACCGCGCGGGCCGGTTCCCGGCCGGTTCAGGGCCCGGGAACTGACCTCGGGGGCCGGTTCACGGCCCGGGACCGGCCCGGGCCGGCCGCGGGCGACCCGCGGGTCAGGCCCGGCCGCCCTCCCGCACCCCCAGGAACTCCGCCCCGCAGGCCAGGGCCCGCTCCCGTACGAGTGCCTCGGCGGCGTCCAGCACGTCCAGGCCGTGCGCGGCCACCAGCACCCCCAGCCAGGGCTCCGGTTCGAAGGCGCCGGTCGGGATCGCCGGCACGAACACCGCGCCGAGGGCCGCGCAGTCGCGGGCCAGCTCCGCGCACAGCTCGTCGAACCGGGCGTCCGGCAACCGCGCGCCCAGCTCCACCCGGTCGGCGATCCGTACGAAGTGCCCCGCGCCGCGCAGCTCGTCGAGACGGGCCGCGACCATGAAGGCCACCGAGGGCCCGGTCAGCCGCAGGTTCACCTCGGTCGGCGCGAGCCGCCCCGCTCCGTCGGCGACGAAGTCCACGTCGAACCAGCCCCGGTAGCCGGAGCCGGCGAGCTCCCGGCCCACCGCCTCCCCGAAGGCCGACAGCGGCCCGCGCGCCCACCGCGGCACGATCCCCGGTCCCACGGTGGCCCCCCGGTAGCCGGCCCCCTCCACGTCCATCACGGCCCCGCCCACCGCGTGCGGCCGGCCTGCCCCGTCCACGAACCCGTCGTACGTCAGGTCCCGCGGGCCGTGCCCCGGCGCCGGGCCGTCCACGTACTCCTCCACCAGCAGCGGGCCCCGCGGCAGCCGCCGCAGCACCGCGCGGGCTCCGCCCGCCGCCCGCACCCGGGCGGGGGTGAGCACCGTCGTGCCCGAACCGCCGACCCCGTGCTCCGATTTGAGGACGGTGCTCCTTCCGGCGGCCGTCCGGGCGGCCAGCAGCCGTACCGCCGCCCGCCGGGTGCCGGCCCGCCACTGTGCGGGCAGCACGACCGCGGGGTGCCCGCCGCCTGCGAGGATCCGGCCGAAGAGCGCGTGCGCCGCGGACTTCGCCTCGTAGCGGAGCTCGCCGGGCCGCCACGGCCGCCCCGCCAGCCGCCCGAAGGCCCGCGTCCGCCCCCACGGTACGAGGGGCAGCCCGCCCCCGGTGAGCCGCGCGACCAGCGCGGCGCGGGCCCGCACGGCGTCCGACAGGCCGGGGCCCCGTTCCTGCGCCAGCCCGTCGTACACCTCGACACCGGTCCACCCGAGCTGCCGGCCGACCAGCCCGGCCCAGCCCGGGGGGACCGCCCGGGGCAGCACGAGGGCCGCCGGGGAGGGGCTGTAGAACGCCGCGAGGCAGCTGTAGTGGTGGGCGGGCAGCTGGTCCCGGTCCAGGGACGCGTCGGCGAACTGGGCGTTGAACTCCGCGACGTTGCCCAGGTGCACGGCCCGCCCGCCGCCGGTCCAGGCCCGCGCCCAGCCGGCGAGCGGGACGGGGGCCACCTCGAACCGGACCAGGCCGCCGGGTGCGCCCGGGCCGCCCGGTGCGCCGCGGTTGCTGGGCTCATCGGTTCCGGCGGGGTCGCCCGGCCGGCCCGGGCCCTCGCCGCCGTCCCGGGCCCCGGGCACCGCCACCGCTCCCATGGCCCGGTAGAACCCGGCCGCGTGCGGATCGGAGTCGATCACCAGGGTGCGCATTCCGAGCCCGGCGGCCCGGCGCACCGCGTCCCGGTACAGCAGCCGGCCCACGCCGAGTCCGATGGCCGACGGTTCCACGAACAGCAGTCCCAGCGCCGCCCGGGGCGCGGTCCCCTCCAGGGACGCGAGCCCCAGCAGCAGCCCGTCGCCGTCCTCGGCCACCACGATCCGGCGGGACGCCGGGTCTCCCGGCCGGACCCGCAGTTCCCCGGCGCAGGCCTCAAGGAACGCGGCGTCGTACCCCCAGTGCGCCTTGGACCGCATCACGAGGGCGCTCAGGGCCCGCTCCTCGCCGGGCCGCGCGGCCCTGAGCTTTACCACTTGCTGACCTCCCCATGGTCCGGGGCAAGGGTGTGCGATAGATTCGGCCAGCCTCCCCACGGCACATCCTTCCCAACCACCACGCGGAGACAGGCTTCCCCATGAGCGACATCATCAACGGACTAGGCCGCACCAGCGCCTTCGGCGCCCTCGGTCTGGTGCTGCTGATCCTCGGCATCGTCCTCGTCGACGTGCTGACGCCCGGGAAGCTCCCGAAGCAGATCTGGGAGGAGCGCAACCGCAACGCGGCGCTCCTGCTCAGCTCCGCTCTCCTGGGCATCGGCGGCATCGTCTTCACCTCGATCTGGACCACGTACGACGACTTCGGCAAGGGCCTGCTGTCCACCGCGGCCTTCGGCCTCCTCGGCCTGGTCCTGATGGCGGTGGCCTTCCTGGTGCTGGACCTGGTCACCCCGGGCAAGCTCGGCGCCATCGTCGTCGACCCCGAGCCCCACCCGGCGGTCTGGGTCACCGCCTGCTGCAACCTCGCCGTCGCCGCCATCGTCGCGGCCTCGATCGCCTGACGGCGGATCACCCGTACACGTCGAGAGCGCCGCTCCCTCGAGGGAGCGGCGCTCTCGACGTTTCGAGCGGCCCTGCGGCGCCGCTACGCCAGCCCCAGCGCGAACACCGCGAACCCCGCCGCCAGGACGCCCGCCACCGCCCGGCGCAGCACGGTCCCCCCGCGCCCCTCCCGCGGCGGACCCTCGAACCGGCGCGCGTACCGGGCGATGACGACCAGCAGCACCGCGAACACCGGCATCCACGCCACCCGCGCCGCGATCCACCCCAAGCTGTCCGGCGCCGTCGTCAGTCCCGCCACGGCGCCCGCGAACGAACCGGGCACGGCCGCGGCCAGCATCGCCGTCTGGTGCCAGCACAGGACGGTCATCGCGCACAGGTTGACCACCACCACCGGGGCCCACAGCGCGGGCCGCGCCAGCAGCTTCGCGATCCGGTCGCGCAGCAGGACCGCGGCCCCGGACTGGGCCGCCGCCAGCGCGAGCACCAGCAGCGACGGCGGGTGCGAGTTGGTCCGCACGGCGCCCGGCACGCCGACCATGGACGCCGGGTAGTGGAAGACCACCAGCAGCGCCGCGAACAGCAGCGCCCCGCCCGCCAGCAGCAGCCGGCCGCCGCGCCGCCCGATCCGCCCCTCGCCCCAGGAGACGCCCAGCTGGTACGCGAACAGCCAGCCCGGGAGGACGTTCACCAGCGCCAGCCAGGACGGCACCGCGTCGGCGAGCGGCCCGTACCGCAGGAAGTCCACCACCGCGACCGAGGCGAGCAGCGGCGCCGCCGCCCAACCGCCGAGCCGGCGCGCCGCCCGCACGCAGTACGGGGTCAGCGCGGTGACCACCACGTACACACCGACGAACCACAGCGGCTGGACGACCAGCGTGGCCCCGGTCCGCAGCGTCGCCTCCGGCACCCCCGCCGCGTACAGCACGGGCGCCGCCAGCGCCCACACCGCCGTGACCCCGAGCACCGGCCGCCCCAGGCGTACCATCCGGCCCTTGAGCCACGCCCTGGTCGAGCCCCGGCGGCGCCCGTACGACAGGGCGGAGGCGTAGCCCCCGACGAGGAAGAAGATGCCGAGCATCTGGAGCACCCAGCTCGCCGGGGCGAGGCCGCCGAAGGCGGTCAGCGGGCTGGCGTTGTGGAGCCCGCCGTCCGCGTCGAGCGTGAACCCGCCGAGCAGCCAGTGCCCGGTCGGCACCGCGAGCAGGGCCAGGGCGCGCAGCCCGTCCACCGCCCGGTCGCGGTGGGCGGGGGTCCGCGCGTCGATCCGGTCGGCGGCCTTCCGCAGCGTGGTGAGGGTGCTCGTCCTCATCGGACCTCTCCGTTCGCGATCGCGGCGAACGCCGCCAGGGACTGGGTTCCGGGAGCGAAGTAGCCGGTGTGGCCCCGCACGTCGGCGGCGGGTACGCGGCGGGCGCCGAAGGAGGCGGACGTCGGGTCGGCGCCGTGGCCGAGCCCGGCGAACTCGACGTTCGGGATGTCGGCGATCCAGTCGGAAGGGCTCCGGGCCGCCCAGACGCGGGCCCGGGTGCGCAACGCGGCCGAGGTGTCGGCGCGCATGCCGGGGGACCCGAGGACCACGATGTCGGCGGCGTCCGTGTGCCGGGCGGCCAGCCCGCAGACGACCGAGCCGTAGCTGTGGCAGAACAGCACCGGATCGGGCGCGCCGACCGCGTCGAGGCCCGCGGTGAACCGGGCCAGGCGCTCGGCGCCGGCGTCCGCCAGCCGCCCGACGGCCGCGTCCAGGCCCACGCCGACCGGGGTGGTGTACCCGGTCCAGGCGATCACCGCGGTGCCCTCTCCGGCCGCCGCGCGCAGGGTACGGGCCATCCCGGCCGGTCCGGTGTGGGGCGCGCGCCGGGCGTCGTGGGTGGAGGCGTCGTTGTCGGCGCCGGGCACGACCACCGAGACGTGCGCCGCGTGCTCCAGGTCGCCGAAGACCTCGGCGACCTGGCCGCGCCCGCGCGGATCGAAGACCAGGACCTGCCGGTCGGGCGCGGCGAGGGAGGCGTACCGCGCGTCGCCCGTGGCGGTGACGGCGATCCGGTTGGCCTCGTACCGCAGGGGGAGCGGCGCCCCCTCCAGGTTGCCCACCACCAGCGGGTGGGCCCGTACGAGGTACCGCTGCGCGGCGGTGTCGAGGCCGGCGAAGAACCGGGCCACCTCGGCCGGCCGGGCGCTCGCCGGATCGGGCGGCGTACGGCCGGCGACGCTGTCGGCCCGCCAGGCCGCGGTGCCGGGCGGCGGCCCGGTGACCGCCCGCTGGCTGTCCCCCGAGGCCCAGCCGGCGGTCCCCGCGACAACGGCCACCGCCAGCGCGGCCGTGACCACTGTCCTTCCGAAGCGGCGCATGCCCCTTCTCCTCTCCTCGTGTCGAGGAGGAAGGTAGGAAGGAGGTACCCGGCCGCACGTCGGACCGTGGAGCCAAGCCGCATGTCATACCCCGGTAGGGGGTGGAGGAGACGACCGCCGACAACAGCCGCTCCGGACGGTCGCGGCAGGCGTGTTCGGCCCGTCAGGGGCAGCAGCGGGGGACGAACCGGTGTCGACGGGTGCGAAAGGGAACGGTCAGCCGGCGTCGCCGGGCCGCACCAGCCCCGCCTCGTACGCGAAGATCACCGCCTGGGCGCGGTCGCGCAGGTCCAGTTTGGCCAGCACCCGGCCGATGTGCGTCTTGACCGTCTGCTCCGCGAGGACCAGATGGCCGGCGATCTCCTGGTTCGACAGGCCGCGCGCGATGAGTTCCAGTACCTCGGTCTCACGCGGCGTCAGACCCTTCAGCCGCAGCGCCGGGTCCTTCCGCGGAGCCGGCCGCTGCTGGACGAAGTCGGCGATCAGCCGCCGGGTCACCGACGGCGCCAGCAGCGCCTCGCCCGAGGCCACCACCCGGACCGCCGCGATCAGGTCCGCCGGCGGGGCGTCCTTCAGCAGGAACCCGGAGGCACCGGCGCGCAGCGCCTCGTACACGTAGTCGTCGATGTCGAAGGTGGTCAGCATCAGGACCTTCGGCCGGTGCACCACGCCGCGCGGCGGATCCAGGAGCTCCCGGGCCGCCGTCAGCCCGTCCATCTCCGGCATCCGCACGTCCATCAGCACCACGTCCGGATGGGTGGAGCGGGAGACCCGCACCCCCTCCCGCCCGTCGGGGGCCTCGCCCACCACGTCGATGTCGGCCTGCGCCGACAGCAGCGCGGCGAACCCCGCCCGCACCATGGCCTGGTCGTCGACGATGATCACGCGGATGGTCAACTGGAGTCCTCGGTCGGGTGGTCCAACGGCAGGCGGGCGGCGACCCGGAAGCCGCCGTCGGGCAGCGGACCCGTGTCCAGCGTCCCGCCCGTCAACCGTACGCGTTCCCGCATCCCGACCAGACCGTGGCCCGTGCCCGAACCCTCCAGCGCCACCACGGCGTCGCGGGCCGGGCCGTTCACCACGAGCACGAGGACCTCCCGCGCGTCCACGGTCACCGACACGGTGGTCGGCGCGCCCGGTGCGTGCCGCACCACGTTCGCCAGCGCCTCCTGCACGATCCGGTACGCCGACAGGTCCACGGCCGGCGGCGCCGCCCCCGCCGCCCGCGCCGCGAGCGACAACTCCACCGGCTGGCCCGCCCGTACGGTCGCCTCCACCAGCTGCTGGAGCCGGTCGATCCCCGGCTGCGGGCCCCGTTCCCCGTCCGCGCCGCCGTCCCCGCGCAGCACCGTCAGCAGCCGCCGCATCTCGCCCAGCGACTCGCGGGCGCTCGCCGCGATCGCCGTGAACTCCTCCCGCACCGGATCCGGCATGCCCGGCAGCCGGTAGGGCGCGGAATCGGCCTGGACCGTGATCACCGACATGTGGTGCGCCACCACGTCGTGCAACTCCCGTGCGATCCGGGCCCGTTCCTCCAGCAGCGTCCGCCGGGACCGCTCCGCCTCGCTGATGCTCTCCTGCTCCGCGATCCGCTGCTGGGCGTCCCCGAGCCCGCGCAGCGCCCCGGTCAGCGCCAGCACCACCCCGCTGAGGACGAAGAGGAGCGCGGCCGTGTTCATGACCCCTGACGGCGGGAAGAAGCCGAGCAGCGCGCCCACCGCCCCGGTCGCCAGCCACACCCCGACCAGGGTCCGGATGGACTCGCGCAGCCCCAGGCAGGCCATCAGCGCCAGATAGCCGATGATCACCATCGGGGTCCAGGGCCAGGCGCGCCCGGCCACGTCATCGGCCTGGATCAGCAGCAGCGCGCCGAAGACGTCCGCGAGCAGCACCATCACCCACGCGTGCATCGGCCGGGTCACGGCGAGGAGCAGCGGCACGGTCTGGGCCACCCCGAGCGCGCCCGACCAGCCGCCGCCCGCCTTGTAGACGTTGGTCAGCACCGCGATCGTCACCGGCAGCAGCGTCAGCGTGAACAGGCCGACGACGACGAACGGCAGCACGCGCTGCCACGGCCTGGGCGCCCGCGCGAGCAGGGGCTCCGCCGCCCTCGCGGGCGTGCGCAGGACCACGGCCAGCTGCGCCAGTGCGCCGGGCACGCGGGCGTCGGCGGCCGGGGCGGCGGTGCTTCCACTGGGCCGGCCGCGCGGCCGGGTGCGGGCTCTGTCACTCATGATCGGCCCAGCCTATGCGCCCCGGGCGGCGCGGGTAGGCTGCCGAGGGTCGATCACGGGGAGCGGGACGCATGGGCGGGGCAGCCGCACTGGAGAAACTGGTGCCGGTGATGGCGGCCTTCGGCGCCGGCGTGCTGCTCGCCCGCCGCAAGGCCGTTCCCGCCGAGGCCTCGAAGGCCTTCTCCGACTACGCCTTCCTCTTCGCCGTCCCCTGCTACCTCTTCGGCAACATCTACCGCAGCGACCTGGCCGCCCTGTTCCACTGGCGGGCGCTCGGCGGCTACGCGACCGCTGCCGCCCTCGCGGTGACCGCCGTCGCGCTGGCGGCGGTCGCCCACGGCATACGCGAGCCTCGCGCCGTCGCGCTGCGCGTGATGGCCGGGGTGCAGGTGAACACCGCCTACTTCGCCGTTCCCGTCTTCATCACCGTGTTCGGCACGGCCGCCCCGCTCTTCCCCGTCCTGCTCTTCCAGGTCTGCGTCCTGTCCCTGGTGGTCATCTCCCTCATGGAACTGGGCCGCCCAGGCCCTGCCCCCGGCGGCCCCGGCCGCCGCCTCGCGCGCGCCGTCGGTGCCTCCCTCGCGACCCCGCTGGTCCTGGCCTGCAATGCCGGGATCCTGCTCAACCTGCTCTCCGTGCACGTGCCCGGGGTGCTCCTGGACGCGGCCGACTTCGTCGGCGACAGCGCCTCCCCGGTGGCGCTGTTCGCCCTCGGCCTCCACCTCGGGGGCCTCGGCCTCGACCTGCGGGGCACCACGCGCGAGGAGCTGGCGCTGATCGGCTTCAAGTGCCTGGCCTTCCCCCTGCTCGCCTGGGCGGTGTGCGGGCCGCTGCTCGGGGTCGGGGGACCGTGGCTCGCGTACCTGGTCGTGATCGCCGCGATGCCCACGCCGCAGAACCTGTTCGTCTTCGCCCAGCGCTACGACGTGGGCGTCGACCTCTCGGCCTCCCTCGTCATCAAGACCTCGCTGGCCTCGCTCCTGCTGCTGCCGCTGTGGCTGCACGCCGTCACGTGACGGCCGGGAACCGGAGCACCGGAACGGGCCCGTCGTCACCTGACCCCGGGTGTCCGGCCGGCGGCCACGGTCGCCGACGGCTCCGTCGGCGGGCTCTGCAAGCATCAGGGGCATGACCGACCTTGATGACGTGGTGCGACGTGTCGCCAACCGGGCCGCAGCGGACAGCGAGGACCTTCCCGGGCCTGTCGACGATGCCCGGATCGTGGAGGCGCAGGAGCGGCTGGGCATCGCGTTGCACCCCCTGCTTGCGCGCCTGTATCGCGAGGTCGCTGACGGCGGCTTCGGCCCTGACCACCGGCTGCTGCCCCTGCTCGGTCCGGGCTCCAGCGTCGTCGGCGAATATCTGACGCGCCGTGAGGCGTCCCTCGGAGTGGAGCATCCGGAGTGGCCCGACGGCGTCGTACCGATTCTCACGTGGGGCTGCGCCATGTATGCAGGCGTCGACTGTTTCAGCGAGGAAGGTCAGGTCCTGCTCTTCGAGCCGAACCCGTACAGCGGCGGATCGTGGGAGGGGTGTTGGTTCCTCGACTCCCACAGCCTCGCAGCCTGGCTGGAGACCTGGCTCGACGGGACGGGCTGGTTCGAGGAGGATGCCTTCGACAGCGACGACCTGGTCGAGCCTCAGCCGTGGGAGGAGGCCGCAGCCCGGCTCTCGTCCGGTGCGTAGCGGCCCGCCCGATGCCGCCGGCGGACGTGCTGGGCGCCGGCCGGCCCGCCGACGCCCAGGACCGGGGCGCCCCGCGGCGGAGCCGCCGGGGCCGGGGGTCACCCTGCCTTCGACCCGGCGACCGCCTTCGCGTACAGCTTCCTGATGTCCGCGCCGAAGTAGGAGCTGTAGGACGTGTCGGCCGTGTCGCCGCCGGTCTTCCAGCCGCCGATCACCCCGATCACGTCACCGGTCCCGCGCTTGGCGTCCAGGCGGAGCAGGAACGGTCCGCCGCTGGTCCCGCCGGGATAGCCGGTGCAGTGGATGCGCAGGAACGAACCGGGGATCCGTGCGTCGGAGCTGGTGAACTTCGTCGTCCGGTTGACGCACAGGCGCGGTCGGGCGGCGGAGGCCGGGTACCCGATCAGCGACACCCGGCTCTGCGCGTAGGCGGCGCCGGTGACGAGGCGGTTGCCGCCGACCACGTCCTGCACCCGGCGGCCGCGGGAGTCCGGCCCGACCTGGGCGAAGGCCACGTCGAGGGAGGCGGCGCGGTTCGGCCCCCGGGAGCGGTAGCGCGGGTCGATCCAGATCTTGGGGCGCTTGCCCGCGTCCCGCAGGACGGGGAACAGGCCGTACGGCCGGGGCTTGGCGCGCGTGTACCGGGGTACGAAGGCCACCTGCCGGGAGTCCGGGCCGAGCAGGCAGTGGGCGGCGCTGAGCACCAGGTTACGGCCGGGGGAGGCGACGACGCTGGCGGTGCAGAAGTACGCCCCGCCCGCCTTCATGACGAACATCCGGCCGACGACGGGGAGCCCGCCGAAGTCCTGCCCGACTCCCGGACCGGCCGTGGCGGGAAGCTCCGGAACGGCCGGGACCAGGGGCGACTTCGGGGCCACGGGCGGCGGCGGTTCGGACGGTTCGGTCGGTTCCGACGGGGCCGACGAGGGCGCCGTCCCCGGTACGGGGGTGGCCGGGGCCGCGGTCCCCGACTCCGCGGGGGGCGCCACCGGCGCCGGGGCCGACGCGCCGGGTACCGGCGGTTCGGCGGCGACCGGCGGTACGCCCCCGTCCGCGACGGGCGGAGCGGCAGGCTCCGGCTGGGGCCCGGGGCTCGCGGGGGCCGCGGCGTCGCCGGCGCCGGGAGCCGGGTCCGGCAGCGGCAGCGCCGAGGCCATCCGCTCGGCGGTCCAGAAGGCCGACGCCTCGCGGGCGGACCGGAGTCCGACGGCCGCCGTACCGGGGCTCCCGGCTTCGGCGACGGGCAGCGGCCCGGCGGAGACCAACAGCGCGGCGGCCGTGGCGGCCAGGATCAACGTACGTCGCATGCGCAGCTCCAGGGGGAAGAGGATCTCGGACGAGGAGGGCGGGCGCCGCCCGGGCCGGGTCGTCGGGGGGCGTTCCGCCGCCCGCAGGCCGCAGCCGCCCCGTGGTGTCCGGCGCCGGGCTCCCCGGGGGCGGCTGCCCGGCCGGGCTCAGCCGGCCCGGCGGGACGGGCGTGGGCGCCGGGCGGACCGGTGCCGGGCGGTGGGACGGCACGTCTGGGCCGTGTCTTCGGATCAGGGCGGGTCCGGTGGGTCCGGCACCGCGCCGCGCGGCGTTCTCGTCGGTCGCCGACACACCACGTCGGCTCCCTCCTATGGGCTGTCGTGGAAGTCGTTTCGTACGCCCGGAGGGCGGGCCGTGCGGTGTCCGGTGCGTGCGCTCGCAAGGCGGAGGGTCGCCCGTGTACCGGATGTACACGGGCGATCCCGACAACGCGGCGAGCGTGCGTGCCGGGCGCCGCACGGCAGGAACGAAGGTGACGACACCCCCTAGGCCTCGCGACGCACGGCACCGGACGCCCCGGGCCGATCCGCCCTGATCCGAAGGGCACGGCCTAGACGGCCTGGGGGAAGCGGAAGAGACGGTCGGGGTCGTAGGCACGGCGAACGGCCTCCAGGCGTGGGAGGTTCGGCCCGTAGTAGGCCTCGCGCCAGCCGGAAAGCTTCGGATCGGCGTAGTTCTGGTACGCGCGGCCGCTCGCCCAGGGGCGCAGTCCCTCCCAGAGCCCGTCCAGCCAGGCCTGGTGGCGGGCGGCCTCGGCTGCCGGGGCGGAGTCCGGCCAGGAGACGAGGTACTGGGCGAGGAAGGCGGCGCCGCGGTGCACGAAGGCGGTGTCGGCGGCTCCGGCCCGGTTCACGGCGCCCCCGCACACCCCGTCGAACTGTACGACCCCCGTGCCGTCCCGGGGGACCTCGGACGGGTGGCGCCGGACGGCGTCGAGGACCGCGCCGACGGCCGCGTCCGTCAGCCCGGCGCCCGCCCAGAAGTCGGAGCGGGCCGCGTACGACTCCCGGCCGAGCCGCCCCCGCGGGTCCCTCCCGGGCAGCGTGCCCGGGAGGCGGCACTGCGCGGGAGTCCGGTCCAGGCAGCCCGACATGGCCCGTACGGTGTCGCCGTAGCCGCGGACGACGACCCAGCTGTCCCGGACCGGGCGGCCGACCAGGTCGGACAGCCGGGTCAGCTGCCGCTCCAGCTCCGCGCGCCCGTCGAGGCACACGACCCGTACGGCCGGGGGAGCCGCGGACCCCGGGCCGACCGTGAACTCCACCTGGCTCCAGAACGGGTCGGGCAGCCCGCCGAGCCAGCGCTGCCAGCCGCGCAGGAGCGCGGCCGAGTCCGCGTCGGGCCAGTGGAGTTCGGCGAAGGCGCAGTCGCCGACCGGGTGCGCGGCGAACCGGAACTCGGTGACCACCCCGAAGTTGCCGCCCCCGCCGCCCCGCAGGGCCCAGTACAGCCCGTCGTCCCGGTCGGGGCCGACCTCGCGCAAGGCGCCGTCGGGGGTGACCACCCGGGCTCCGGTGAGCCGGTCGGACGTGGTGCCGTGGGCCCGGGAAGCCAGGCCCAGGCCGCCGCCGAGCGCCAGCCCGGCGATGCCGACCGAGGGGCACAGCCCGGTGGGGATGCCGAGCCCCCGTGCGGCGAGGACGGCGTTCACGTCCCCGAGCCGGGCGCCCGCGCCGACGCGTACGCCGTTCCCGTCGACGGAGACCGCGGCCATGGCCCCGGTGTCGACGACCAGCCCGGCGGCGCGGGTGGACCAGCCGGCGTAGCTGTGGCCGCCGCCGCGCGGAACCACCGGCACGCCGGAGCGGCGGGCGAAGTCCAGGCAGACGGCCACGTCGCCGGCGTGCGCCGGGTAGGCGACCGCGGCGGGTGCGACGGCGTCGTAGCGGGGCTGGAAGAGCTGTCGTGCCTCGGGGTAGTCCCGGTCCCCCGGCAGCACCACCCGCCCGTCGAGCCCGCGGGCCAGCGCGCCGAGGTCCGGCCCCCGGGCCGCCGCCCCGACGGACGCGAGGACGGCCGCGGCGGCGGTTCCCAGGACCCGGCGGCGATGGAGGCTCATGCCCCCTTCCTGCCACCGCGCGGGCCGAACGGCGCGAAGGCGGGCCCACGCGGCCCCGGCTGCCCCCCGAACGGCGCACAGTCGAAACGATTCGGCTCGTCATATATCCGGAGCGGAGCCGGGCTCCGGGCCCGTTCTGCGGGCCAGCAGGAAGCCCCGGGGGGACGGTTCGCCGTCGACGGGCTCCCGGATCAGACGGGCGGTCTCGGCCAGGCCCGCCCCGGCCAGCAGGGAGGCGATCAGGTCCGGCGGGGTCCGGTACACGTCGAGCTCGACCGGATGGCCGTACGCGTGGTCCAGCCGGACCCGCTCGTCGCCCACCTCGAACGCGACCAGCACCTGGCCGCCCGGAGCCAGCACCCGCGCGAACTCCGCGAAGAGCAGCGGTAGCTCCGAAGGTGGTGCGTGCACCGTCGAGTACCAGGCCAGCACCCCGCCGAGGACGCCGTCCGCCACGTCGAGGGCGGCCATCGACCCCACCTCGAAGCGCAGCCCCGGATGGCTCCGGCGCGCCACCGCCACCATCGCGGGCGAGAGGTCGACGCCGAAGGCCCGTATCCCGATCCCGTCCAGATGCGCCGTCATCCGGCCGGGACCGCACCCCACGTCGGCGACCGCACGGCCGCCGCCTGCCCGCACGGACCCGGCGAACGCGGCCAGCACGGCCCGGTCCAGCGGCCTGCCGGCGAGACCGGCGCCGACCAGGCGCGCGTAGTCCACGGCGACGGCGTCGTACGACGCCCGGACGCTGTTCAGGTACGAGGTCGCTGTCATGCCCCTGGAGACTAGCCCGTCCCGTACGGACGCGGCCGGGGCCGCGCAGCGGAACGGCACGGTCGGGCAGGGAGGGCGATCCGGGCAGGGAAGGCGATCCGGTCGGGAAGGGCGGTCCGGGCGGTCCGCGCGGTTCAGTGCGGCGCCGCCGGGCGGGCCGACAGCGGATTGGGCAGCCGGGCCCACTGGTCGCCCGGCACGCCCGGGCTCAGCCGCATCAGCGTGAGGGCCTTGGTGGGCAGCGGGCCGGTCAGGAGGGCGTCGGTGTCGGCGGTGGCGGGCAGGCCGGCCGCCTCCGCGAAGGCCTCGGCGAACGCCCCGGCCGAGCCGGCCGTCGCACCGAGGGTTCCCGTCAGCAGGGAGCCGAAGAGCTTGCGCCGCAGGACGGCGACGTCGTCGGTGACCAGCCGCCCGGACAGCGGCGGCACCGGAAGGCCGTGCCGGCGCAGCCGGGCCGGACTGATCCGGATGTCCGCGAGGTCCCGGTAGACCAGCCTGACCGGGGCGCCGGCGGGGGAGAGGACGACGAGGAGGTTCTGCCCGTGGGCCTCCAGGGCCACCCCGAGGTCCAGGACGCGCAGGCACACCGACAGCGCGAGCCGGGCGAACTCCGCCCGCCAGGCGGCCGACCGCGCCGGCGGGTACCCGGCCAGCGCCGCGACCGGAAGCACCCGTTCGCCGGCGGCGGCGTCCGCGTACGCCTCGGGGGGCTCGCGGAGCACGGCCGCCAGGTCCGGACTGTGCGCGGCCGCCGCACCCAGGGTGCGGGTGATGTGCAGCCGCCCGTCGAGGCGTTCGGACAGGCTCTGCGCGAAGGCGGAGACGGCCGCTGCGGTCTCGATCGAGTAGCCGGAGATGTCGCGCACCGAGGAGGTGAGCCGGGTGCTCAGCGCCGTCTTGACGTGCGGGCCGCCCGCCGCGGGCGCCAGGGTGCGCAGGGCCATCAGCGGGTGCGCCGCGAACCCGGCCCCCACCCGCTCCTTGCCCAGGACGTGCGCGGCCTGCCACGGGTGCACCGGGACCAGGATCCGTCCCGCGTCCCGCAGCCGGTCCGGCCAGTCCCCGGTCACCAGGCACTCCTCGGCCCGTACCGCGACCAGCCCGAGCTCCACCACCGGCCGGTGCTCCGGGGCGTACGCCAGCTCCTCGGCCACCGAGAACCCGGGCCGGGAGCGGCAGTTCGGGTGGTACGGGTGCCCGTCGACCACCCGCTGCTCCCACTCCCGGGTGGTCAGCGCGGCCGTGTCGGAGCCGGCGGGCGGCTGTCCGGCACGGGAGAGCGCGAGGGAGGCCGTACTGCCGTCCAGCTCGGCGGCGAAACCCTCCCCGTGCGGCACCTCCAGGGCGCCGACGAGCCGGGCGGCCTGCCGGTAGGGCCTCCCGTCGAGCAGCAGCTCCTCCACGTACGACCTGGTCGCGTAGGCGTCCGGCGCGGGCCCCTCCAGCCGCGAGCCCCCGGCGAGCAGGACGGCCAGCGAGCCCGGCCCCGGCTCCCGGGCCGCCACCCACGGCAGCGGTTCGAAGGCCAGCGCGCGCCACAACCGGGTCAGCACGGCCGCCCGGGCGCCGCCGAGGGCGTCGGCGTACGCGGTGCCGAGCGCCGGGCGGACGGCGTCCAGCCCTGCGGCGACGGCCTCTTCGGCGGGGGAGGCGGGTACGTGCACGGGGCGGCTCCGGGGGTCGGAATGGCGCTTTACAGGATGATCAAGCCATCATCGCGGATACTGAAGATCACAGCCGCCGGTACGCCCCGCGAACCTCCGGCGCACCGGATGGACCGAAATGGAACCAGTGGACCTCAACGCCGCCGCCGACGCCTACGCCACCACCCCGCTCCTGAACTGCCTGCTCAGGGAGGCCGCCGAACCCCGTGGCGCGGGCGTCCACCGGCTGCGGGGCAGCGGTCGGCTGCTGCGGGTGCGGGGCGGGCGCCGGCCCGGACGCCCCGAGCTGCGCACGGCGGACGGCTGGCGTCCGCTCGGCCACACGGACCTCGTCAAGCTCACCGCCGACGAACTGGGCCGGTACACGGGGACCGCGAACGACGAACTCCCGGTCGAGATCGCCGACAGCCGCGCCGCCGTCGCCGCGCTGCTGGCGGCCCGGGTCCGCGCGGAGCCCTCCGCGGACCCGTTCGTCCGCTCCGAGCAGTCCCTGATCATGGGCCACCCGCACCATCCGGCCCCCAAGTCCCGCGGCGGGGCGCCGGTGGCGAGCTGGCTGCCGTACGCGCCGGAGGCCCACGCCCGCTTCCCGCTGGTCTTCCTGGGCGTGCGCGAGGACCAGGTGCTGGAAGAGGGCGGCGCGGCCGCGGCCGGGGCGATCGACTCGCTCGCGGACGTGCTCGACGGCCCCCGCCCGCCCGCGGGCTACCGGCTGCTGCCGGCCCACCCGTGGCAGCTGGAGCTGGTCGGCGCCCGTCCCGGAGTGGGCGAGGCCTTCGCCGACGGGCGGCTGCTGCGCCTGGGGGAGGGCCGGCGGCCGGTCTGGCCGACCGCCTCGATCCGCACCGTGTACGCACCGGATCCGGCCGCCGACCTGTTCGTGAAGTTCAGCCTCGACGTCCGGATCACCAACGACGTGCGCCGCCTGTGGCGCCACGACCTGCTCCGGCTGCGCGGGACCGACGCCGCGGTCGAGGCGGGCTTCGCCGCCCTGCGCCGGACCGGGTCCACGGCGGCGTGGCTGGCCGACCGCGGCTACCGGACCGCCGGGTTCGCCTTCGAGGAGCTCGCCGTCCTGGTCCGCGACGGCCTGCACGCGCACGTACGGCCCGGGGCGACCCCGCTCGCGGCGGCCGCGCTCGCGGAGGGCTGGCCCGGGAGCCCGCTCGCCGGCGCGGCGGACCCGGAGGGCTGGTGGCGGGCGTACCTGCGTCAGGTGGTGCCACCGGTGCTGGAGCTGTTCGCCCGGCACGGGGTGGTCCTGGAGGCGCACCTGCAGAACACCGTGGTGGCGGTGGACGCGTCGGGCGTGCCCGTGCAGGCCCTCTTCCGCGACGCGGAGGGCGTGAAACTCCTCGCCGAACTCGGGCGGGCGGACGCCTGGCGGCGGTTGGTGTACTGCCTGGTGGTCAACCACCTCATGGAGGTCGCCGGGGCGCTGGCCGAGCACCATCCGGCCACCGAGCCGTACGTGTGGCCCGCGGTGCGGGAGGAGTTCCTGCGCTACGACGCCACGCGCGGGCTTCCCGAGATCGCGGAGCTGCTGAACGGGCCGTCCCTGCCGGCCAAGACCAACCTCCTGCTGCGCTGGACGCGGGCGGACGGGGCGGACGCCCGCTACCTGCCGCTGCCGAACCCGCTGCGGGGATAGGCCGTTTGCGGAGGGTGGACGCGCGCCGCCGGGGTCCCGGGCGGGGGCGTACGGGCCGGGCGTGCGGTCGGCGTAGGGACCGGAGGTACGGGCGGGGGTACGGGCCAGGGGTACGGGTGCCGGGGTACGGAATCGGCCAACGTGTACCACGATGCCGGTCCCCTCTCACTCAGAGGTATAGACCAATGCTACGTTGGTCGAGCAGACCGAGCAGTCCTTGACCACCCGTCAGAGGAGAAGCCATGCCCTCCCCTTCGCGGGGCGGCGGCCCGGCCGCCATGCCCAAGTACCAGCGGATCGCCGCAGCCCTGCGCGGCGATCTCGACCGCGCCGCGCACACCCCCGGCGGCAAGCTCCCCTCCGAGCGCAGCCTCGCCGCCCGCTACCAGGTCAACCGGCAGACCATCAGGGCCGCGCTCCAGCAACTGCGGGAGGACGGGCTCATCGTCACCGGGCGCCGCGGGACCCGGCCCGCGGCGGACACGCAGGCGCCGGCGGACTCCGCGTCCGGGCCGGGACGGGGAACGGCCGCCGGCGGGCCGCCGGACGTGTCCCCGCCGGCTCCGGGGGTCGCGCCCGTGGCGGCCGCGGCCTTCACACAGAGCTGGCTCACCCTGGTCACCGTGCCGCCCTCGCTCGCGGTGCTCCTCGGGATGGGCGGCGGAGCCCGCACCCTGGTCCACCACCAGCGCGACCACGGCACGGCGGGGGAGACGCTGCGGCACGCGGCGACCTACCTCAGCCCGGCGGTGACCGCCGCCAGCCCCGAACTCGCCGCCTACCGGGAGCGGGCCGCCGACGCCCGCGACGAGGACCTCGAACCGCTGCACTGCTGGCTCGACCGGGTCCAGACGGAGGGACGGGTCGCCGAAACCATCACCATGACCCGCACCACCCACCCGCCGAGTGCTTCCCCGGTGTGCGGGCTGACCGTCCGGCGCACCCTGCACGACACCGACGGCCGGCTGGTCGCCGTCACCGACCTGTCCTTCCCGACCTGGGACCGGCTGACCTTCCACCGGGACCGCCGCGACCACGCGGCCACCGGCTTCCGGGTCACATGAGGGCAGCCCTCGGGCACCTCGGCGCGGCGGCCTCCGGTGGGTCCGCAGGGCCGACGGCCGGCCGGGGCGCTCACGTCACCAGGTGCAGCGACGTCTCCGCGATGCCCAGCCGTACGCTCTGGCCCCAGGTCAGCTCCAGGGAGTCGCCCTCCATCCCGTCGCCGAAGGCCACGATGCGGTCCGACTCCACCGTCAGGCGCAGCTCCTGCCCCCGTCCCAGCTCGCCGGCGACCTTCGTCGTACCGGTCGTCGGGGAGGGCCAGGCCTCGCGGACGAACCACAGGAGCCGCCGCTCGCAGGGGGCGGGCAGCCCCGCCGCGCTGCCGCGCTCCAGCCACAGGGAACGCAGCCAGCCGGTGGCGCCCGTGCCGGTGCCCACCAGTACCCCGGAGGACGCCTGGGCCTCGTCGGGACCCTGC
Source organism: Streptomyces sp. NPDC048461 (assembly GCF_055587105.1). Taxonomy (NCBI): domain Bacteria; kingdom Bacillati; phylum Actinomycetota; class Actinomycetes; order Kitasatosporales; family Streptomycetaceae; genus Streptomyces; species Streptomyces sp. NPDC048461. The sequence goes on along the minus strand of NZ_JBVJGW010000008.1, from coordinate 117,331 downwards.
TCGCCGCCGGAGCCCAGGCGGTAACGGGCCGTCTGGTGGCCGACCGATCCCAGATAGATCTCGTTCAGCGCGAGTAGGCGCTGGGTGTCGTCGGCGACGGCCTCCACCATGGTCAGCTCCTCCGCCCGGCCGCCGGCGGCGGTCGCCGCGCGCAGCAGTGCGCCCGTGTCGGCGCAGCGGTGACGGACCAGGACCCCCGGGTTGCGCCCCGGATCGCTGTCGATGCCCACCACCGGCTGCCCGCGGAGGTACTTCGCGGTGTTGGCGACCAGGCCGTCCTGGCCGACCACGACCACCACGTCCTCCGGGGCGAACAGGAAGCGGTCCAGGTCCGCCCGCTCCACCCGGGAACTGCGCCAGGTGAGCGGCACCGCCGCCGCAACCTCGCGCAGCGCCTGCCGCGTGCGGTCGTGGCGGCGGACCACCTCGTCGATCGAGCGGCCGCGGCTGGAAAGGAAGAACGCGGCCTGCCCGTGCGTCCCGTGCCGGGCGAGCAGCTCCTCGTACTCGGTCCTGCGGTGCACGAGCACCGCCCGCGGGGCCAGGCTCACGTGCCCGCGCCGCCTTCCGGGCGCCCGAGCCTGCTCAGGAGTCCCGTGAGGACGTCGGGGGAGAGCGTGATGCTCTCGATCCGCGGCAGGTTCTCCGCCAGCCGGGTCGCGGCCAGGGCGTGCAGCGTGCCCGGACCGGCCTCGTCGTGCACGCGCAGCCAGGCGGCCTGGACTTCGGCGCTCGCCGCGCCCGTCTCGCGCGCCGCCTCGGCGTCGGCGCGGGCGAGGCGGACCTTGCGGGCCGCCTCGGCCTCGGTCCTCACCCCGTCCGCCGTCGCCTTCTCCTCGGCCTCGCGGCGGGCGTTGATGCCGCGCTGCTCGACCAACTGCTCCTCGCGTCGGGCCAGTTCGATCTGACTCGCCAACTCGTTCTCGGCGATGGTGCGCTCGCGCTCGACGGCGACGGCCCGCCGTTCATAGGTGGCCCGGTCCGCCTCCTGCTGGATCTGCTCGCGGGCCGGTGTGCGCAGGGCCCGCTCCACATCGGCCTCGGGGCGGATCGCCACGACCCTCACGGCCACCACGTCGATGCCGGTGGCCGGGAGCCTGGGCTCGTCGGCGAGACCGGCGGCGACCCGCTCCCGAACGGAGGCGACGCCGTCCACCAGGGCGACGGCCAGCGGGGTCCGCGCCAGCACGTCCAGCGTGTGCTGCTGCGCGGTCTCGGTGAGGAGGGTGGCGATCTGTTCCAGGGGCGCGCCGCGCCAGCTCCCGGTGTCGGGGTCGACGGAGAAGTCGAGCCGGTCCGCCGCCTCGGCCGGGTCGCTGATCCGGTAGGTGACGGTGGCCTGCACGGCGACGTCCTGGAAGTCGGCCGTACGGGCGTGGAACGCCATGGCCAGCTCCCGGTCGTCGACCGGTACTTCGGAGAGCGCGGCCGACAGCGACCGGTACCAGAAGCTGAGCCCCCGCCCGTCGTGGACGAGCCGGCCGCGCTTGTGGTGGCGGATGTGAACGGTGGGCGCGGAGCGCAGATGACGCCAACCGAAGCGCCTTTTGATGTCGGCCATGGCGAACCCCCTCTATTTCGTCGGCACGACGATAACGAGGCGCGTTCATATCGTCAAGGGGACGAGAAGGGGGCGGTGAGGGTGTCCGCTGCGGAGTCGGAGTGCGTCCGGTGACGTGCGGGAGTAGGTTCGGCCGTACGGGGTGCGGCCTCGGCCAGAAGGGCCGCGACGGGGGTCGCACCCCGACGGCCCGCCCGCACCGGCCCGCTCCGTCGACCGGGCCGCGGCGCACCGGGGCGCCCGCGTTCGCGGGTGAGGTTTCCCACAGGTCAGGCGACCGGCGACACCCGGTCCGGGGCGGAGTCGGTGAGGGTCGCGGGGGCGCCGTCGTCAGCCGGCGTGTCGTCCTCGTCCGGGGCGTCGTCGAGCTCGTCCAGGCCGGCGACGAGGGCCGGGGCGTCGGGATCGGCGGCCGCGCCGGTCAGCAGGGCGAGCAGGCCCGCTACCTGGACTCCGGCCTCCGCGGGGTGGCGGAACACGGCGCCGGTGGAGATCTCGTAGCGGTTGCGCCGTCCGTCGCGGACGCGGCTCAGGTACCCGTCCGCCTCCAGGTCGGTGACGATCGTCTGGACCGTGCGCTCGGTCAGCCCGCACATGGCGGCGACATCCCTGAGCCGAACCGCCGGGTCCCGGGCGATGGCCACCAGAACGCGGGCGTGATTCGTCAGGAATGTCCAATTTTGTCGCTGAGACGTGCTCCCCATGCGTTCATGATGCGTTAAATGATTCAGGTGACGCAAGACGTGAAAAGCGTTTCCGGTATTTCTTGACGTACGAGCAGATGCGGTCCACCATCTACGGCAGTCAAGGTCCCGCGCCGCAAGCCGACCAGCCCAAGGAGCGAACCCCATGCCGGTCCCTTACCCCTCCACCCGTACTTCCATCCCCACCGACACCTTCGTTCCCCATCCCCGCCCCAGCGCCGAAGCCGCCCGCCAGGCGGGTCTGCCCCGCATCGCGGAGCCCCGAGAAGTGGCCCCGGGTGACGCGAGGGAACTGTCGAAGGTCTTCTTCCTGCGCCTGCGCGGGCTGACCGAGGGAACCCCGGAGTACCAGTACGTCCGCAACACGCTCATCGAGATGAACGCCTCGCTCGTGCAGTACGCCGTGCGCCGTTTCCGCAACCGCGCCGACGGCGGCGACATCGAGGACATCGTCCAGGTGGGCACGATCGGCCTGATCAAGGCCATCGACCGGTTCGACCCGTCCCGGGAGAACGAGTTCTCCACGCTGGCCATGCCCTACATCACCGGCGAGATCAAGCGGCACTTCCGCGACACCTCCTGGGCCGTGCGCGTCCCGCGCCGCCTCCAGGAACTGCGCATCGACATAGCCAAGGCGAAGGAAGAGCTGACGACCACGCTCGACCGCGCGCCCACGGTCGCGGACCTCGCCGGTCACCTCGGCCTCTCCGACGAGGAGGTCATAGAGGGCCTCGTCGCCGCCAACGGCCACACCAGCGGCTCGCTCGACGCGCCGCACGCCGAACACGGAGACGGCCCCACCGAGGGCCACACCCTCGCCGACGTCATGGGCGAGGAGGAGCCGGCCATGGAACTGGTCGAGGACATCCAGAGCCTGGCGCCGCTGCTGGAGCAGCTCACCGACCGCGAGCGCCGGATGCTGCAGATGCGATTCGGCGAGGAGCTGACCCAGGCGCAGATCGGCGCCGCGCTCGGCATCTCCCAGATGCAGGTCTCCCGTCTGCTGACCCGACTCCTGGCCCACCTGCGCACCTCGATGCTGGAGGACCGGAACACGGACGCCCGGCCGACGGCGGGAACCGCCTCCGCCGACCGGGTCTGATGCGCCCGCAGGCCCCTTCACCCGGCGGCAGGCCGCCGGGTGAAGCGGTGCCACCAGTGCCGCCGCCGCGGATGCACGGCGCGGCCCAGCCGCCGCCCGAGGAACAGGTACCCGAGCAGCGCGCCCGCCGTGTTGAGGATCACGTCGTCGATGTCGAAGGCCCGGCCCGTGACGAGCGCCCCCTGCACCAGTTCCACGAGCACCATCACGACCGTCGTGCACACCGCCACCCGCGCCAGTCCGCGGGCCTGCGGCACCAGGACCGGCAGCAGCACCCCGAACGGCACGCCCAGCAGCAGGTTCCCGCCGACCTGGCGCACCGCCTCGCGCGCCGTGCCGTGGTCCAGGTAGGCGCGGATCGACTGGCCCGGGTGCACATTGCTGTACGTGAGGGCCACCGAGGCCGGTGACGGCTCCAGGGTCAACCGCGCCAGGACCACGCTGAACGCGACCGTCCCGGCCAGCGCCGCGAGCATCGCCGCCGCCCGCACCACCGGGTGGGCCGGCGCCATGTACGCGGATTCGGTCCCGTCCTCCCGGGCGGCCGTCAGCCGCTCGTTCACCGCCCGCCGCTCCTCCGCGTCGCGCGACCCCTCCGGCCCCCGCGGCTCGTCCGGCCCGCGCACCGCTCGCGGATCCGCCGCCTCGCGCGGTGAGGCCTGCGCCGGCTCCGCCACCCGCTTCATGCCTGTCGGCCGCGTCACATCCGGTGCGAGCGTCCCGGGCCCGGCGGCCCCCGCTCCGGCGGTCCGCCCCGCGCGCAGTCGGCTTCCCCAACTGGGCTTCGTCATCGCCTTGCTGAACGGTTTCATGGCCCCCGCTTACCCGAAGACCGCTGTTCAACCCCTGCGGCGGCCGGAAATCGGGGGCGTTCGGTTCCCTGCGTGAGGTGGATCACCTCGCCGTTTGCCGGTGTGAATACCGGGCAGGGTGGCCGCCGGAGCGGAACCACGTCCTCCGGCGCCGCGCGCCGGGCGCGCGGCGCACGCGGGTCGATCCCGTCCCGCTCCACGGCCCGCCGGCCTGCCCGGCGCCCGCCGTACCCGGTACGACCCGTGAGGTGTATGTGTCCACGCTCCAGGCCGAACACGTCTACAAGGTGTTCGGAAGACGACCCGCCGACGCCGTGCGCGCGCTCGAAAGCGGCTCCGGCCGCGACGAGCTCCGCGCCGACGGCACGACGGCCGCGGTCATCGACGCTTCGTTCAGCGTCGAGCCCGGTCAGATCTTCGTCGTCATGGGTCTGTCGGGGTCCGGCAAGTCCACGCTGCTGCGCATGCTGAACGGACTGCTCGAGCCCACCGCGGGGCGCATCCTCTTCGACGGCCAGGACCTCACGGCGCTCAGCGCGCGCGAGCTGCGCCACGTGCGCTCCACGAAGATCTCCATGGTCTTCCAGCACTTCGCGCTCTTTCCGCACCGCAACGTCCTGGAGAACGCCGCCTACGGGCTGGAAGTCCAGGGCGTGGACCGCGCCGAGCGCGAGCGCCGCGCGGCCGAGGCCCTGGCCCTGTGCGGGCTCGAAGGCTGGGAGAAGTCCTGGCCCGACGAGCTCTCCGGCGGCATGCAGCAGCGCGTCGGTCTCGCCCGCGCCCTGGCGACCGACGCCGACCTGCTGCTGATGGACGAGTCCTTCAGCGCCCTGGACCCGCTGATCCGCCGCGACATGCAGGACCAGCTGCTGGAGCTCCAGCGACGCCTGAAGAAGACCATCGTCTTCATCACCCACGACCTCAACGAGGCCATGCGCCTCGGCGACGGCATCGCCGTCATGCGCGACGGGCGCATCGTCCAGCAGGGCACCGCGGAGGACATCCTCATCCGCCCCGCCGACGAGTACGTCGCCTCCTTCATCCAGGACGTCGACCGCTCGCGCGTGCTGACGGCCGACGCCGTCATGGACGTCGCCGACGCCGATGCCGACGCCTGTGACTGCCCCACCGTCACGGCCGACACCCCGCTCGCCGACCTGTGCGCCGTCAGTGCCCGGGTCCCGCACCCGGTCGCCGTCACCGACGGGGACGGCGCCGTCGTGGGCTCCGTGCCGCAGGACCGGCTCATCGCCTTCATCGGTGACGAGCAACGGCCGCCGATGGCCTGCGCGGAGGTGGCGGCCTGATGCCCCGTCTGCACCTCGGCGCCTGGGTCGACAGCGGTGTCGACTTCCTCCAGCGCCACCTGACCTGGCTCTTCGACGCGATCAGCGCGCTCGTCACCGGCCTCTACGACGGCATCGACGCCGTCCTCTCCGCTCCCCACCCGCTGCTGTTCGCGGGCATCCTGGCCGTCGCCGCCTGGTGGCTGCGCGGACTCCTCGCGGGGCTCCTCGCGTTCGCCGGCCTCGCGCTCATCGATTCCGTCGACCTGTGGTCCGACGCCATGTCCACGCTGTCGCTGGTCCTGGTGGCCACGCTCGTCACGCTGGTGATCGCGATCCCGCTCGGCATCTGGGCCTCCCGCTCCGACCGGGTGAGCGCCGTCCTGCGGCCCGTCCTGGACTTCATGCAGACCATGCCGGCCATGGTCTACCTCATCCCCGGCATCATCTTCTTCGGGGTGGGCGTCGTGCCCGGCATCATCGCGACCATCATCTTCTCGCTGCCGCCGGGCGTCCGGATGACCGAGCTCGGCATCCGCCAGGTCGACTCCGACCTGGTCGAGGCCGCCGACGCCTTCGGCACCACCCCCCGCGACACCCTGGTCCGCGTCCAGCTGCCGCTGGCGCTGCCCACCATCATGGCGGGCATCAACCAGGTCATCATGCTGGGCCTGTCCATGGTCGTCATCGCCGGCATGGTCGGCGGCGGCGGACTCGGCGGGGCCGTCTACCGCGCCATCGGCAACGTCGACATCGGCCTCGGCTTCGAGGCGGGCATCTCCATCGTCATCCTCGCCATGTACCTGGACCGGATGACCGGGGCGCTGGGCCGCCACGTCTCCCCTCTCGGCCGGCGCGCCCTGGCCAAGGCCCGGTCCGCCGCGACCGGCGCCGCCAAGGTCTGGAACCACCGGCCCCAGCCCGCCTACGCGGTCTCCGGGGCCGTCGTCCTGGCGCTCGTCGCGGGCGGCCTGAACACCTTCGCCGCCGACGACGAGACCGGCCCGACCGGCGCCGCGAACATCGGCAAGGGCCGGACCGTCTCCGTCGGCTACATCCCCTGGGACGAGGGCATCGCCTCCACCTTCCTCTGGAAGGAGCTCCTGGAGCGGCGCGGCTTCAAGGTCGACGCCCGCCAGCTGGAGGCCGGCGCGCTGTACACCGGGCTGGCCGGCGGCCAGCTCGACTTCCAGACCGACGCCTGGCTGCCCGTCACGCACGCCCAGTACTGGGAGAAGTACGGGAACAAGCTGGAGGACCTCGGGTCCTGGTACGGCCCCACCTCGCTGGAGCTGTCCGTGCCCTCGTACATGAAGGACGTGCGCTCGCTCGCCGACCTCAAGGGCAAGTCCGCCCAGTTCAAGGGACGGATCATCGGCATCGAGCCGAGCGCCGGCGCCATGTCGATCCTGAAGGACGAGGTCCTCAAGGAGTACGGCCTCGAAGGCGAGTACCAGGTCGTCGACGGCTCCACCCCCGGCATGCTCGCCGAGCTCAAGCGGGCCTACGACAAGAAGGAGCCGGTCCTGGCCGTGCTCTGGTCGCCGCACTGGGCGTACTCCTCCTACGAGCTGACCAAGCTCGAGGACCCGAAGGGCGCCTGGGGCAAGGGCGACGGCATCCACACCCTCGCCCGCAAGGGCTTCGCCGCCGACGAGCCCGAGGTGGCCGAGTGGCTGCGCTCCTTCAAGCTCACCGAGGAGCAGCTCACCGGCCTGGAGGCGAAGATCCAGCAGACCGGCAAGGGCAAGGAGCAGGAGGCGGTCCGCGCCTGGCTGGCCGACCACCCGGAGATCGACAAGCTCGCCTGAGCCGAGCCCACGACGAGCGCCGGGGGGGGGGGGGGGGGGGGGGGGGGGGCGGGCGCCGGGGCGGGGGCGGGGGGGGGGGGGGGGGGGGGCGCGGGCGCCGCGGGCGGCGGGGGGGGGGGGGGGGGGGGGGTGGGGGGCGGGGGGCTC
>NZ_JBVJGW010000008.1:97152-109898 GCF_055587105.1 Streptomyces sp. NPDC048461 | reverse complement strand
CCGGCGCGGGGGCCCCCCCCCCCCGGTACACCACACCCGCCCCGCCCCCCCCCCCCCCCCCCCCCCCGGGGGGGGGGCGCCCGCCCGGCCCCCCCCCCCCCCCCGGCGCCTTCGTGCGTACGGGCGGCGTCCGCTCAGCGCTTCAGGAGGCGGTCCGTCTCCCGCTCCGCAGCGGCTGCCCGCTGCGGAGCGGACGGCCCGTCCGCCTGCCGGGGCCGCACCGGCCACCACAGGGAGCGGCCCAGGAGCGCGGCCAGCGCCGGAACGAGCACGATGGACAGCACGAAGGCGGAGAGCAGGATCCCGAGCGCCGTCGCGAAGCCGATCTGCTGGGTCGAGGGTGCCGGGTCGACGGCCAGGCTCCCGAAGGACGCGGCCAGCACCAGGCCCGCCGTGGCGATGGCGGGCGCCGTGTGCCGCACGGCACGGCCCACCGCCGCGCGGGCCGGGCCGGGACGTTCCATCTCCTCCCGGATCCGGTCACTCATCAGGATGTTGTAGTCGGTGCCGAGGGCGACGACGAACAGGAACAGCACCAGCGGGAGCGTGAAGTCCACGCCGGGCCGGTCCAGCGCGTGCTGGAACACCAGGGCCGAGGCGCCCAGGGTGGCGGCGAATCCGAGTCCGACGGCCAGCATCAGCACCAGCGGCGCCAGCAGGCTGCGCAGCAGCACGAGCAGGATCAGCGCGATCAGGGCCGCCGCCACCGGGAAGACCAGCTTCAGGTCCTCGTCCACGGCGGCCGCGATGTCGGCGAAGACCGCGGTGGTGCCGCCGACGTGCGCCTGCGCGCCGGCGGGCGCGTGTGCCCGGACGGTCTCCCGGACCGGCCCGGAGACCAGGTCGCGCGCCTCCTGTCCCCGCGGGTCGGGCGTCAGGAAGAGGTCGATCCGCGCCGCCCGGCGGTCGCCGCTGAGCACCGGGTCCGCGACCCGGCCCACCCCCGGGACCCCGGCGAGCGACCGGGCGAGTGCTTCGAGGCCGTCCGCGGCCAGGGGCGGGGCGCCGGCCGGTACGCCGACGAGGACGGCGGCGGGATCCGAGACCCCCGCGGGCAGGGCGCGGGCGATCTCGGCCGCGGTCGCCGCCGCGGCGGTACGGTCGGCGCCCGCGCCGCCCTGCCCGTAGTCCACGCGCAGCCCCACGAGTCCGGCGGACAGCGCCCCGAGGAGCGCCACCGAGGCCAGCGCCAGGGTCAGTGGCCGCCGCGCCAATCGCTCGCCCGTCCGCGCGGCCGGACCCGCCGGGGGCTCGCGCCGCAGGGAGCGGGAGGGCCAGAACATCCGGCGGCCGGTGACCGCGAGCAGGGCGGGCATGAAGGTCAGACTGCCCAGCAGCATGACCAGTACGGACAGCGCGATGGCCGGCCCGAGGACCCGGAACTGGCCGAAGGAGGCCACCGCGAGCGTCGCGAACGCGGCGACGATGGTCAGCGCCGCGGAGGTGACGGCCGTACCCACGCGCGCGGCGACCTCGGCCGCCGCCTCGCGCCCGGACTGGTCCGGGCGCGCGCGCAACTGCTCCCGGAAGCGGAAGAGCAGGAAGAGGAAGTAGTCGATGCCGATGCCCACCAGCACGACGTTGATCAGCCCGGGGGTGGACTGCGCGAGGTCCGTGCCGGTCAGCAGGGCCGCCCCGACGACGACGCCGGTGGCGGCGCCGCCGATGACGGAGACCGCGACGAGCGGCAGCAGGGCGGCCAGGACGCTGCGGAAGACCAGGACGTGCAGCAGGACGATGACGCCGACCATGGCGATGCCCACGACCGTCGCCCGGGTCTTCCCCGCGTCGTGCGTGTCCACGGTGTCGGCGAGCGGGCCGGTGAAGCCGGCGCGCAGGCCCGCCTCCGCGAACCTCTCCCGTGCGGAGTCGCGGAAGGCCCGGTAGGTGTCCTGCACGCCGGGATCCGCGGGGTTGCCGGTCAGCTCGACCGACAGCAGTCGGAAGGACCGGTCGGGCGCGGTCATGGCGGGGCTCACGCGGGGGAGTTGGGAGTGGTCCCGGGCGAAGGGGAGCGTGTCCTCGTGCCGGGGCATGGTGACGGCGCGCCGCGCCAGTGCGGCGGCCTCGGTGTCGACGCGCTGCTCGTCGGCGGCGCCGAGCGGTTCGCCGTCGGACCGGGCGACCAGCACCGTGAGGGGGTTGGTGTCGGGCCTGGCCCCGAAGTGCTCCTCCGCGAGCTTCAGGGCGGCGGCCGAGTCGTAGCGTGCGGGCAGGAACCCGGCCTCGCCGGTCTGCGTGGCGCGGAAGAGGAAGGCCTGGCCCAGCAGGGTCGCCGCGATGCCGGCGACGGCCCAGAGGGCGATGACCTTCCACGGACTCCTCGTCGAGAATCCGGTCAGGGCGCGGATCACAGGTCTCCTCCGGTGGGTGCGGTGCCGGCCGGGGACTCCCGGCCGACTCCAGACCATCAGGGGAGCGCGGAGAAAACGTCCGGTCGGGGGAGGAGCTCCGGTCCGGGACCAGGGTCCGGGTGCGGGCCCCGACCGGGACCCTGGTCCTGGTCCCGGGCCGTCCCCGGGGGCGGGGGCGGTGGCGCGGCGGGCGGCCGGTGCCAGAATGGATCACCGGAGAGCGGACGCGCGGCCCCGGCTCCCGCCGGGGCGGGCGGTCCGCGGGGGAGGGACGGCGGGAATGGGCGGGGACGTGGGGGCCGGCGCGGGCGGGGCGCCGGGAGCGGTTCGGGGCGCGGGGCCGGGCGGGTACGCGGGTACGGGGGCAACCGGGCCCGAGGAGGCCCGTACCGACGGGGCCGGCACCGCGGGGCCCGGACCCGGCGCGGGCCGGCGGGCGGCATCCGGGCCAGGGGCGGCTCACGGTGCGGGTGCGGGTGCGGGTGCGGGTGCGGGTGCGGGTCCGGGCGTGGGCGCGGGTGCGGGTCCGGGCGTGGGCGCGGTTCAGGTTCCGGTCACCGGCGGTCCGGCGTGGACCCGCAACGACGCGCTCGTCGCCGTGGGGGCCGCGGCCATCGACCTCGTCAACTTCGCGCTGGGCACCCGGCCCGAGGGCGACCCCGTCACGGTGAGCGCGGCCGCCGCGCTGGTGGCCGCCGCGCTCACCCTGCTGTTCCGGCGCCGGAGGCCGGTCGCCGTCCTGGTCACCGTCCTGCCCTTGGGCGTCGTACTGAACCTCACCGCCCCGGAGACGGCGCACTTCAACTTCACCCTCGCCGTGGCCCTCTACTCCGTGGCCCGGTCCTGCGGCCCGGCGGTCATCACGGCGTCGGTGCTCGCCGCGGTGCCCCTGGCCTCGCTCGGCCTGGGCGGGGGCCTGTTGCCGTACAACCGGTGGCTCCTGCTGGGGAACGCCGTCGTCGCCCTCCTCGTGGTCGGCGCCGCCCTGGGGCTGAACCGCTGGCAGCGGGAGGTCGAGGCCAACAGGGTCCTGCTCGCCGGCCGGGCGGTGGCCGAGGAACGGCGGCGGATCGCGCGCGAACTCCACGACATCGTCGCCCACCACATCACCACCATGCAGCTGATGGCCGGCGGCGCACGGGCCAACCTCGCGCACGACCCGGAGGTGGCGCGCGAGGCCCTGGTCACGCTGGAGGGCTCCGGACGGATGGCGCTGCGCGAGATGCGCCAGCTCCTCGAAGTGCTGCGGGCCGGGGAGGAGCCGGAGCACACCCCGCCGACGCCCCAGCCCGGAACCGGGGACCTCGGCCGGATCATCACCGAGTCCCGGCTCGCCGGGACGGAGACCGAGTTCACCGTGGACGGCCCCGTCCGCCCGCTGCCGCCGACGGTGGGCCTGGCCGTCTTCCGCATCGTGCAGGAGGCACTGACCAACACCCGCAAGCACGCGGGTGCCGCGCGGGCCCAGGTACGCCTGACCTACGGTGCGGACGAGGTCGCCGTCGAAGTGCGCGACGACGGCGCGGGGGCCCGGACGGCCGCCGCGCGGCCCGCGCCGAGCTCCGGGTACGGTCTGATCGGAATGCGCGAACGCGTCGCCCTGCAGGGCGGCACCCTGGAGGCCGCCGCCCTCGACGGCGGCGGCTTCCGGGTCGCTGCCCGCCTCCCGGTCCCCGGACCGTGAGCGGGCGAGGAACGGGGGGAACCACACCGATGATCCGTGTGCTCATAGCCGACGACCAGCCGCTGGTGCGCCGCGGCCTGGCGCTGATCCTCGGCCCCGACCCGGAGTTCGAGGTCGTCGGCGAGGCGGAGGACGGGGCCCGGGCCGTCGCCCTCGCCCGGCAGGTGCTCCCCGACGTCGTCGTCATGGACATCCGGATGCCGGTGCTCGACGGGGTGAAGGCCACCGAGGAACTGGCGCGGACCCTCCCGGAGACCCGCGTCCTGGCCCTGAGCACCTTCGACATGGACGAGTACGTGGTCGCCGCCCTGCGCGCGGGTGCCTACGGGTTCCTCCCCAAGGACGTCTCCCCGGAAGAGCTGGTCGCGGCGGTCCGCACCGTCCACGCGGGGGAGGCCGCCGTCGCCCCGCGGCTGCTGACCCGGCTGATCTCCGCCTACGTACGGGCCCCCGCCCGGCCGCTGCCCGCGGCCGCGGCGCCGCCGGCGGAACTGACGCCGCGCGAGCGGGAGATCTGGCACCTGCTGGCCACGGGCCTCGACAACGCCGAGATCGCCCGGGACCTGGACATCAGCGTCTCCACGGTCAAGAACCACATCACGGGCATCTTCGGCAAGCTGGGCGTCCGCGACCGCGCCCAGGCGGTGATCGCTGCGTACGAATCCGGCCTGGTGGCGGCCGGAGGCGTGAGCGGTTGATCACCAAGTGCCCGTAAGACGACCGGAATACTCCTGGTGACCACACCTCTGACCAGCAAAAACACTGGATGATTCGCCCGTGCGGACAAGGGCCCGTCCATGGCACAGTGCGATCAGCCCAACCGCACGACCAGGGAGCCTCCATGCGTGACACGCACTCCACGCCGCTCGCGGCCGCACCCGAGTGCCTGCCGGAGCCGGGGCCGCTGCCCCGCTGTCCGGTGTGCGAGAGCGCGCCGGAGCGCATCTCCTGGCGCCAGCGCCCGGGCCGGCCGGTGGTGTTGGTCTTCGACCCCTGCGGCCACCGCTGGTCCTCCCCGGCCCCTCCGGTGCTGGCCGTCACCCCACCCCCACCCGCACCCGCACCCGGTCCCCGGCGCGGCAGGGGCTGAGCCCGCGCTCAGACGGCGAGGAACGCGGCGATCCGTTCGGCGAACGCCCCCTCGCCGAGGATCTCGACGCCCGCCTCCGTGGCCTCGGCGACCTTGCTGCCCGCCTTCTCGCCCGCCACGAGCAGCGTGGTCCGCCCGGACGTTCCGCTCGACGACGTGCCGCCCGCCCGCTCGATCAGCTCGCGCACCTTGTCACGGGTGTCGTACGCGGCCAGCGCGCCCGTCATCCTCCCCGTGACGACGACGGTCTGACCGGTGAGCGGGCCCTGCGCCGCTCCGTCGGGGGTCTCCACGCGCGGCTCCACCAGGTTGACCCCGGCCGCCGCCGGTTTGTCGACGACCGGGCCGAGCTCCGCCGGCCGCGCCACGTCCCCCGCGGGGGCGGCGCCGCCGGCCACCTTGCCGGTGGGGGAGGCGGGGCCGGCGTGCTCCGGGTACCGCTCCTCGTACGCCTGTATCAGCCCCATCAGGAGGTCGAAGGAGGCGTCGTCGAGGGCGGAATCACCGGAGCCGTAGTAGGCGGCGGCCGCCCCCAGGGCGGTGGCGATCGCGCCGGCGTACTCGTCTCGGGTGGCCAGGGCTTCGGCGGGGGTCGTCGTCATGCCGTGATCATGGCTCAGGTGTCTGACAACGCCCGGCGCGACGGCGGGGGAGGGGGTGCGGTCCGCACCTCCGGGCCGGTCGGCACCGTCTGGAAGTGCTCAAAGGTGCGTGGTTTCATGGAACTTCGAGCATCTTCCTCCACATCATGGCGGCGCCGCGCTATCTTGCCATGCGCATGCCAAAGCGGTGTGTCCGTGATCCGGACCGCACGAGGAGCTGCCCATGAGACTGCCACGCAACCACAGGCCCGACTGCATTCACAGGCACGACTGCATCCACAGGCGCGCCGCACGCCCGCCGCGCCGCAGGCGCCGCACGCCCGCCGCGCTGCTCGCGGCGCTGCTCGGCGTCACGGGCCTGGCCGCCGCCGGGCAGTCGGCCGCGCCGGCCGCCGCCGCGCCCGCCGGAGCCACCGCCACCGCAGGCGACGCCACCGGCCTCACCCGGTCCGGCAACACGTTCACGGTCACCACGTCCAGCGGCGCCAAGGCCCGCGTGGTCGTCGCCCGCGCCGACATCTTCCGGCTGTGGCTCTCGCCCGACGGGGTGTTCACCGACGATCCGGCGGGCACCGACCTCGCCCCCACCACCGAGTTCGGACCGGTGACCGCGGCCCACACCGACGCCGGCGCCCACTACCGCATCACCACCGGATCCCTCTCGATCCGGGTGAACAAGTCCCCCCTGCGGTTCTCCGTGTACCGGGCCGACGACACCACCCCGGTCTGGCAGGAGGCCCGGCCCACCAGCTGGACCGGCGGCCGGACCACCCAGTACCTCGCGCGCGGCGCGGACGAGCAGTTCTACGGCACCGGCCTGCGGCTCGGTGCGTGGGCGCTGCGCGGCAAGACGGTCCCCGTCGCCGTCGACAACGCCTGGCGCGAGAACTCCAACGCCAGTCCCGCCCCGTTCTACATGTCCACCAACGGGTACGGCGTCATGCGCAACACCTGGGCCCCGGGCTCCTACGCGTTCGACGCCCCGTCCGCCCTCACCCACGACGAGAACCGCTTCGACGCCTGGTACTTCACCGGCGACTCCCCGAAGTCCGTGCTCGACGCGTACACCGACGTCTCCGGAAAACCCTTCCTGGCACCGCAGTGGGGCTTCGAGCTCGGCAACGCGGACTGCTTCAACGCCTCCAACCCGGAGTACCAGGGCGACCACGACCGCCTCCGCCACCAGACGACCCCCGACGTCGTCGGATACGCGGCCGACGCCCGCGCCGCCGACATGCCCTCCGGCTGGTTCCTCCCCAACGACGGCTACGGCTGCGGCTACACGGCGCCCCTGAAGTCCACCGTGGACGCGTTGCGGGCCAAGGGCTTCCAGACCGGGCTGTGGACCTCCACCGGCCTCGGCTCCATCGCGGACGAGGTGGGCACCGCGGGAAGCCGCGCAGTCAAGACGGACGTCGCGTGGATCGGCAGCGGCTACAAGTACGCCTTCGACGGCGTCCGGCAGGCCGTCGAGGGCATCGAGAAGAACTCCGACGCCCGGCGCTTCGTGTGGACCGTCGACGGCTGGGCCGGCACCCAGCGCAACGCCGTCGTCTGGACCGGCGACACCCGCGGCACCTGGGACGACATGCGCTGGCACGTCCCCGCGATCGCGGGCGCCGGCCTGTCCGCCCTGAACTACGCGACCGGCGACGTCGACGGCATCTTCGGCGGCAGCCCCCAGACGTACACCCGCGACCTCCAGTGGAAGGCCTTCACCCCCGCCTTCATGACGATGTCCGGATGGGGCGCGACCGGCCCGTCCGCCGGGTACCAGGACAAGCAGCCCTGGCGGTTCGCGGAGCCGTACCTCTCCATCAACCGCAGGTACCTCCAGCTCAAGATGCGGCTGATGCCGTACCTGTACACGATGAGCCGAGTCGCGCACGAGACCGGCGTTCCCAGCACCCGCGCCATGGTCCTGGAGTACCCCGACGACCCGGTGGCCCGGGGGGACGCCACCAGCGGCCAGTTCATGGCCGGGGACTCCCTCCTCGTCGCGCCCGTCGTCTCCGACACGGCCGTCCGGGACGGCATCTACCTCCCCGCCGGCACCTGGACGGACTACTGGACGGGGAAGACGTACGCGGGTCCGGGCTGGCTGAACGGATACCGCGCCTCCCTCGACACGCTGCCGCTGTTCGCCAAGGGCGGGGCGATCGTGCCGATGTGGCCGCAGATGAACCACACCGGCGAGAAGCCCGTCTCCACCCTCACCTACGACATCCACCCGCGCGGCGCCTCCGCCTTCAGCCTGTACGAGGACGACGGCCGCACCCGGGCCCACGAGAACGGCGCCTACGCCCGCCAGCAGGTGGACGTGACCGCCCCGGCATCGGGTTCCGGCACGGTCACCGTCGCCGTGGGCGCCCCGACGGGCGACTACGCCGGCAAACCGGCGTCCCGCGGCTACGAGTTCACCCTCCACGTGGCCTCCGCGCCGGGCACCGTCACGGCCGACGGCGCCGCCCTGCCGCGCCAGGACTCCAGGGCGGCCTACGACGCCGCCGCCACGGGGTGGTTCTTCGACCCCGCCGACCGCTCCGGAGTCCTCCGGGTCAAGACGGGGGTGAAGGCCGGTGCGTTCGCCGTCGCGGCCACCGGTACGAGCGTCCCGCCGGCCGAGGCGCTGCCCTCGTCCGCTCCCATCGCCCAGGCGGGCTGGTCCCTGGTCTCCGCGGACAGCCAGGAGAACGGCGCCGAGAACGGCGCGGCCCGCAACGCGTTCGACGGGAACCCGGCCACGCAGTGGCACACCGCCTGGTCCACGGGCACCCCGGCCGCGCTTCCGCACGAGGTCGTGATCGACCTCGGGGCCCGGTACGCCGTGGACGGCCTCGGCTACCTGCCCCGCCAGGACGGCGGGGTCAACGGCCGCATCGGCGCGTACGAGATCCACGTCTCCGACACCGCCGCCGACTGGGGCCCACCCGTCGCCGGCGGCACCTTCCCCGACACCCCGGCCGCCAAGAACACCGCCCTGCCCGCCACGGCCGGACGCTACCTCCGCCTCAGAGCCCTGACGGAGGCGGGCGGCCGCGGTCCCTGGACCAGCGCCGCCGAGATCACCCTCACCGGCCGGCCGGCCCCCCTCCCGGCCGCCGCCACCCTCGTCAACGGCGCCTCCGCCACGTGCCTGGACCTGCCGGGCAGCGCCACCACACCCGGAACCGCACCCACCCTCTACACCTGCCACGGCGGACCCAACAAGCGCTGGACCCTCCGGCCGGACGGGCGGCTCACCGGGCTCGGGGGCGTCTGCCTCGACGCGGCCGTTCCCTCCCGCACCACGGTCCGCACCTGCGACGGCAGCGCCGGCCAGACCTGGCAGGCGGGCCCCCAGGGGACCCTGCGCCATGCCGGGCAGTGCCTGGCCCCGGTCGGCTCCGCCCCCGGGAACGGCACGACCCTGCGCCGCGCCGCCTGCGACGGCACCCCGGCCCAGCGCTGGACGTTCACCCCCTGACCGCGCCCGGGGCCCGGCCCGGCAGCCGGGCCGGGCCCCGCCGTGCGCCCGCGGGCCGGGCCGCCGGTGCGGCAGGATACGGGGGTGGACATCACGGAACTGGCACGGCGGGCGGGAGCGCTGGCGGACCGGGCCGGTCCGGGCGGCCGGAGCATCCTCGGGATCGCCGGGCCGCCGGGGGCCGGCAAGTCGACCGTGGCCGCGGAACTCGCCCGGACCCTCGGGCCGGACGTCGCCGTGGTGGTGCCGATGGACGGCTTCCACCTGGCCGGGGCCGAACTGGTCCGGCTCGGCCGGGCCGACCGCAAGGGCGCTCCGGACACCTTCGACGCCGCCGGGTACACCGCCCTCCTGCGGCGCCTGCGCGAACCGGGCGCCGACCCGGTCTACGCCCCCGCCTTCGACCGGTCGCTCGAGGAGCCGATCGCCGGAAGCATCGCGGTGGCGGCCCGCGTGCCCCTGGTGATCACGGAGGGCAACTACCTGCTGCACGACGCGGGGGAGTGGGCACGGGTGCGGCCCCTGCTCGACGAGGCCTGGTACCTCGCCCCCGACGACGGGCTGCGGATCGGTCGTCTGGTCGCCCGGCACGTGCGCCACGGCAAGGACCCCGAGCACGCGCGGGCGTGGGTGGCCCGTTCGGACGAGGCCAACGCCCGGCTCGTCGCACCGGGCCGGGACCGGGCGGACCTGGTCCTCGACACCGGCTGACGCCGGCCCGCCCCCGGCCCCCGGGATGCCGCCGCGCCGCCGGGGTCAGCCCTCCTCGCCGTGCGCGGCCTCGCGCAGCGCGCGCAGGAAGAGCTGGAAGTCGGCGTCGTCGACCGCGTGGACGCTCTGCCGGAGGTTCACGGCGCAGTCGCCCACCAGGGAGACCGCGAACTCCAGTACGGCGACCTCGCTGCCGGAGGCGCGGCGTGACCACCGCGGGGTGCGCAGCAGCCGGGCGAGGCCGTCCCAGTCGATCGTTCCGGTCTTGCCGATCAGGGGGCGGCCGGCCGCGTCCGCCAGTTCCGGGTCCTCGGTGAAGCGGCGCAGCCAGAGGCCGTCCTGATGGGACCCGAGGAGCCGGGTGGCTGCCCGGACGTGCTCGTTGTCGACGTCCTGCAGCAGTTTCGCGGCAAGTTCCGCACCCGTCACTTTGTTGACCGACACCGGATTCTCCGTTCCCTGGGGGGATGGGGCCGGAGCCGGCCCCGCCCCACTGTGTCCGGTCCCGCCCGTTCCCGGGCGCCCCACACGCCCGCCGGTCCCCCGGACGACCGTCAGGCGGCGCCGCCCGGGGCGTTCCGGCCGCGGTGCGCGGGGCAGGATCCGGACGGGACGACGGGGGTGGTGCGGCGTGTGGCGGAGCTCGTGTCCGGGTACCCGGCAGCGAACACCGTCACGTCGAAGGGGGCCGCGGCCACGCGGACCGTCCGCCACGTCCGCCCCGTTGCCCCACGCCCCGCCGGCGACCGCCCGCGGATCCACCGGCCCCGCAGCAGACCGGAGAGACCCGATGCCAGTGACCCCGCACCTCGTCTACGCCCGCGAACCGATCCCGGCTTCCGGGCCCAGTGTCTTCCTCGCCGGTCCCACCCCGCGCGCCGACCAGCCCGTTGCGTCCTGGCGGCCCGACGCGATCGGGGAGCTCGCCGCCCAGTGGGCGGGCCGGCAGCGGCTGACCGTCCTCAGCCCGGAGTCGCGGGGAGGCTTCCGCGCCGCCGACTACGACGACCAGGTCGACTGGGAGACCGATGCCCGGCAGCACGCCGACGCCATCCTCTTCTGGATCCCCCGCGACCTCGCGTCCCTGCCCGGCTTCACCACGAACGTCGAATTCGGCCTCGACGTCGCCACCGGCCGGGCCGTTCTCGGCTGCCCGCCCGACTGCCCCAACCCCGAACGCAACCGCTACCTCATTTACGTCGCCCGCCGCCACGGCGTACCCGTACGCGAAACCCTCCACGACACCGTCGCCGCTGCGCTCACCCTCGTATCGGCGGCGGCCACCCGGTAGGAAGGCATCCCCCTCTTCAATATTGACTCTGAATGTGACTACCTTGACAGCCCTCATTGTCAAATCTAGAGTGCGGTCAGCGCTCTGCGTGAGGTCGCGTCGAGCTGTGTTCGTCTGGGTCACCGAGAGGGGCAAGCGTGTCTTCCGAATATGGGCGTTTGATCTGGCGCAACGGCACCTTCATGCCGTGGGAAGAGGCGACGGTGCACATCAGTTCCGTCGGGCACGCCTCGGTCTCCGCCGCTTTCGAAGGCGTGCACTCCTACTGGAGCGGCACCCGCGGGACGCTGCACGGATTCCGGCTCCACGACCACATGCAGCGGCTGCTGGACTCGCTCCGGCTGGGCTGGATGGAGCCCGCGTTCGACGCGGACGAGCTCGTCGCGGCCACCGTCGAGCTGCTCGGTTCGTGGGAGACGAGCGGCAAGGACCTCTACGTGCGCCCGTGGGGCTTCGCCGGAGGGACGCACAAGGAACAGATGGTGCCGCGCGGCACACCGGCCGAGATCGCCATCGAGACCTGGGAGTTCGAGAGCAAGCTCGGGCAGGGGCGCACCTGCACGCTCGCCGTCAGCTCCTGGCCCCGCTTCAACCCGGGCGCCTCTCCGGCCTCGATGAAGGTGTTCTCGAACTACCACAACGGCAGGCTGGGCAACATCGACGCCCGCGCCCGCGGAGCCGACTGGCCGGTCTTCCTCAACGGCTCGGGGAACGTCACCGAGTCGTCCGGCTCGTGCATAGCCCTGGTCAAGCGCGGCCGGCTCATCACCCCCGACCTGGCCAGCGGCGTCCTGGACAGCATCACCCGCAACACCCTGTTCCAGCTCGCCGAGGAGGAGCTCGGCCTGTCCGTCGAGGTCCGGCCCGTGGAGCGGACGGAGCTGTACCTCGCCGACGAGATCTTCCTGATGGGGACCGCGGCCGAGGTCCTGCCCGCCGTGGAGGTCGACGGGTTCCCCCTCGGCGACGGCAAGACCGCGGGGGAGATCACGCGGGCGCTGGAATCCTGCTACCACGACACGGTCCGCGCCGTCACGGGCCGGCACGACGAGTGGCTCACTCCGGTCCCGGCGGCGCCGGCACGCTGAAGCGCGGTTCGGCCGTACGGATGCGAGCGGCGTAGAGCGCCGGATCGAGGCCCAGCACCCGGAAGGTGGCCAGCCGTACGAGCAGGACCGGATGCGCCCCGCGGCGGTAGAGGGCGGCGACGTCGCCCCGCAGCAGTTCGTCCCGCTCCGCCGCGGTCAGCGGCCGGCGGGCGAGCTCCCGCCGCGGGTCCGCGCGCATCCGTTCCAGGGTGTGCGGATCGTGCGCGATGTCGTAACAGAGACGGTCGATCGCGTGGACGCCCATCGGCGTGTCCTTTCGTCCTCTTCTTGCTCTTCTTGCCGTGTCGCCCCTCGCGGCGTGTCCACGGCCCGTGTTCCGCGTACCCGCACCTCCTCCCGCCCCGGGGGGGGGGGGGGCGCGGCCCCCGGCGGGGGGGGGGGGGGGGGGGGGGGGGGGGGGGGGGGGGGGGGGGGGCCCCCCCCCCCCCCCCCCGGGGGG
>NZ_JBVJGW010000008.1:64045-97144 GCF_055587105.1 Streptomyces sp. NPDC048461 | reverse complement strand
TGCTGGCGGTGCCGCCCGGGGGGGCGGGCCCCCGGCGGGTGGCCCGCCACCCCCCCCCCCCCCCCCCCCCGGCCCCGCACCGCCCCCCCCGCGTCCGGGCCCCGGGGGCGTTTCCCGCCGGGTGCTGCCGTTCAGCCGGCGCCCCACGCCGCGAAGGCGTGGCCCTCGCCCTCCCGGTGGTCCATGTGGGCGACGGACAGGTCCGCGGCCATCTCGGCGGCCGCGATCCACGGGAGGACCTCGCCGGCGACCGTTCCGGCCTCCTCGATGCGCCGCTCCGTGGTCTCGGCGACGAGCCCGTCCAGGTCGCCCCGGTACAGCCGGTCGGCGACGCTGCCGGCCCAGGACGGCCGCGGAACGCCGTACAGCCGGTCGGGCAGCATGCGGGGGCCGCCCACCTCCAGGGAGAAGCTGCCGCTCGCGATGACGGCGATGCGACGGCCCGGCAGGTCCTCCAGGGCGTTGCGCAGCACCCGGCCGAGCCGTCTGCAGCGCCCGGCCGAAGGGCGGGGCGCCACCATGCCGTTCAGGTACACGGGGACGACGGGCAGCCCGCGCGGATTGAGGAAGTGCAGCGGCACCACGACGGAGTGGTCCACCGAGTGGCCGCGCAGGGCCACCGGGTCGAAGTCCTGGCCGACCAGGCCGCGGTGGAGCGTGGTCCCGATGTCCCCGTCCAGCGCGTACGAGGTGGGGGAGACGCCCGGGACGTCGTCGTTGGGGCCGCGGACGCTGTTCCCGGTGGCGATGGCGAACGTCGGCCACATGTCGGGGCTGAAGGTGTTGATGTGGTCGCAGGTGAGGACGACGACGACGTCGGCGTCCGCCCGCGCGACCACCTCCTCGACCGCCGCGTAGCGCCGGGCGATGTCGGCCCCCGCGGCCGTGTCGGTGCGGGCGAGGGTGGGGAAGCCCGGGGTGTGCGGGACGCCGGCGACGGCGACGATGTCGGCCACCGCACGTCACCCGCCCGGTGTCGGCGCCGCGGCCGTCGCCGTGGGTGGCCGCGGCCCGGGCACGGCCGCGGACCCGCCGGACGCCGAACCCTCGGCTCTGGCCGTGCGGTACATCTCCCTCAGCAGCCGCAGCGTGCCGAGCCCCGCCGCGGCGTCGGCCGTCATCGGGCGCCCGTCGCGGACCGCTGCGGCGAAGTCGGCGATCTGCCGCCGGTGCGAGATGCCGTAGTAGCCGATGCCCGCGGGGGCCGGCGCGGCCTGCGCGCCCACGTCGCGCGCCGCCGCGCGCAGCGCGTCGCCGCCCTCGGCGACGTGCAGCGTCCCGGGGTGGTCCAGGTCGAAGAGGACCGAGCCCTCGGTGCCGACGAGTTCGATCCGGGTGCGCCAGGTGATGCTGCTCGCGACCGTGACCTGGTACGTCACCAACGCGCCCTGGGGGCCCCGCAGGACGGCCGCGAGGGTGTCCTCCGTCTCCATGCCGCCGCGCGGTGCCGTGTGCCCGGCGGCCGCACCGACCACGGTGAGGCCGCCGGTGAGCCAGCGCGTCACGTCGAGCGCGTGGTAGCCCTGGTTGACCAGGGCGGAGCCGCCCTCGCCGGCGAAGGTGCCGCGCCAGTAGCTGTCGGCGTAGTAGTCGTCGTCGCGGCCGCACTGGAGGCTGACGGTGCCGGCCACGAGCCGTCCCAGGAGGCCGTCGGCGATCCAGTCGCGGACGGCTGCGACCACCGGGTCGTAGCGGTGCTGCGAGACGACCGACAGGACGCGGCCGGTGCGTTCGGCGAGGGCCGTCAGGGCCTCGCCCTCCTCGACGGTCATCGCCAGCGGCTTCTCCACCAGGACGTGCTTGCCCGCCTTGAGCGCCGCGGCGGCCAGCTCGTAGTGCCGGGCGTGGTCGACGGCGATGGAGACGCTGTCGACCAGGGGGTCGGCCAGGACGACCCGTACGTCCGAGGTCACGTGCGGCAGCCCGTACTCGCGGGCGAGGGCCTCGGCCCGCGCGCGGTCGCGGTCGCACGCCCAGCGCAGTTCGGCGTCCGGCAGCGCGGAGAATCCGTCGACGTGGTTGGGGGCCACTCGCCCGCACCCCACCACGGCATGAACAAGGGGTTTCACACAGAACTCCTCGGGTCTCGCGGTTTTCCGCCGGGCGGCAGCAGAGAAATAAAAGCGGCACGGGCGGTCTCTCCGCTTCAGTCAATATCTGCCGACTCTGAATGTCAACGGTCTTAGTGACTCGCTTAGTGACTGGGCTTGACAAGTAATCATGAAGCGACTTGACTCTGCCTCGCCCGGCGTTGGGGACGCTGCCTCGAAGGCCGTTCCGGCGATCCGCCGGGGACCGGACGACGGCGCGTCGGCGCTCAGTGCACCCCGCCGGCCGCCACCCACACCGACCACGAGCCGCCCCGCTGCGGCAGACCGGAGGACGCCGTGCTCCACCCCGACGAACTGGCCCGGCGTGCCCGGCGGCGAGTCGTCGAACTGGCCGCACGCAAGGCGGTCCACCTCGGCGCCGCACTGTCCATGACCGACCTGCTGGCCGTCCTCTACACCCGGGACCTGCGCTACCGCCCGGACCGGCCCGACTGGCCCGACCGGGACCTGCTGGTCCTCAGCAAGGGCCACGGCGCCTACGGCCTGTACGCGGTCCTCGCCGAACTCGGCGTCATCACGGCCGACCTGGCCACCCTGCCCGGCCACCCGTCCGACGCCGTGCCCGGCATCGAGGCCGCGACCGGCGCCCTCGGCCACGGACTGTCCCTCGGCTGCGGCATGGCCCTCGGCGCGCGGCTGGCGGGCCGGGACCAGCGGGTCGTGGTCGTCACCGGCGACGGCGAGCTGGACGAAGGGAGCAACTGGGAAGCCGCGCAGTTCGCCGCGCACCACCGCCTCGGCAACCTCGTCGCCGTCGTGGACCGCAACCGGCTCCAGCAGGAGGGCGACACCGAGACCATCAGCGCCCTCGAACCTCTCGCCGACAAGTGGCGGGCCTTCGGCTGGCGCGTCGCCGAGGCCGACGGGCACGACACCACCGCCGTCACCGAAGCCCTCACCGCGCTCCAGGCCGGCGACGGCCCCGCCGTACTGCTCGCGCACACGGTCAAGGGCAGGGGCGTCCCCTTCGCCGAGGGCGATCCGGCCTGGCACATGGGCCGGTTGGACGCCGCCCAGCGCCGGACGGCCCTCGCCGCACTCGACGCACCCGCACCCGCGCCTGCAACCGGACCCGCACCTGCAACCGCAGGCCCCGCCCCCGCCCCCGCCCTCGCCCCCGCCGGAGGAGCACCGTCGTGATCACCGCACCGCTCACCATGCGGGCCGCGCTGGCCGCCGCCCTGACCGAGGCCGCCGACGCCGACCCCGCCCTGATCACCCTGGGCGCCGACGGACAGGCCCTGTTCCAGGGCGTCATGGCCCGCCACCCCCGCCGCTACGTCGACGTCGGCATCGCCGAGGCCAACCTCGTCGGCGTGGCCGCCGGACTCGCCCGCAGCGGCATGCGGCCCGTCGCGGCCGCCATGGCACCCTTCCTCGTGCGCCGGGCCTACGAACAGCTGCGCCTCGACGTGTGCGTGCCCGCGCTTCCCGTGGTCTTCCTCGGCGTCGGCGGAGGGCTGGGATACGGGCCCCTCGGCCCCACCCACCACGCCACCGACGACATCACCCTCATGTCGGCGCTGCCCCACATGAGCGTCCACTGCCCGGCCGACGCCGCCGACGCCGTGTCCGTTCTGCGGGCCCTGCTGCCGGCCGACGGCCCCGCGTACGTACGGCTCTCCGCGCGGCCCGACCCGGAACTGCCCGCGGCGGCCTCCGACGGCGACCCGCGGGCCCCCCGGCTGCTGCGCGACGGGGACGACGTACTGCTGCTGGCGACCGGCCGCTGCGTGGCCGAGGCGCTCGCCGCGGCCGAGACCCTCGCCGGCGACGGGGTGGACGCCGCGGTCGCCTCCGTGACCACCCTCCACCCCTTCCCCCGGGACGCCGTCCGGACCCTCGCCCGCGGCCGGGCTCTGGTCGTCACCGCCGCCGAGTCCCTGGGCCCCGGCGGCCTGGGGGACCGCACCGCACTGACCCTCGGCCGCGACGGCCCCCCGGTGGTGCGCCTGGAGACCGACCACCGCTACCCGCCGGTCGCCTCCCACGAAGAACTTCTCCACTTCTACGGCGTGGACAGCCGCGGCATCCGGTCCGCCGTGCTCGGCCGGTCCACCAGGAACACGAGGAAAGCGTGACGATGAGGATCCTCTCCAGCGCCCAGGCCTGCGGATTCGGGCCCGTCTCCAAACTGGTCGCCATCACCCCCCTGCTCGCCGACAGCAGCGTCGACTTCGTCGGCCAGGACGTCGCGCTCGACTTCGCGCGGCGGCACAGCCACCGCTTCCACCGCATCACCGAAGGCGACACCCGCCGCAGCGAGGACCTCGCCCAGGGACTCGCCGACGCCGACCTCGTGGTCAGCGTCATGGACGCCGAACTCGTCTTCCGGGCGGTGCGCGCCGAGGTCCCCGTGCTCTTCTTCGACAGCCTCCTCGGCTTCTGGCTGACCGACCGCACCTTCGAGGAACTGGCGGCGCGCGCCCACCTCGTCCGGTGGGCCGACCACGACACGGCCCGCTACGTCTTCGACACGCTCGCCCCGCACGAGCGCATCCTGCTGGCCCACCTCCTCGCCCGGCGGTCCTACGCGCAGAACTTCCCCGGCGTGCCCGCGCGCATCGCGGCCATGGCCGGGGTGGGCGCCGACCACGTCGAGCTCTGCGGTCCCATCGTCGACCGGGGCGCCCTGGAGGGCGCCCTCGCCGAGCCGCCGCCGGAACGGCCCGCCGGGCTGCTGATCAACCTCGGCGGATTCCAGAACTTCTTCCTCGACTACGAGTCCCACAACGCCTACCTCGACGTCCTGCGGCGCTGGGTCGCCGAACTCGCCGAAGCCCGGCCCGAACTGGGCCGCATCCTGGTCTGCGGCGGGGCGTTCCGGCAGCCCGTCACCGAGACCCACGGCGAGGTCGAGGTCGAGTACGCCTTCCTGCCCCAGACGGAGTTCCTCCGCCACCTCGCCCACGCACCGCTCTACGCCGTCCCGCCGAGCCTCACCTCGCTGCACGAGTCGGTCATCCTGCGCCGGCTGCCGCTGCTGCTGCCCGAGCAGCACTACGGACACATCGCCAACCTGCGGGCCCTGCGCGGCACGGTCGCCGGTGACATCGCGGCCAGCCTCACCGACCTCGGCGACCGGTTCACCGTCCCCGAGGACGACCTGGAGGGCACCAGGGCCCTCGACCGGCTCACCCGCGAACTGCTCACGGACGAGTCCGGCTACCGCCACCTCGCCGACCACCTGGACGCCCGCCTGACCGCCTATCAGAGGCTGACGGCCGAGGAACGGCACGCCGCCGTCGACGAGCTCGGCGACCTGCTCGGCGGACCCGCGCTGGCCGAGCTGCTGACCCGCCTCGACGTGTCCCTCGTCACCACCGGGAGTACGCCGTGAACCGCACCCCCGTCCCGCACGGCAGCGGCCCCGCCGCCACCGCACCCGCCCCGGCTGACCACGCCGACCTCACCGAACGGAGCGTCGACACCGGCGAGGTGGCCCGGCTGATGCTCGCCGCCCACCTGGAGCGGACCGGCGCCCCCGAACCCGGTCCCGACCGCGTGCGCTCCTCCACCTGGACCCCGGCCGGCGCCCGCAAGGTGCGCCGCCGCACCTTCGTCCAGCTCGACGTCGACGGCGTACCCGTCGCCGTCGCCAAGGTCCCGCTGTCCACCACCGATCCGAAGCTCGCCCGCGAGCTGGAGATCCTGCGCGGCTTCCCCGTACCCGCCCCGCTCGGCAGTCCGGTACCGCTGGACGCGCTGTGCGGCGGGTTCACGATGACCCACCTGCCCGGCATCGACCTGCCCACCGCCGTCGCCGGCGCCACCGGCCCCGACGCGCTGTGGCAGGTGCTCCGGCCGGCCGTCGAACGGGTCGTCGAACTGCACCTGTCGGGGGAGCGGACCCCGGTCACCCCCGAGCGCGCCCTCGAAACGGCCGCCGCGTACGTCCGTGACCCGGAGTTCGGCGTCCCGTACGCCGACGAGGCGCTGCGGACGGCCCTGCTGGCGCCCACCCACGGCGACCTCGGCCCCTGGAACGTGCGCTACGACGCCCGCGACGGGTCGGCCCGGGTGCTGGACTTCGAGGACTACCGCGCCACCGGCATCGCCGCCATGGACGTCGTGAACCTGCTCGTCACCACCGCCCTCCCGGTCTTCCCCGACTACCCGGAACGCGGCTTCGACTGGCTGTACGACCAGGTCTTCGGCTCGGACCACTGGTTCCGGTCCGTACTGGAGCGGGGGCTGGACCACTACGCGACGCTCACCGGACAGCACCCCGGCCGCGTCCTCGACCTCCTGCCCTTCACCTGCCAGTGGCTGATCGAGCGCATCGAGGCCGAGGGCCGCGACACCAGCCGTCTCTTCTACCGCACCTTCGTCGAACGCTATCTGGAGCGGCGGCCCGCGGCCCACGGGAGCATCCATGTCTGATCAGGACCGCACCACCCGCACGGACACCGTCGTCATCGGCGGCGGGCCCGCGGGCCTGTTCGCCGCGCTGACCCTGGTGAGGGCGGGCCGTCGCGTCGTCCTCCTCGAAGCGGGCGGCGACATGATCGAAAGCCTGTGCCCCCGCCTGGTGGCGCGCATGAACGGGCGGACGGTCCGCGACGCGGAGAAGTTCCGCCTCCAGTGCCCGCGCTGCACCTGCCTCACCGGACTCGGCGGCGCGGCCTTCCACTTCGACACCAACCTCGGGTACATCTCCTCGCTGACCCGCTCCAAGATCGAGTCGGCGCCCGACGGGACGGTCCGCTCCTACAGCGGCCTGGAGCGCGCGCTGGGCTCCTTCGACCGGGCACAGGACCTCATCTCGGAGGCGTACCGCGTCCTCTACGAGCTCGGGCTCCCGCCGGCCGGGCCGCCCCGGCAGACGGCCGGTTCCCTGCTCGGCGACGGCACCGTCTTCCAGCACGTCGACACGGCGTACTCGCAGAGCGTCACGGTGGACGACTCCCTCGTCGTCATCGCCCGCCTCAAGGAGGAACTGGAGCGCGGCGGCGGGCGCGTCCTGCTCCACCACCGGGCCACCGACGTCGAGCCGCTGACCGGCGGCGGGTTCCACGTACGCGCCGACACGCCCGACGGGCCCGCCGGGTTCCGGGCGGACGACGTCATCGTCGGCGTCGGCAAGCTGGGCCTGCCCTGGGTCCGTGACCTCGCCGGGCGCATCGGCGTGCGCCACCGGCCCAGCAGCCGCGTCGACCTGGGCGTGCGGCTGGAAGCCGGCCGAGACGACCTGGCGCCCCTCCTGGACGGCTGTCACAACCCCAAACTGTCGTTCCTCAACGAAGAGGGCCACTCGGTCCGGACGTTCTGCGTGTGCGAGGGCGGCCGGGTCATGCAGTACGGCTTCCTCGACGCGGTCGCGCTCGACGGGCAGCACTGCCTGAACCAGCCCACGACCAAGTCCAACCTCGGCGTCCTCACCACCGTCGACCTGCCCGAGGGGACCGACGGCACCGACCACGCCGCCGCCTTCGCGAGGCGCGTCGCGACGTACGGCGGCGGCAAGCCCGTCGTCAGCACCGTCGACCAGCTGTCCGGACGGCCCGCACCGGAGGGACCGCTCACCACCAGCCTCATCAACTACCACCACGGGGACCTGCGCGACTGCCTGCCCGCGTCCACCGTCCGGGACGTCCTCACCATGGTCGACCGGCTCAACACCCTCCATCCGGGGCTGGTCCCGGGCACCTCCACGGTCGCCGCGCCCGTCGTCGAACGCCTCTTTCCCGACCTGGACCTCTCCGACGACCTGGAGTCGTCCGTGCCGGGTCTCTACTTCGTCGGCGACAGCTCCTCGAAGATCATCGGCATCACGTACGGGGCGGCCACCGGCATGGCCGCCGCCCGCTCCGTGCTGCACCGCAGGGTCGCCGCGGGTGCGGCGACGGGCGGGGGGCACTGATGCTCGTCCTGCCCCACCGCACGCCCGGCGCCGGGAAGCCGCACTTCGAGCGGTGCACGGCCCCGCTGTCCGCGCCGGCGGCCACCCTGCTCGGCGGCCCGGACGGCCATCTGGCGCTCGCCGCCCTCAGTCACCTGCTGCTCCACCGGTACGGAGCGGGCTGGGACGTCTTCGGCGCCGCCGGCGACACCCCGGTGCGCTACGTCCGCGCCGAGGACCAGGAGTCCGCCACCCTGGCGGCCCTCACCGGGGCGGCGCGTCCCGCCGCCGCGGGGCCGCCGGCCGCCGGCGAACCGTACGCGGCCGTCCTGCCGGCCCGCCCGGCCACCCTGCCGGCCGCGCTCGGGCGCCCCGTGTGGACCGCCGCCGCCGAGGGCCCGGACCTGTGCCTCACCTACGACAGCACCCTCGTGGACACCGCCACCGCCGGGCGCGTGGCGGCGCACCTGGCGCTCCTCGCCCACCACGCGGCGGAGCGGCCCCAGGCCCCCGCGGGCACCGTCGAGCTGCTCGGGGAGGACGAGCGGGAACTGCTGCTGGACACCTGGAACGCGCCGCACACCCCCCATGCGGACACCACCCTGCACCGCATGATCCGCGAGCAGGCCGCCCGCACCCCCGACGCGATCGCCCTGCGGGACGGCGCCGCCGAGCTGACGTACGGCGAACTCGACGCCGCCTCCGACCGGTTCGCCCACCGGCTGCGCCCGCACGTGGACCGGCCCGGCGCCCTCGTCGTACTGACCGGCGACCGGGACCTCACCCTCTTCACCGCGGTCCTCGGCATCTGGAAGGCCGGCGCCGGATTCGTCCACCTCGACCCGCACCTGCCGGACCTGCGCGCCGAGGAGATCCTCCGCCTCACGGCGCCCGTCGCGACGCTCACCACCGCGTCCGGGCACCGCGCCGTCGCCGGCCGCGCCCTTGACGCGGCCGCCTTCCTCCGTGAGCCGGTGCCCGGCGACCGGGCCGGCGCGCCCGACGACGGGGTTGACGTACCCGACGACCGGGCCGGCGCACCCGACGACCGGGCCGGCGCATCCGAGGACCGGGCCCGTCCCGACACCACGGCCTACGTCCTGTTCACCTCCGGCAGCACGGGCGCCCCCAAGGGCGTCGTCCGCCCGCACCGCATGCACACCTCCCGCATCCGGCTGGAGCAGGGGATGTACGCCATGGGGCCGGACGACCGGCACCTGCTCAAGTCGCCCGTCAGCTTCCGCGAGTTCGCGTGGCCGCTGGCGACCGGCGGCACGGCGGTGCTGGCAGCGCCCGGCAAGGACCGCGACGACCGCTACCTCGCGGAACTCATCCGCGACCAGCGCATCACCACGGTCAGCTTCGTGCCCTCGATGCTGCGGCTGCTGCTCACCCAGCCCGCCTTCCGGACGGCGCCCGCGCTGCGCCACGTCTTCGTCGGCGGGGAGGCGCTCGGACAGGACCTCGAGGACGAACTGCGCGGCCTCGGCTTCGCGGTGCACAACACGTACACCCTCAGCGAGGCCGACTACGTGTGCCACCGCACCGGACCGCTCACCGTCCCCCGCCCGGAGCGGGCGGCCGGCACGGTCGTCGGCGTCCCGCTGGACATGCGGATCTACCTCTGCGACGCGGCGGGCCGGCTCGTACCCCCCGGTGTCGTCGGGGAGATCCACACCGGCGGCCCCGGACTGGCCGACGGCTACCTCGGCCGCCCCGACCTGACCGCCGAGCGCTTCCGGCCCAACCGGCTGGACCCCGCCGGGCCCGCGGTCCTCTTCCGCACCGGGGACCTGGCCCGCCACCTGCCCGACGGCCAGGTCGAGTACGTCGGACGCGCCGACGACCAGGTCAAGGTGCGCGGGCAGCGGGTGGAGCCCGCCGAGGTGGAGGCCGTGCTGCGCTCACACCCGGGGGTCGCCAACGCGGCCGTGGTGGGGACCCCGGACCCCGACCAGGGCGCCGTCCTCGTCGCCTACGTCGTACCCGAGGGCGACGAGGTGCCGCCCGAGCGGCTGCGCGACCACCTCGCCGCCCGGCTGCCGGACTTCATGGTGCCCGCGCACCTGGCCTCGGTCCCCGCCCTGCCCCTCCTCGGCAGCGGCAAGATCGACCGCAAGGCGCTGCGCGTCCCCCCGCGCACCCGACCCGCCCTCGACGTCCCGTACGCCCCGCCCGCCACCCCCGACCAGGAACGGGCCGCCGCACTGGTGGCGCGCGTCCTCGGCCTGGACGCCGTCGGCATCGACGACGACTTCTTCGACCTGGGCGGCGACTCCCTGCGCCTGATGCTGCTGCGCGGCTCACTGGAGTCGGCCTGCGGACACGAGATCGCCCTGGCCGCCGTCCTCGCCGCCCGCACCCCGCGCGGCCACGCCCGTCTCCTCGGCGAGGCGTCCGAGCGCCGCGACACCGGCACCGGCACCGGCACCGGTGTCGGCTCCGGCTCCGGCCCCGCCACCGTTCCGGTGCGCCGCCCCGCCGAACGGCGGCGACCGCCGCAGCGCGGGAGCGCCGCCCCGCCCGCCCGTACCCGCACCCGCCCGTCCGAAGGAGGCGAACCGAGATGAAAGCGCCCCTGCCCGGCCACCCGAACCCGGATCCGGCCACGAATCCACCTCCGAACCCGGCTCAGGCCCCGGCTCCGGCCGCGGCTCCGGACGACGAGTACGCCGTCGCCGTCGTCGGCATGGCCGTGCGCCTGCCCGGCTGCGACAGCCTCGACCGCTACTGGGAGATCCTCGCCGCGGGCGAGGACAGCATCACCCGGCGTGCGCGCACCACCGGCTCGTTCGTCCCGGCCTACGGCTCGATCCCGCGGCCCGCCCACTTCGATCCGGCGCGCTTCGGCATCGCCCCCTCCGAGGCCCTGCTCCTGGACCCGCAGCACCGCCTGCTGCTGGAGGCCGCCGACGAAGCGCTGGCCGCCGCGAACGTCGACCGCGTCCGCACCCCGGCCGTCAGCGTCTACGCGGGTGTCGGCCACAACGACTACGAGCGCTGGGTGGCCGCCGCGCTCGCGGGGCGCCCCGGGGTCGACGCCCAGGCCCTGGAGGTCACCAACCGGGGCGACTACGCCGCCACCCGCGTCGCCTACCGGCTCGGCCTGCACGGCGCCGCCGTGACCGTGCAGTCCGCCTGCTCCACCGCGCTGACCGCCGTCCACCTCGCCGTACAGGACCTGCTCGGCCACGGCAGCGACCTCGCCGTCGCCGGCGTCGCCTCCGTACGGGTGCCGGCGCCGGGCGGCTACGACGCACCGCTCGGCGGCATCGGCTCGCCGGACGGCGTGTGCCGGCCCTTCGACCGCGCGGCGGGCGGCTCCGTCCCCGGAGACGGCGCCGGCGCCGTGGTGCTCAAGCGCCTCGCCGACGCGGTGCGCGACGGCGACGACGTCTGGGCCGTTGTCCGCGGCACGGCCATGAACAACGACGGCTCCGGCAAGTCCGGTTTCGCGGGCGTCGACCCGGCCGCGCAGGCCGAGGTCATCCGGGCCGCGCTGGACGTCGCCGGACTCGCACCCGCGGACATCGACTACGTCGAGGCGCACGGCAGCGGGACCCGCATCGGTGACGCCGCCGAGTGGGCCGCGCTCGGGGAGGTCTTCGCCGACGTGCGCCGCCCCGTCCGCGTCGGCGCCGCCAAGGCCGGGCTCGGCCACCTGCGGGAGGCCGCGGGTCTCGCCGGATTCGTCAAGGCGGTGCTGTCGCTGTGGCACGGGCGGCTCGTCGCCACCCCGCACTTCGAGCGGCTGCCCGCCGATCTCGCCCGTACGGACGGGCCGTTGCGGCCGCTGGGGGAGGCCCTGGACTGGCCGGCCGCCGCGGACCGCCCCCGGCGCGCCGGAGTGAGCGCCTTCGGCCTCGGCGGGACCAACTGCCACGTCGTCCTCGAAGAGGCCCCGACCCGCCCGCGCGCCGCCGGGGAGGGGGCGGGGGGCACGGAGCTGGTGCTGCTCTCCAGCCACCACCCCGACGCCCTGGACGCCGACCTCGCCGCCGTGCGCGAGCACCTCGACCGCACCCCGTCGCGCACGGCCGACACCGCCTGGACCACGCAGACCGCACGCCACCGCCACCCGCACCGCGGCTACGCCGTCATCACCCCCGAGGGCGGGACCGGGACGGCGTTCGCGGCCGACCGGCTGCGCGTGCAGCGCGGGCGCGCGCCGGCGGGGCCGCCCGAGGTGGTCTTCGTCCTGCCGGGAATCGGCAGCCACTACCCCGGCATGGGCGCCGACCTGGCCCGCACCGACCCCGTCTTCGCGGCGCACCTGCGGACCGCCGTCACGATCGCCGACGAGCTCACGGACGGGGCCGTCGGCCGGTCCTTCGCCGCACCGCGTGAGCGCCCCTCCGGCGACGCAGGCCGCGTCGACCTGCGCGCCCTGCTGCGCCGGGACGGCGCCGGCCGACCGCCCCGGCGCGAGCTGCGCCAGGTGCACCTGTCGCTGTTCTGCCTCGAACACGCCATGGCCCGCACGCTCATCGACCTCGGCATCCGGCCCGCGGCCCTCCTCGGGCACAGCCTGGGGGAGTGGGTGGCCGCCGTGCTGGCCGGCGTCATCGGCCTCGACGACGCCATGGCGGCCGTGGCCCGCCGCGCCGACCTCGTCGTGACGGCCGGGGAGGGCGCCATGCTCGGCGTCCTCGCCTCCGCCGCCGACGTCGAGCGGTACGCCGCCGACGACACCTGGCTCGCCGCCGACAACGCCCCCGGGCACTGCGTCTTCTCCGGGCGGCCGGCCGCGATCGCCGCACTCGCCGAGCGGCTGCGCGGCGACGGCTTCACCGTCCTCCCGGTGGACACCGCGCACCCCTTCCACACCCCCCAGCTCACGCGGGCCGCCGACCTGCTCGGCGAGGACCTGCGCGACGTACCGCTCGCTCCGGCGCGCATTCCGATCGCCTCCAGCGTCCTCGGCGGCTGGCTCGACGGAGAGGTGCCCGGGCCCTCCTACTGGCGCGACCACATGGTCGGCCGCGTCCGGTTCCGCACGGCCGCCGGGCTGGTCCTGGCCCGCCACCGCGTCCTCGTCGAGGTCGGTCCCGGCACCGCCCGCCCGTGGATCGGGCAGAGCGACCCGGACGCCGTGTGCGTCCGGACCGTACGGCAGTCCTACGAGCACGCTCCCGACCGGCAGATCCTGCTGGAGGCCCTCGGGGAACTGTGGACCCACGGCGTCGAAGCCGACTGGGAGCGCCTGCACCCGGCCCCCCGGCGCAGGACCGCGCTGCCGACCCGCAGCCTGGTGCGGCGCAGGTACCTGCCGGACACGGCGCCGCCCGCCGACCCCTTCGGGCACCGCGCGTCCGCCCCGGCGGGCGGCGCGGTCGCGGCCACCGGCGGAGGGGACGGCGTACCGGAGCACCGGCCGGAGCTGGCGGCGGAGCCGGGGACGCCCTCGACCGTGGCCGGGTTCCTCGCGGAACGCTTCCGTCTGCTCCTGGGCCTGCGCCAGGTCCACCCCGAGGACCACTTCTTCCACCTCGGCGGGGACTCGCTGATGGGCGTCCACCTCATCTCGGGCCTGGCGGAACTCACCGGCAGAGCCGTGCCCTCCTCGGTCGTCTTCGCCTCCGCCACGCTCGGCGGCATGACGCGCGAGGTGGAGGACTGGCTGGCCACCCCGGAGCAACAGCGACCGGAGCCCATCGACAACGAAAGCCGGACGCCATGACCCCACCCACCATCGGAGTGCTCGGAGCCGGAGTCATCGGAGCCAGCGTCGCCCACGCCGCCGCGGCGGCCGGGTACGCGGTGACGCTCGTCGACTCCGACCCCGCCGCACTCGACACGGCCCGCGCCGCCGTCCGCCGCCACCAGCGGCTCGCCACCCTCCTCGGCGCCGCGGCGGCGCCCGCACCGGACATCCGCCCCTCCACCGACCTCGCGGCCCTGAGCGGCGTGGACCTCGTCGTGGAGAACACCACCGAGTCGGAGGAGGCGAAACGAGCCCTCTACCCGGAGCTGGAGAAGGTCCTCGCCCCCGGCACGACCATCGCCGCCAACACCTCCGCCGTTCCCATCGGCCGGCTCGCGGAACAGCTCGCCGACCCGGGCCGCGTCGTCGGCGTCCACTTCATGAACCCGGTCGACCGGATCGGCATGGTCGAGGTGATCCGCGGCGAGGACACCTCCGACGCGGCGATGCGGGACGTGGACCTCATGCTGCGGCGCCTGGGCAAGGAGGCCGTCGTCGTCCGGGACGCCCCCGGCTTCGTCATCAACCGCGTCCTCATGCCGGTCGTCAACCTCGCCGCCGCCGTCGTCGCGGACGGCGTGGCCACCCCGAGCCAGGTCGACGACCTCTTCAAGGGCTGCCTCGGTCACACCTCGGGGCCGCTGCGCACCGCGGACCTCATCGGCATCGACACCGTCGTCCGCACCCTGGAGGTGCTGCACGACCACTACGGAACCGACGAGTTCGCCACCCATCCGGCGCTGCGCCGGATGGTCGACCAGGGCCTGCTCGGCACCAAGAGCGGCCGCGGCTTCTACTCCTACGACGGGAACTGAACCATGGCTTCCCCGCACACCACCTCCCCCCGGTCCCGCACCCCCGAAGAAGTGACGTCCACCGTACGGGAGTTCATCGCCCGGCTCAGCGGGCGTCCCGGCATCACGGACGACCGCCCGCTGATCTCCGACGGCGTCCTCGACTCCGTGGCCGCCGTCCAGATGGTCGACTTCGTCGAGCGCACCTTCTCCATCGAGATCGGCGACGAGGACCTCGAACTCGTCAACTTCGACTCGATCCGGGGCCTCGCCGGGCTCGTCCAGCGCAGGCTGGCGGCCTCGTGACCGGCTCCGCACCCGCAGCCCTCCTGGAGGCCCTGCGCGATCCCGCGTTCGCCGCCCGGGCCACGGCCTGGGAACGCGCGGGGGCCGTACCGCGCGAGGACATCGACGAACTGGCCGGCCTCGGACTCCTCGGCCTGACCGTGGACACCGCCCACGACGGCAGCGGAACCCCGCTCGCCGCCGTCACCGACGTGCACCGCCTGGTGGCCGCAGCCTCGCCCAGCCTGCACAGCCTGCTCGTCGTCCACGCCATGGTCTGCCACGCGCTGCGCCGCTGGGCCGCCCCCGGGCTGCGCGACACGCTGCTGCCCGACCTGGCGACGGGCCGGATCCTCGCCGCGTTCGCGCTCACCGAGCAGGAGGCCGGCGCGGACACCGGCGCCCTGACCACCACCATCGAAGGCGACGGCGACACCCTGCGGGTCACCGGCACCAAGCGCTGGCTGTCGTTCGGCCAGATCGCCGACGCGTACCTCGTCTTCGGCAGGACGGCGGGGCGCGGCAGCTGCGCGCTGGTCGACGCCGGAGCGGGCGTACACGTCGGCGCGGAACCGGTCACCGCGGGGCTGCGCGCCGCGCGGCTCGCCCGCGTCACGTTCGACGGCGTCACGGTACCGGCCGGCCGTGCGATCGGCCGCCCCGGCTTCGGGATCCCCTTCGTCGTGACGTCCTGCCTGACGCTGGGCAGGCTGTACGTCGCCGCCGGCGCCGTGGGCGTCGCCGAGGCCGCCCTGCGCCTCGCCGCCGACCACGCCGCCACCCGCGCCCAGGGCGGAGCCACCCTGGGCGACCGGCAACTCGTCCGGGGGCTGCTGGCCGACGCCGCGCTCGCCACCGACGCCGCCGCCCGGTACGTACGGCAGACCGCCCACGAGGTCGAGGACCGTGAACCGGCCGCCGCGGTGACCGTCGCCCGGGCCAAGCTGCTGGCCAGCCGCGCGGCGAGCAGCACCACGGCCACCGCCTCGCGGCTCCTCGGCGCGGCCGGACAGGCCGAGGACCACCCGCTGGCCCGGCTGCACGCCGCCGCGCGCGTCCACGAGGTCATCGAAGGACCGACCGAGGTGCTCCAGGACATCGTCGCCGCCGACCTCCTGCGCGGCCGGGCCGGCACCCCGGACCGCGCCCCGGTCCGGACGGCGGCGCACCGGGGAGAGGACGACGCCCGTGCAGCGCACTGAGCCGCAGAACCCGGCCGCCCCGCAGGTCAAGTGCGTGGTCTGGGACCTGGACGACACCCTGTGGGACGGCACGCTCCTCGAAGGCGACGACCTCGCCGTCCCCGAGGCCAACCGGAGGCTGGTCCGGACCCTCGACGAGCACGGCATCCTCCAGTCCGTCGCCAGCCGCAACGAGCCGGGCCCGGTCGCCGAGCGGCTGCGCGCCTTCGGTCTCGACGCGTACTTCCTGTACCCGCAGGTCGGCTGGTCGGCGAAGTCCGCCTCGCTGCGCGCCGTCATCCGGGAGCTGAACATCTCCCCCGACAGCGTGCTGTTCGTGGACGACTCGGAGTTCGAGCGGGCCGAAGTGGCCAGTGAGCTGCCCCAGGTGCGGTGCATGACCAGGCAGGAGCTGCACGCCCTGGTCGCCGGGGGCGGCGTGCTGCCCGCACGGGTCACCGACGACGCGCGCCGCCGCCGGTCGATGTACCTGGCGGAGAGCAGGCGGCGCAGCCACGAAGTGGCGTTCGACGGGCCGGGGGAGGAGTTCCTGCGTTCGCTCGACATGACCCTGCGCGTCCGCGAGGCGACTCCCGCGGACCTCGCCCGCGCCGCCGAACTGACCCAGCGCACCCACCAGCTCAACACCACCGGCATCACCTTCGACGAGGCCGAGCTCGCGTCGCTGACCGGGCACCCGGACCACCGCGTGCTCGTCGCCGAACTCGACGACCGCTTCGGCACGTACGGAACGATCGGCCTCGCCGTCATCGGCACGGGCCGGCCGGACGCGGCGACGGAAGCGGACCGGCCCGCCGGCGCCGTGTCCCCGTGGACGATCCGCTTGCTGCTGATGTCGTGCCGGGTGATGGGCCGCAACGTCGGCTCCACCCTGATCGCCGCCGTCGCCCGGCTGGCCGCCGCGCACGGGGCCGGCACCGTCGCCCTCTTCCGGCCCACCGAACGCAACCGGCAGATGCTCGTCACCTACCGGTTCGCGGGATTCACCGTCGAGTCCCGTACGGACGACCTCGTCGTCCTCTCCCTCCCCGACGAGCGCCGCCCGGCCGTGCCCGGCTACGTGCGCCTCGTCGTCGACCACCCCGCCGCACCGCGCGGCACGACCAAGGAGCCGACCGCATGAAGGCCTTCACCCAGAGCTGGACCGACACCTTCTCCTCCGTGTACTCCGACGAGCCGCTCGCCAAGCTCTCCTGGTTCAACGCCTCCCCGGGCCTCGAACTCGTCAAGCGCGTCATCGACGGCACCCTCAAGCCCGGCCAGCGCCTCGTCGACCTGGGCAGCGGCCCGGGCGTCGACGCCGTGTTCCTCTCGGTGCAGGGACTCGACGTGACGGGTGTCGACCTGTCGGCCGACGCGATCGCCCGCGCCCGCAAGTGGGCCGAACTCGCCGGAGCCACGGCGGAGTTCGTCCAGGGCGACGTGCTCGACGTGCCGCTCCCGGACAGCTCGGCCGATGTGGTTACCGACTCGTTCGTCTTTCACAACATGCGCGACGAGGCCCGCGAGCGGTACGCCGACGAGGTGCACCGCCTGCTGAAGCCGGGCGGGCTCTTCCTTCTCAACTCCTTCTCCGACCACATGGTCGAGGGCACCGGACCGCGCCGCATCACCAGCGACGAGATCCTCGGGACCTTCCGCTCCGACCGCTTCACCTGCGTGGGCCTGTACGTCTACCGCAACGTCCCCACCCGCACCAAGCCGGACCAGCTGCACTGGTTCGGCGAATTCCGGGCCCGCTGATGCGCGTCGTCGTCACCGGGGGCGGCCGGGGCATCGGACGCGCCGTCGCGCTCGGTTTCGCCGAGCGCGGAGCCCGGGTCGCCCTGATGGCCCGCACCGCCGCCCAGGTGGAGTCGGTGGCCGCGGAGATCGAGGCCCTCGGAGCCGAGAGCCTCGCGCTGCCGGCCGACGTCGGGGACGAGCGGCAGGTACAGCGGTGCGCGGAGCGGGTGACCGAGACCTTCGGCGGCGTGGACGTGCTCGTCAACGCGGCCGGGCTGTTCGACCTGGGCCCGTCCACGGAGTTCTCCGTGGACGACGCCCGCGCCCTGCTGGACACGAACGTCATCGGCACCTTCCTCACCTGCAAGGTCTTCGGCAGGCACCTGCTGGAGCAGGGCCACGGAAAGATCGTCAACTTCTGCTCGCTGCTGTCGTACACCGCGTTCCCCGAACGGGCGCTGTACGCGGCGAGCAAGGGCGGCGTCCTGCAGTTGACCCGCAGCCTGGGCGTCGAGTGGGCGCCGCGCGGCGTCAACGTCAACGCGGTGGCCCCCGGCATGATCCGCATCGAGACCCCGCACCCGGCCGCACTCGCCGAGGACGCCATCGTCGGGCGCATTCCCGCCGGCCGGCGCGGCAGGCCGCAGGACATCGTCGGCCCGGTCCTTTTCCTGGCCTCCCCGGAGGCCGACTACATCAACGGCCAGACCCTGGTCGTCGACGGAGGCTGGCTCAGCTATGGATACCTCTGAACACCCCCTGTCCATCGGTGTCTTCTGCGGCGCGTCCCCGGGGCCCTCGCCGCGCTACGCGCGGACGGCGTCCTCACTGGGCGGCCTCATCGCCGCCCGGGGCCACCGGCTCGTGTACGGCGCCGGCGGCATCGGCCTGATGGGAGAGGTGGCCCGGGCCGCCGCCGCGGGGGGTGCGCCCGTCCTGGGCGTCATCCCCGAGTTCCTGCGCAACAAGGAGATGGGGGACGACCTGCCACCGCAGGAGATCGTCCTGACGGCCGACCTGCTGGAACGCAAACGCATCATGATCGACAGCTCGGACGCCTTCATCGCGCTGCCCGGCGGCTACGGCACCCTCGACGAGATCCTCGAAGTGGTGTCCATGGCGGCCCTCGGACAGCGGGTCGGCCCGCTCGTGCTCGTCGACGTGGACGCCGACTGGGACCCGCTGCTGCGGGTCGTCGACGGACTCCTGCGGCGCGGGTTCGTCCGCGACGCCGCGCCGGTCCGGATCGCCTCCGACCCGTACGAGGCCCTCGACATGATCGCCTCGGTCCGCACCGGGGCCCTGGCGGGAGCGTCCGATGCCGGAGCGTGAACGCCGCCGTACGGGGGCGGACCGGTGAGGAGGGCGGCACGCAGGAAGCCGCTGCCCCTCTACCGGGGCTTCCTCGCCGGATGGGCCGCCACCACCTTCGGCACCGGCCTCGTGCTGCCGCTCATGGTGGCCTACCTCCGGGAGACGCTCGGTCTGCCCACCTCCGGCGTCTCCCTGTACTTCGCGCTGTTCGCGATGGCGGGCCTCGTCGTCAACCCGCTCGCCGGCAGGGTCGGGAAGATCTACGGCCCCGGCCTGTCCGCGATCGGAGCCACCGTCCTCCAGGCCGCCGGCGCGGCCTGGCTGGCGGCGGCGGACTCGATGGCCTCCACCGTGCCCGCGGCCTGCCTCGCCGGGGCGGGCACGGGCGCGTACTACGCGGTGCAGACGCCGCTGCTCACCAAGGTCTTCGGCACCTCCGAACTCAGCCGCGTCCTGTCGGGGCAGCACCGGATCTCCGCGCTGACCGTGGCCGTCGGCGCACTGCTCGGCGGCCAGGCCGTGGAACACCTCGGCGCGGCCGGGTACGTCCTGTGCCTGGTCGCCAACGCGGTCAGCTACCTGCTGCACGGGGCCGTCCTCGTCCGCCTGCGGCGGGCGGAGCGACGGCCCGCCGAGCCGGGTGCGGACGGGGCGGGTCACGCCGCGGTCCGCGACGACGGCGGAGGCCGGGGCACGGCGCTGCGCGACACGGTGTTCCTCCGGCTGCTCCTCCTGCAAACGGCCCTGGTCGTCTTCGGCATCGCCCAGGTGGACACCGTGGTTCCCGCGATCCTGCGGAACGCGGACCTGTCCGTCTCCGCCATCAGCGTCGTCATCGCCTGCAACACCGTCGGTGTCATCGCCTTCCAGGGTCTCGCCCTGCGGGTCATCGAACGGATCGGGTACGTCGCCGCGCTGACGGCGGCCATCCTGGTCTGGGTGGTGGCGATGGGGGCCCTGACGGCC
Source organism: Streptomyces sp. NPDC048461 (assembly GCF_055587105.1). Classification (NCBI taxonomy): domain Bacteria; kingdom Bacillati; phylum Actinomycetota; class Actinomycetes; order Kitasatosporales; family Streptomycetaceae; genus Streptomyces; species Streptomyces sp. NPDC048461. The sequence continues at coordinate 77,201 of NZ_JBVJGW010000008.1, read as the reverse complement.
GCCGTGCTGGTGCCCGGGGCCGGCGCGCGACTCCTGTTCGGCGCGCTGTTCGGGCTGGTCTTCGCCGTCGGCGAATGCCTGATCGCGCCGAGCGTCCAGCCGCTCGTCACGCTGACCGCCCCGCCGGAGCGGCTGGAGAGCTACGCCGCGGCCACGTCCCTCGCCCACGGACTCGGCGCGTTCGTCGCGCCGCTGGTGCTGCTGCCGGTGGTGGACGGAGGCGGGGTGTGGAGCTACCTCGCCCTGCAACTCGGCGGCTACGGCCTCGCGCTGTACGCCCTGCTCTCGTTCCGCGGCCGCAGCGTCCGCCGTCCCGAGGCCGCCCCTGCGAGCAAGGAGGCGGCACCGTAGAAGAGACAGCGTCCCCCGCGTCCCCCCGGCGCGCGCAGCCGCCGCAGGGACGGCCCGTACCCGGAGATCTGCCCGGGCAGGGCGAGGCGGCCGTCTGGGTCGTCCCCCTGGAGTCCGTCTCCTACGGGAGCCCGGAAGGCGTGCTCGACCGCCGGGAGAGCGCGCGGGCGGCGGCGTTCCGCGACGAGCGCGCGCGACGCCGCTACGTCGCCTCGCACCTCGCGCTGCGGACCGTCCTCGGCGGATGTCTCGGCATCGCGCCCCGCGCGGTGCGGCTGACCCGGGAGACCTGTGGACTGCCGCACTGCGCGCAGCCGCACGGACGGCCCAGGCTGGCCGGCGGGGCGCCGCCCGTCGAGTTCTCGCTGTCCCGCTCGGGCGGCCTGGCCGTCGTGGCGCTCGCCGCCGTCCCTGTGGGCGTCGACGTCGAGTCGCGGGCCTTCCGCCACCCGGACAGCCCGCTCGACGGCATGATCCGCCGCCTGCACCCGGCCGAGCGCGCGGCGCTCGCCGAACTGCCGCCCGCACGGCGGGAGGAGGGCTTCCTGAGCTGCTGGGTGCGCAAGGAGGCGTACCTGAAGGGCATCGGTACGGGACTGCCCGGCGGGCTGGCCCGCGAGTGCGTGGGACTGGCCGCGGGCCTCGCGGCGGACGGGAGGGGGCCGGCGCCGACGCCCCGCGGGTGGGCCTTCGCCGACCTCGACCTCCCGCCCGGGCATCGCGCGGCCCTCGCCCTCGCCGTACCGGAGGGCGGCGCGCACGGCGCGGCGCCGGCCCCGACGGTCCGCACCCTGTGCCCGCTTCCGTGAGGACGCAGCAGCAGGAACGCCCGCGAAAATGATTAGTGACTCCATTACTGACTCATCTTGACAAGTAGTCATGGAGATACTTGACTCTGTATCACCCCACCCCGTCCGAACACCGCCCGACGCGATCGGACCGAGAGGAACGCACGTGACACACGACAGTGCGGGCAGCCGCGAAACGCTGCTCGTCGTGGGGTCGGGCTACCGCGCCGGCCACGAACGCCTGCTCGCCCAGATGGCCGCGGACGCCGACCTGCTGCTGCTCAACCCCGAACCGGTGACCTGGCAGCGGCACCTGGTCCAGGCGGCCGGGGTCTTCGACGCCGCCGCCGGCGACACCGACGAGAACGCGCTGCGGGCCGCGAAGACCCTCCTGGACCGGCGCCGGGTCGCGGCCGTGGTGACGTACGAGGAAACCATGGTGGTCACCGCGGCCCGCCTGGCCCGGACCCTCGGGCTGCCGGGCGTGCCGGTGGCGGCGGCCGAACTGGCCCGCGACAAGCACCGCCAGCGCACCCTGCTGGGCGAGACCGGCATCTCACCGACCCGCTCCCTGCTCGTCCACGACCTCGACGCGGCACGGCGGGCCGCCCGCGAGATCGGCTACCCGCTGATGGTCAAACCGCGGGGCCTGTCCGGCAGCGCCGGGGTCCGCCGGGTGGACGACGCATCCGAATTCGACGCCGCTTTCGACGCGGCCCTGCACGCGGACAAGATGGGCCTGGAAAGCGAAGGAATCCTCGTCGAGGAATTCCTGGAGGGCTTCGAATTCGACGTGGACTGCCTCGTGCGCGACGGCACGGCCACCCCGGTCTCCTGGGCGCGCAAGATCTGGGCGTACGACCCCTATCCGGTCGAGGCGGGCTTCATCACCGGCAACGGCACCCTGGGCCCGGCCGAGATGACCGAGGGCTTCGACCTCGCCTGCCGCAGCGTCCTCGCCGCCGGCATCGACCGCACCGTGGCCCACGTCGAGGTGAAGATGACCCCGGCCGGCCCGCGCATCATCGAGCTGAACGCACGACCGGGCGGCGACATCGCCTCCCGCATCGTCGAACTGGCCCGCGGCGTGCGGCTCGGTTCGCTGCTCGTCTCCGCAGCCCTGGGCCGACCTCCGCGCACCGTTTCCAGCGGGGACCGCGCGGCCGGCATCCGCTTCCTCTACCCCCGGTCCCGTCAGCGCTTCGACGGCCTGGCCGAGGCCGCCACCCTGCGCAGCCGCCCCTGGATCCACGAGATCAGCGAGCTCCGCCCGCGCGGGGAGACCGTGACGCCCCCGCCGGAGGACCTCTACGGACGGGTCGGCTACGTCATGGCCACCGGCCCGCACGCCGACGAGGTCGAGGACCGCCTGCTCCTCGCCCACCACGAGCTGCGCGTCCTCGGTTCCTGACCGCCCGCGCCCCACCCCGCACGCCCGCCGGCGCCCCGCCGGCCGGCCTGCCACGCCCCCGCCGGCCCGTCACCGACCGGGCCGGCCCACGACCCACCACGAGAGAGGTCCCCTCCATGACCGAGTGGAAGCCCGAAACGTACGGCCCCCGCTGGAAGAACGTGTACGACCACATCGACTGGCCGGAGCCCGAGGGCGCCGTCGAGTTCCTCGCCAAGCGCGCGGGCGGCGGCCGCGCACTCGAACTCGCCATCGGGACCGGCCGGGTCGCCCTCCCCCTCGCACAGCGCGGCGTGCAGCTCGACGGGCTCGACGCGTCCCCGGAGATCGTCGACGTGATGCGCACGAAGCCCGGCGGCGAGTCCATCGAGGTGTCCATCGGCAACATCGCCGACTTCACCTCCGAGCGGCGCTACTCCCTCGTCTTCCTGCTGCTCAACTCGCTGTACGCGCTGCAGACGCAGGAAGAGCAGATCCAGTGCTTCGAGTCGGTGGCGGCCCACCTGGAGCCCGGCGGACTGTTCGTCGTGGAGACGTTCGTCCCCGACCCGACGCGCTTCCGCTTCAACGGCCGCGCCCACGTGTACGACGTCGGGCTCGACCACGTGCGCATCGAGGCCGACACCTTCGACCGGGCCACCCAGCACATCAAGGAGAACCACGTCGAGATCCGGGAGGACGGCATCAAGCTCTACCCGGCCTTCCTGCGCTACACGTGGCCCTCGGAACTCGACCTCATGGCCAGGATCGCCGGACTGGAGCTCAGCGAGCGCTGGGGCGACTGGGGCAACGTGCCCTACGACACCTACTCGGAGAACCACATCGGCGTCTACCGCAAGGCGAGCTGACGCCGTGCCGGACGAAGTGACGCCCGCCGTCCTGACTCCGGCGGTGGCCGACGCCCGATGCGATCCCGGCCTGCCGCCCGCCGGGCCCCGCACCGGGCGTCCCCATCCGGTGGCGGCCCTCGTGGACCGGATCGGAGAGCTGTTCACACCCCTCGGCTTCGACGTCGTCGACCTGCCCCTGCTGGAATCGGCCGGCGACAACTTCGACGTGCTGGGCTACCCGCGGGACCACCCGACCCGGACCCGGCTGAGCTTCTTCCCCGCACCGGACCTGGTGCTGCGCACGCACGCGACCTCCGGCGGCCCGCAGGCCATGCGGGCCGCTGCCCCCGGTCCGCTGCGGACCCTGCTCGTGGGCACCTGCTTCCGCAACGAACTCTCCTCCCCCTACTCCGGCTCCCAGTTCACCCAGATCGACGGACTGGTGGTCCAGCCGGACACGGGCCTGCCCGACCTCATGGGGCTCTTCGACCGCCTGGTGTCCGGCCTGTTCGGACGGGGACACCCGTGGCGCGTACGACGCGGCGACTACCCCTTCGCCTCGCCGGGATTCGCCGTCGAGGTCGCCTGCCCGCGCTGCGGCCCGGGGTGCGACGAGTGCGAGGGACGCGGGCACGTCGAGATCGGAGCCGGCGGCCTGCTCCGCGACGACGTGCTCACCGCCGGGGGCTATGACCCGGACCGGGTCGTGGGGCTGAGCTTCGGCTGCTCCGTCGAGCGCCTGATGAGGCTCACCCACGGGCTGACCGACATCCGGGAACTGCTGGTCAACGACCCGCGCCTGCTGGAGCAGTTCGACCACGCCGGCCGGCCGGCCGCGCCGTCGGAGAAAGGAACCGACCGACCGTGAGAATCCCCCTGGCCTGGCTGGAGCAGGAGTGCGGCGGACGCCTCGACCGGGCGGCGCTGCTCGACGCCCTCCACGGCAGCGGCGCACGCGCCGTCCTGGACGCCGACCGCGCGGTGGAGGTGGAGCCGCCGCCCGCGCTGGCCCACCTCGGATCCGTACGCGGCCTGGCAACCGAAGTCCGCGCCCGGGAGGGCCACCCGGCGCTCGCCCCGCTCGAACTGCCGCGCCTGCCGGAGGGGCTCGCGCTCACCGCCGACGAGGGCGTCCCGGGGCGGGTGGCGGCGGCCGTCGTCCGGCTCCCGCACGCGGTCCGGCTCCCCGACGCGGCAGCGGACCGGCTGCGCGCGGCGGGCGTACCGCTCACCGGAACGGTGGCCGACCTGGCGGCGTACGCCGGGCTGGAGACGGGTCAGCCCCTCGGCGCGGCCGACGCCCGGGGACTGGACCTCACCGGCCTGCGACTGCGGACCGCGGAGCGGGCCGGACCGGCAACCGCCGACGGCCCCCGCACGCCCCCCGGCAGCCCGGTGCTGGCCGCGGGCGAACGGACGCTGGCCGTGCTGGGACACGACGCTCCGCCGGGCGCCGTGCCCGCCGACGGCCGCGCGACGCTGGTGTGGGCCTGGTGGCTCGACCCGACGGCGGGGCACCGGGCGCCCGGGCACGACCAGGAGCCGGACGCGTACGCACCGCCCGCCGTACGCGGACACGACCCGGAGTCCTGCGACCGCGCGGTGGCCCGCCTGGCCCGGCTCGTCACCGAGTGGGCGGGCGGAACGGTCACGGCGGCCGGGCAGGCCGGAGCGGCGGCGCCCGCCCCGCGCGTGCTGCGCCCCGACCCCGGCGCACTGCGCCGGCTGGTCGACCCGGACCTCGACCTCGCGACCCTGACCGCCCTGCTGACCGCGGGCGGAACGGCCGTCGGGCCCCGCCCGGACGACGGCCCGTTGCACCTCACCGTGGACGCCCGGCGCCCGGACCTGGACGGTGTCCCCGCACTCGCCGGTGAGGTGGCCCGCGTCCGCGGGTACCGGACGGTGCCGCGCAGGCTGCCGCCGTCCTCCGCCGGCCCGTGGCCGGATCCGGCGCGCCTCCTGCGGCGCGGCCTCGCCGACGCGGCCCTGCGGCGGGGGCTGCAACAGGTGCTGACCCCGGTGCTGTTGCGACCGTCCGAGCCCCTCAGCGCGGTCGGCGCGCCACCGGACGCCGAGCCCGTCACCGTGCACGGACGGGCCGGACTGCGCGCCATGCGCGTGCGCGGCTCCCTGCTGCCGGGCCTCCTCGGCAGCGCCGACCGGTCCCTGCGGCACACCGGAGCGGCCCACCTGTTCGAGATCGGCCAGGTCCCGCTGTCCGCCGCGTACGGAGACGAGTCCTGGCGGTTCGCCGCCGTCCTGAGCGGAGCCGTCGCACCCGCCTCGTTGGTCGAACCCCGGCCGCGGACCGTGGGCTTCGCCGACCTGAACGGTCTCGTGCGGACCCTGACCGCCGCGGCGGGCCACGAGGCGCCGGAGCTGACCCCGCGGCCGTACCCGGACCTCGCACCGGACGCCTCCTTCGCCGTCCGGGTGCGGGGCACCGCGGTGGGCCGCGCGGGGCTGCTGTCCGAGCGGAACACGGCGCTGCTCGACGCGGCGGGGGAGCGGGTGTTCTGCGCCGAACTGGACCTCGGCGCGCTGGGCGGCCTCACGCCGGTCCCGGCGGCCGTCCGGCTGCCGGAGCCGCTGCCGCTGCCCGCCTTCAACGTGAGCGTCGTCGTGCCCGACGCGGTGTCGGCCGGAGAGGTCCTGCGGGTGGTCGCCGAGGCCGGCGAGACCGAAAGCCGGCTCGTCGCGGTGAAGGACCTGCTGCGGGGCGGGCGGGTGCCCGCCGGACACCTCTCGCTCACCGTGCGGGCGGAGTTCGCCGCCACGGACGGCGGCCCCGTCCGGGCGGAGGGACGCCGCCGCCGGGAAACGGTGCTGCGGGCGCTCGCCGGCCGCGGGTGGAGCGGGCGATGAGGAACGAGCAGCCCCCCGGCAGCGACGGCGCCGGGGACGAGCAGCCCCCGGGCCGCGACGGCGCCGAGGAGGTGGTCGAGCGTTTCACCACCTGGCTGCGGGCCGACGAGTTCACCTGCCTGGGAGCCCGGGCGGCACTCCACCGCGGAGAGCTGGTGACCGGTGTCTACGGGGCTCTGGGGGAGAGGGAGAGCCTGTACCGGCTCCGCGCGGACCTGCAGCGGTTCGTCACCGGCCCGCTGTCGCGGCCCGGACGCTTCCACTCGTTCGCCGCGATCTTCGCCGGGCCCGATCCGGCGGACGAGGAGGAGTTCGAGCGGCTGCTCTGGCAGCAGTTGAGCGCCCTCCACGCGATCGACCGCGCCGAGAACCCGTGGGCCCCCGACATCTCGGACGATCCGCGCAGTCCCCGTTTCGGGTTCAGCTTCGGCGGCCATCCGTTCTTCGTCATCGGCCTGCACCGGCGGGCTTCGCGCATCTCGCGGCGCTTCGCCCTGCCGGCCCTCGTCTTCAACTGCCACCGGCAGTTCGCGGAGCTGAAGCGCACCGGCGTCTACCAGGGGATGCAGACGAAGATACGGGGCAAGGAAGTGGCCCTGCAGGGTGAGGTGAACCCGATGCTCGCCGAGCACGGCACGGTCTCCGAAGCCCGGCAGTACTCCGGGCGCGCGGTCCCGCCGGAGTGGAAGTGCCCGTTCCCGCAGCCCGACTGACCGTCCCCCGGCTGCGGGTGTCGCCCCTCGCACATCCGCCGGGTCGGAAGGAAACCCCGAGCCCGTGAATTCCGTCTTACGCGGATGCCACGGACAAGCGCGATTGTTCGTGCAGCTGCGAGGGGAGACACACGAATGGCCGCAGGATTCCGTTTCGAGGTACTGGGCAGGGTGCGCGCCTACCGGGGTGAGGTCGAGCTGCCGGTGGGTCCACCCCAGCAACAGGCCCTCCTGTGCCTGTTGCTCCTGCGCGCCAACCGGCCCGTCTCCATGACACAGATCGTCGAGGCGCTGTGGGCGCAGACGCCCCCGAGCCGGGCCGTCTCCACCATCCGCACCTACGTCTGGCGGCTGCGCAAGCTGCTCGAACCGGACGGGGACTCGCCGACCGTTCTCGAACTGGCCGGTGACGGCTACCGGCTGGCCCTCTCCGACGAGGCGCTCGACCTGCGCCGGGCCGACGTGATGGCGGCCGAGGCGGCGCGGGCATCGGTCCGCGACCGGCTCCCGCAGGCCGAACGGTTACTGGCGAGCGCCTTGGGCCTGTGGCAGGGGGAACCGCTGAGCGGCGTGCCCGGCCCGTTCGCGGAGCGGCAGCGGGTCCGGCTGGAGGAGATGAGGCTGGCCCTCCTGGAGAAGCGCTTCGACCTGGCCCTGGACATGGGCCACCACCGCGCCGCCGTACCGGACCTGGTGGAACTGACCGAGGAGCACCCCCTGCGGGAGCGCCCGTACGGGCTGCTGATGCGCGCGCTGTACGGAGCCGGCCGCCAGGCCGACGCCCTGGCGGTGTTCAACCGGGTGCGGGACCTGCTCGTCGTGGAGCAGGGCATCGAGCCGGGCCCCGAACTGTCCGAGGTGCACCGCCGGATCCTGGTCGGCGATCCCGCGCTGGCCGGACCCGCCCCGGCACACGGCGCCGCGCATCCGGTGTGGGGCGGTGACACCGGCTCCGGCCCCGAGCCGGGGGCCGAAGCACGGGGGGAGCCGGAGGCCGAGTCCGGGACGGAGCCGGAGCCGTCGCCGCCGGCGCGGCCCGCGCCGGCCGCACGGCCGGTGCCCGCCCAGCTCCCGTACGACGCGCCGGACTTCGTCGGGCGCGGCGAGGAGGTCGACGCCTGGTACGCCGTGCTCACCGAACCGGTGCGCAGGACCCCGGTCGTGCTGGCCGCCGCCGGAATGGGGGGCGTGGGCAAGACCTCCGTCGCCCTGCACGTCGCGCACCGGGCCCGCGCCCACTACCCGGACGGGCAGCTGTACGTCGATCTGCGCGGCGGCGGGAGCGATCCGGCGGAACCGGGCTTCGTCCTGGCCGGTTTCCTGGCCTCGCTGGGAGTGCCCGAGGACGAGGTGCCGGACGGGGTCGAGGACCGCTGCCGGCTCTTCCGGTCGGTCGTCGACGGACGGCGGCTGCTGATCATGCTCGACAACGCCCGGGACGCCGCCCAGGTGAGGGGGCTGATACCGGGTTCGGCCAGCTGCGCCGTCATCCTCACGAGCCGGTCGCCCCTGTTCGACCTGCCGCTGACGGCGCAACTGCTGCTGAAACCGTTCCGCACCCACGAGGCCCTGGCCCTGCTCGCTTCGATCATCGGCCGGGACCGGCTCGCCGCGGAGCACGTGGACGCCCTGGAGCTCATCGAGGCCTGCGGTCACCTGCCGCTCGCGGTGCGGATCGTGGCGACCCGGCTCTCGGCACGGCCGGGCTGGACGGTGGCGACGCTGACCGCGCGGCTGGCGGACGAACAGCGGCGCCTCGCCGAACTGCGGGTGGGCGCACTGGCCATCGACGCCGCCTTCGAACTCGGCTACGAGCAGCTCACGGCCGAACAGGCGCGGGCGTTCCGGCTGGTGGCCCTGGCCGGCACGGCCTGCATCGGCGTCCCCGCGGCGGCCGCCGTGATCGGCGTCGACGACTGCACGGCGGAGACCCTGCTGGAGTCGCTGACCGACGCCGCGATGCTGGAGTCGGCCAAGCCCGGGCGCTACGGCTACCACGACCTCGTACGGGTCTACGCCCGCCAGCGGGCGGTGTCCCACGATCCCCGGGAGGCGGCGCAGGCCCAGGGCCGGCTGCTGGACTTCCTGCTCGCGACGGCCGCCAGCGCGTACCTGCACGCGGTCCCCGGAGATCCGGTGGCCGACGTGTTCGGCCCCCTGCGGTCGCGGGGCCTCGACTTCCCGGACGTGCACGCCGGCCGCGCCTGGGTGGCGGAGGAGGTCGACGGCCTGGTCGCCGCCGCGCTCAGCGCCGTCGCCCCGGGCCTGCCGGACGCGGGGCGCGAGCGGCTGGGCAGCGCGGTGGACCTGCTGCTGGCGATCAGCCCCTTCACCCACGCCGTCTGGTACGACCGCATGGCGCCGGTGGCCCTGGCGCTCGCGGAGGCCGCGGAACGGACCGGGTGCCGGCGGAGCGTGGGACGGGCCCGGGTGCTGTGCGGGGGCATCGCCCTGCGCGCGGGCCGGGTCGCCGAAGCGGGCCGGCACGCCGGTCTGGCCGCCGAGGCGGCCCGGGCGGCGGGGGACACCTACGCCCTGCGCCAGGCCCTCAACGACCGCGGCCTGGTGGCGCAGTTCCTGCGCCACTTCGAGGAGGCGGCGCTCTGGTACGACGAGGCGATCGCCCTGGCGCACACCTTGGGCCACCGCTCCGGCGCGGCGGTGACGACCGTCAACGCGGCCCTGGCCCGCGTCCGCAGCGGACGCCCCGAGGAGGCCCTCGCCTCCTGCGAGTCGGCACTGGTACTGATGCGGGAACTGGATGACAACGTTGCCGCGGCATATGCCCTGTATGTGAGCGCGCTCGCGTTGCACGAACTGGGCCGGTACGAGGAGGCGGTGGCCCGCTACGGCGAGGCCCTGACCGTGTGCCGGGCGACCGGGCTGCGGGAACGGGAGGCGCAGGCGCTCTACCGCCTGGCGGAGACCCTGCGCGCCTCGGGGCGGCATCAGGAGGCGGCGCGGCACGCGGCCTCGGCGATCGCCCGCTGCGAGGAGGCGTGCTCGGAGCGGGACCTGGCGCAGGCGCTGGTCGTCATGGGGCGGACGCTGGCCGATCTGGGGGAGGGGGACCGGGCCAGGGAGCACCTGGAGCGGGCCCGCGGGGTCTTCGCGCGCCTGGGGCTGCCCGATGCGGCGGACGTGGCGACGCTGCTGGCCGGGCTGGGCGAGAGGCCCGCGCGGAGCGGGAGCACGCTGGTCGACGGCCGCTCGTGACGTGAGGAGGAGGCCGCCCGGGCACGGGGGGTCGGTACCCCGGGCGGCCTCCGGTCCGCCGCGGTTCAGCTCGTGATGGCCGGGGGCTGGAACCGGGAACCGGTGTTGTTGACGTCTTCCGTGGTCATCTCCCCGGTGCCCGCGTCGGCGAGGGTGCTGTGCCCACCGCCCGTCGTGGGGGCGGGCGGCTGGCCGGCGGCGCCCAGTGCGGTCGCGGCGAGCAGTGCCAGGCACAGCGCGGTACAGGTGCGGAAGAGCTTCGACATGAGGTGGTTCTCCTTGACTTTCACCACCGGTGGTCTGCCGGCGGTGTGGAGCGGGTGATGCGCGACTGCCGACGGGGTCCGTCAGCAGCAGAGGGGGATGTCGTCGCCGGCCGGACCGCCGGCCACGCGGGTCAGGGCGTCGCCGAACTGCGGCGCGGGCACGGTGGCGAGGGGGGCGGAGAGGAGGGTCAGCAGCAGCGCCATCGCCAGGACCCGGGCGGGACGGCGACGGAGCGGGTCGGTGACCGGTCGGCCGTACGGAGCTGCACCGGCGGGGAGGCGGGGTACGTGCGGCATGCGGTGCGTCTCTCTCGTCGGGGGAGGAAAGCCGGTGGGTGGCGCCGGGGGCGGCGAACGCCGTCCCCCTGCGCTGTCTCCTCCGACGGTAGGCGCCGGTGATCAACGACCGATCTATCGATCGATCTACGGCTCCGCTTCCCGCCCGTCGCGCCCACCCCCGCCGCCCGGTCAGGCCGGGCCGTGGTCCCCGGGGCGCCGGTCGGGGACCAGGGAGGGTTCGCCCGCCGCCGGGAGGAGGCTGCTGCGCTGGCCGAGGCACCGCAGGCTCTGGCGGTAGGCCCAGACGGCGCGCTCGGCGCGTCCGGAGCGCTCCAGGAGTTCCCCGAGGTCGTTCCAGGCGGAAGCCGCCTGCCGGTCCGCCTCGGACGCTTCCAGCAGCAGCGCGGCGCGCTCGCTGCCCTCTTCGGCGGCCGCGGTGTCACCGAGTTGCAGCTGGGAGCCCGCCAGCACCAGGAGGGTGCGCGCGGTTTCCAGCCGGTGTCCGGTACCGAGGAGGTCGAGGGAGCGGCGCGCGTGCTGCTCCGCCTCGCGGGGGTTGCCCTCCAGCAGGCAGGCCCGGGCCAGCGCGGTCTCGCAGTACGCCATGTCCACCGTGCTGCCGTGGCTGGCCAGGTTCTCGGCGCTGCGCGTCAGCTGTGACTTGGCCTCCGCGATGTCGGCGGTCTCCGACTGCATCAGCACCGACGCGTAGGCGTTGCGCAGCCGCGAGAGCGCGCGGGCGTCGTCCCCCTCGGAGTAGATGGCCAGGGCGCGCTCCAGCAGCAGCAGCGCGTCGGCGGAGGCGCCGCTGCGATGTGCCACCGCTCCGGCGTTCCAGTAGGCGGCTCCCAGGGCCTTGCGGTCCTTGATGCCCTCGGCCTCCTCGATGGCGGTGCGCGCCAGGAAGGCGGCGCGGTGCAGGTCGCCGCGTTCGCAGTACAGGCCGACGAGGGTGGCCAGCAGTTCGACGCCCAGCACGGTCGAGGTGAGCCGCAGCTGCCGGGCCTCCTCCAGGGTGGTGGTGGCCAGGTCGATCGCATGGGCCAGGTCGCCCGTCTCGCGGTAGCAGCGGCACAGGGCCACCGCCACCGTGAGCCGCGGGACCAGGGACTGCCCGTAGCCGGCCTGGTCCAGCAGGGCCTGGTAGCGGTCGGTGGCCTCCTCCAGCCGGCCGGCGTGCTCCAGGGCCTGGGCCACGCCGTACTCGGCGGTCAGCCGGATGCCCTCCTGCCCCGCGCGGGCGGCCTTGTCGCGGACGGCGGTGTAGGTCGCGAGGGCGGCTTCCGGGTCGCCGTTGCGCAGGCTGATCTCCGCGTAGCGCAGGTCCGTCTGCGGCATGTCGTGGCGTTCGGGCGCCAGGAGTTCCAGCAGGTGTTCGGGACCGCATCCCAGGCGGGCGGCGATCTGCTCCAGCACTTCCGCTGACGGGGTCCGCTTGCCCGCCTCCAGCAGGGAGATGTAGCTCGCCGAGAGGTTGTCGCCCGCCAGGTCCATCTGCGACAGTCCCGCTTCACGCCGCAACCGACGGATCCGTGACCCCAGAGTCTGCGATTCCGTCATGGTGATTTCCCCTCGGGTGAGACCGGCGGTGCACATCGGGTGTGAATATGCAGTGAATATACTCGGTCAAAGCCGAACCCGGCCAGGCTCGCGCGCAGGGCCGGGCGGACGGCGCCCCCGACGTGGTGGGCCGGTGTGTCAGGCGGGCATCCCGCAGGTCCTGAGGCTGCCCGGGTGCGTCCGGAGTTTCGCCGAGCGAGTCAAGATATTTTGTCAATAATGCCGCAAAGTGGTCAACCTCGATGCCGGACACCCTTCTCCGGCGGATATGCGGAAATGCCGAACGGGCCTGACCGGAATTATTGACGCCACCCGGAATGCGTTTCGCACGTGCGGTGCGCGGGAGCCCCCGGAACCGGAGTCGTCGCGGCCGTCCGTTCCGGTTGCGGGCGTCCGGCGGTCGGACCGAGCTGTCCACCGGTGTCCTGCGGCCGCACAATGGGCGGGGTGGCGAACGGGGCCGGCAGGAGGAACACGAGCGGTGACGAACGAACGACCCGACACCTCGGGCGCATCCGGTGACGGGGCCGAGCACGTGGTGGCCTGCCTCGGCGGCCGGGACGACACGGACTGGACGCTCCACGAGGCCGTCCGCGGCACGCACGATCTGGCCGCCGAGAGCAACGAGCGGCGCGCCCGGGCCGTGCACGCCGCCGCCATGGGGCTGGGGCCCGCCGGCTGCGCGGCCGCGGCGGGGGTCTCCGAGGCCATGCTGTCCAGCTGGCGCGCGCAGAACCCCCTCTTCGGCGCGGCCCTCACGTCGGGGGGGGGCCGGGGCCCCCCCCCCCCCGGGGCCCGCCCCCGCCCGCCCCCCCGCAGAGGCCCGGGGGGCCGCCCGCCGACCAACCTCCGGGGGCCCCGGGGGGAGGGCCCC
>NZ_JBVJGW010000008.1:45042-64035 GCF_055587105.1 Streptomyces sp. NPDC048461 | reverse complement strand
GGGGGGCGGCGCAGTCGGGGGGGGGGGGCGAGGGCCCGCCGCCGACCGGGTCGCCGAACCGGGCCGGCTCACCGGAATGAGCCTGGGGCTCCTCCTCCAGACCATCGTCCGGGGCACCGGTGTCAAGGCCGCCGCGGCGGCCGTCAACCTCAGGTACGACCAGCTCCGGCGCCTGCGGGAGCGCAACCCGGACGTGGACCGGCTGGTCCACGCGGCGGTCTCGCGGGCGCGCTCCCGCCGGGCGCCCAAGCCCCGCAAGCCGGTCTTCACCTACCGCATGATCAGGGACGGCGAGCCCGCCCCGGCGGGCACGAACGCCCCGGACCGGCCCGCGCCCTCGCCCGCCGCCACCGGCTGAGGGCCCCCGGACGCCGCCCGCGGGCCGCCCGTCCCGGCGGGTGCCATGCTGGGATGCGGGGGCCCGCCGGCCGGAGGTTCACGACGATGGCGATGCGCAAGACGACCGAGGCCGGTGCCGGGCCCCGCCGCACGGCCGCGGAACGTGCCGCCGAGGGCAGGGCCGCCCGGAAGCGGGCCCCGCGATCCGCCCATGGACCGTTCGAGCCGTCGCCGCACCGGGCGGATCCGGTGGACGTGATCGAGGGCCAGTCCGCCACCCGGGTCCAGGAGCTCGTGCCGATCCGCTACGGCCGGATGGCCGAGTCGCCGTTCCGCTTCTACCGGGGCGCCGCCGCGATCATGGCCGGCGACCTGGCGGAGACACCCGACTCGGGCATCCGGGTCCAGCTCTGCGGAGACGCGCACCTGCTGAACTTCCGGCTGCTCGGCTCCCCGGAGCGCAACCTGCTGTTCGACATCAACGACTTCGACGAGACGCTGCCCGGACCCTGGGAGTGGGACGTCAAACGGCTCGCGACCAGCCTCGTCATCGCCGGGCGCGAGAACGGCTTCTCCGACCGGGAGCGCGCGGAGATCGTACGGTCGGGGGTGCGCGCCTACCGCGAACAGATCCGCGTCTTCGCCGGGATGGGCAACCTCGACGTCTGGTACGCCCGGGTCGACGAATCGCAGCTCCAGGCACTGGCCGCGGGCGCGCTGCACACCCGCGGGCGCAAGAACGTGTCCCAGGCGCTGCACAAGGCGCGCGGCCGCGACAGCCGGCAGGCGTTCGAGAAGCTCACCGAGGTGGTCGGCGGCCACCGCCGCTTCGCCGCGGTCCCGCAGCTGATCACGCCGATCTCCCAGCTGGTGCCGGACCAGGAGCGCGACGCGCTCGACGGGCAGATCCGGACCCTGGTGGAGCAGTACGGACGCAGCCTCCAGACGGACCGCAGGCAGCTGCTGAGCCAGTACACCGTCGTGGACATGGCCCGCAAGGTGGTGGGCGTCGGGAGCGTCGGCATGCGCTGCTGGGTCGTGCTGCTACTCGGCCGCGACGGGCAGGACCCGCTGATCCTGCAGGCCAAGGAGGCGGGCGCCTCCGTGCTGGCCGCGCACGCCGGAGCCAGCGCGTACGCCACCCAGGGGGAGCGGGTCGTCGCGGGCCAGCGGGTGATGCAGGCCGCCAGCGACATCTTCCTGGGCTGGCAGCGGACGGCCGGGATCGACGGCCGGGAACGGGACTTCTACGTACGGCAACTGCGGGACTGGAAGGGCATCGCGGAACCGTCGCAGATGGTGCCCCGCGGCATGAGGGCCTTCGCCGGCCTCTGCGGCGTCACCCTGGCCCGCGCGCACGCCCGGTCCGGCGACCGGATCGCCATCGCCGCGTACCTGGGCCGCCGGGACGTCTTCGACCAGGCGCTCGTGCGGTTCGCGGAGAGCTACGCCGACCACAACGTGCGCGACCACCAGACCCTGACGGACGCGATCGCCTCGGGCCGCATACCCGCCACCGCGACCTGAGACGCCCCCGCCGCCCCCGCCCCCGCCCCCGCCGCCGCCCCGCCACCCCCGCCGCGGACGCGGCCGACTGGCCGTCGGCGGGGTCGCTTTCGGGTGACTCCGCCGCTCGGCGCCGGGCGCGTCCGCGCCGCCGTACCCGACCATCTCAGGCGGCCGGTCATGTTCCGGTCACGATCAGCCGGGGCGCCGCGGCGCCCCGGAACCGGGCAGCCGCTGGGAGATCACGTGCACGTCCTGCTCGTCGCGAGCGCGTTCAACAGCCTCACCCAGCGGGTCCACGCCGAGTTGCGCGACCACGGCCACAGCGTGGCGGTCGAGCTCGCCCTGCCCCACGTCCGCCTGACCGAGGCCGTGGACCGCCACCAGCCCGACCTGGTCCTCGCACCGATGCTGCGCACGGCCGTCCCCGAGGAGGTGTGGGCCGCCCGCACCTGCCTGATCGTCCACCCCGGCCCGCTCGGCGACCGCGGCCCCTCCTCCCTCGACTGGGCCGTCCGGGACCGGGCCGCCCGCTGGGGCGTCACCGTCCTGCAGGCCGAGGCGGAGATGGACGCCGGACCCGTCTGGGCCACGGCCGAGTGTCCCGTCCCGCCGGTCGGCAAGAGCGACCTGTACCGCGGGGAGGTCGCCGACGCAGCACTGCGGGCCGTCCTGCTCGCCGTCGACCGCTTCGCCTCCGGTACGTACGTCCCGCGGCCGCAGGCCACCGGCACCGCGCGCCCCGCCATGCGCCAGGAGGCCCGCCGCATCGACTGGGAGGCCGACTCCACCGAGCAGGTGCTGCGCGCCCTGCGCGCCGCCGACTCACAGCCCGGCGTACGGGACGAACTGCTCGGCGCCGCCTGGTTCCTGCACGGCGGCCACCCCGAGGACCGGCTGCGCGGCCGCCCCGGAGCACTGCTCGCCACCCGGGCCGGCGCGATCTGCCGCGCCACCGTCGACGGAGCCGTCTGGATCCCCGAACTGCGGGCGCCCCGCACCCCGGGCGGACCCGCCACGCCCAGGCTCCCCGCGACCACCGCCCTCGCCGACCGGCTGCCCCCGCTGCAAGAGCACCCGGCGCCGTTCCCCACCGACGCGCGCCGCCGGACCTGGTCCGACATCGGCTACCGCGAGGAGGGGACGACCGGCTTCCTCTCGTTCTCGTTCCCCGGCGGCGCGATGAGCACCGCCCACTGCCGGCGGCTGCTGGACGCCTACCGGGCCGCCTGCGCCCGCCCCACCTCCGTCCTCGTCCTCGGCGGCGGCCGCGACTTCTTCTCCAACGGCATCCACCTGGGCGTCATCGAGGCGGCCGCCGACCCGGCCGCGGAGTCCTGGGCCAACATCAACGCCATCGACGACCTCGTCGAGGCCGTCCTCACCACCACCGACCGGCTCGTCGTCGCCGCCCTCGGGGGCAACGCCGCCGCCGGCGGAGCCATGCTCGCCCTCGCGGCCGACGAGGTCTGGTGCCGCTCCGGCGCGGTCCTCAACCCGCACTACCGCCTCATGGGCCTGACCGGCTCCGAGTTCTGGACGTACACCCTGCCCCGCCGCGTCGGCACCGGCGTCGCCGAGAGGCTCACCACCGAGGCGTTGCCGCTGAGCGCGGAGGCCGCGCTCCGGCTCGGCCTGGTCGACCGCACGGTCCCGTGCGCCCCCGGGGCCTTCGCCGCGGAAACGGCCCTGCTCGCCTCCCGCCTCGCCGCGCTCCCCGCCACCCCCGCCCGGATCGCGGCGAAGAAGGCCCGCCGCGAGCGCGACGAGGCCGACCGGCCGCTCGCCGCCTACCGCGCGGCGGAGCTGGCCCCGATGCGCGCGACCTTCGACGATCCCGCGGCCCCGTACCACGCCCTGCGCCGGGCCTTCGTGCGCAAGGAGACCCCGGACGCCACACCGCCCCACCTCGCGCGGGCCGTGCCGGGACGGCACACCGCGCCGCTGCCCTCCCGGCAGCGCCCGTTCACCGCAATGGCCGTACATGACGGAGCACCCGGGGCGCCGGGCTGTTAGCAAGAAAGGTGAGGCCGAACGCGCGGCCCGTCACGCCCGCCGCCCGGAGCGCGCGCCTCCCCGTCCCCCGACCGCCCCGAAACCCTTCCTGAACCCCTCCCCGAGGAGGAACCCCATGAACGCAGCAACGACTGCCCCGGCAGACGACCCCCCGATCCACATCCTCTGGATCAACGCGGGGCTGAGCTGCGACGGCGACTCCGTCTCCCTCACCGCGGCGATGCAGCCCAGCATCGAGGAGATCGTGACGGGCGTCCTCCCCGGCCTGCCCAAGATCGCCGTGCACTGGCCGCTCATCGACTTCGAATGCGGCCCGATCGGCGGCGCGGACACGTTCATCGAGTGGTTCTTCAAGGGCGAGCGCGGCGAGATCGACCCCTTCGTACTGGTCGTCGAGGGATCCATCCCCAACGAGAGCATCAAGCCCGAGGGGTACTGGTGCGGCTTCGGCGACGACCCGGAGACCGGCCAGCCGATCACCACCAGCGAATGGCTCGACCGGCTGGCGCCCAAGGCCCTCGCCGTCGTCGCCATCGGTACCTGCGCCACCTACGGCGGCATCCACGCCATGGAGGGCAACCCGACCGGCGCCATGGGCGTGCCCGACTACCTGGGCTGGGACTGGAAGTCGAAGGCCGGCATCCCGATCGTGTGCGTCCCGGGCTGTCCGATCCAGCCGGACAACTTCTCCGAGACCCTCACCTACCTGCTCTACCAGGCCGCCGGCTCGGCCCCGATGATCCCGCTCGACGACAAGCTGCGCCCCACCTGGCTCTTCGGCGCGACGGTGCACGAGGGCTGTGACCGGGCCGGCTACTACGAGCAGGGCCAGTTCGCCCACACGTACGACTCCCCGAAGTGCCTGGTCAAGCTGGGTTGCTGGGGTCCGGTCGTCAAGTGCAACGTGCCCAAGCGCGGCTGGATGAACGGCATCGGCGGCTGCCCGAACGTCGGAGGCATCTGCATCGCCTGCACGATGCCCGGCTTCCCCGACAAGTTCATGCCGTTCATGGACGAACCCCCCGGCGGCAAGGTGTCCAGCGCCGCCAGCGGGGCGTACGGAGCCGTCATCCGCAGGCTCCGCGCCATCACGCTGCACACCGTGGACCAGGAGCCCAAGTGGCGCCGCACCGGCGAGAAGCTGACCACGGGCTACCGCCCGCCCTGGTGACCGCCCCGCCCACCCGCAACCGGGGGGCGCCCCGTCGGGCGTCCGGCCCGCGGCGCCCCCCGGCGCACCCCCTCCCGCACCGAAGAAGGGTCACGGCAGACACGATGGCACCGAAGACGAAGGCGGCCGGAGACGGCAGCGGCCTGGTGGAGATGGCCTGGGATCCGATCACCCGGATCGTGGGCAGCCTCGGCATCCACACGAAGATCGACTTCAAGCAGAAGCGGGTCGCGGAGTGCTACAGCACCTCCTCGGTCTTCCGCGGCTACAGCGTCTTCATGCGCGGCAAGGACCCCCGCGACGCGCACTTCATCACCAGCCGCATCTGCGGCATCTGCGGTGACAACCACGCCACGTGTTCCGTCTACGCGCAGAACATGGCCTACGGGGTGAAGCCGCCCCACCTCGCCGAGTGGATCATCAACCTGGGCGAGTCCGCGGAGTACATGTTCGACCACAACATCTTCCAGGAGAACCTGGTCGGGGTCGACTACTGCGAGAAGATGGTCCGCGAGACCAACCCGGGCGTCCTGGACCTCGCCGAGCGCACCCCCGCCCCGCACGCCGGCGAGCACGGCTTCAAGACCATCGCCGACATCATGCGCTCCCTCAACCCCATCGAGGGCGAGTTCTACCGCGAGGCGCTGCAGGTCAGCCGCTACACCCGCGAGATGTTCTGCCTGATGGAGGGCCGCCACGTGCACCCCTCCACCCTCTACCCCGGCGGCGTCGGCACCATCGCCTCCGTCCAGCTCTTCACGGACTACATGAGCCGCCTCATGCGGTACTGCGAGTTCATGAAGCGCGTCGTCCCGCTCCACGACGACCTGTTCGACTTCTTCTACGAGGCCCTCCCCGGGTACGAGGAGGTCGGCCGGCGCCGCGTGCTGCTCGGCTGCTGGGGCGCGCTCAACGACCCCGAGCACTGCGACTTCACGTACGCCAACATGACCGACTGGGGACGGAAGATGTTCGTCACCCCGGGCGTGGTCGTGGACGGGAAGCTCGTCACCAACGACCTGACCGAGATCAACCTCGGCATCCGCATCCTGCTGGGCAGCTCGTACTACGACGACTGGCAGGGCCAGGAGCAGTTCGTCACCCACGACCCGCTCGGCAACCCGGTCGACCCCCGGCACCCGTGGAACCAGCACACCATCCCCGCCCCGCAGAAGCGGAACTTCGACGACAAGTACAGCTGGGTGATGTCCCCGCGCTGGTTCGACGGCAAGGACCACCTCGCCCTCGACACCGGCGGCGGCCCCCTCGCCCGCCTGTGGTCCACCGCCCTGTCCGGCCTCGTCCACACCGACTACGTGCAGGCCACCGGCCACAGCGTCGTCATCACCCTGCCGCGGACCATGACGAAGCCCGAGACCCGCTTCGAGTGGAAGATCCCGAAGTGGAGCAACGCGCTGGAGCGCAACCGCGCCCGCACGTACTTCCAGGCGTACGCCGCCGCCATCGCCCTGCACTGCGCCGAGAAGGGCCTCGCCGAGGTCCGCGCCGGACGCACCCAGACCTGGGAGAAGTTCGAGGTCCCGGACGAGGGGCTGGGCGTCGGCTTCACCGAGGCCGTGCGCGGCGTGCTCTCGCACCACATGGTGATCCGCGACGGCAAGATCGCCAACTACCACCCCTACCCGCCGACCCCGTGGAACGCCTCCACCCGCGACACGTTCGGCACGCCCGGCCCCTACGAGGACGCCGTCCAGAACACCCCGATCTTCGAGGAGAACACCCCGGAGAACTTCAAGGGCATCGACATCATGCGCGCCGTGCGCAGCTTCGACCCCTGTCTGCCCTGCGGCGTCCACATGTACGTCGGCCCGGGCAAGACCGTCAAGCAGATGCACGTCCCCACCGGCCTGAGCGGACTGGGCGGATGAGCGCGGCCGTCGACGCCCGGCAGGCCGGGCAGCGGGTCGAGGAGGTCCTGGAACGTCTCGCCGCCGGCGGAGACCGCGAGGCCTGCGCCGCCGCCGAGGAACTGGTGCGCGTCCTGATGGACTTCTACGGCGCGGGCCTCGCCCGCGTCGTCGAGCGGATCGGCGACGAACCGCTCGCCCGGCTGCTCGACGACGAACTCGTCGCGAGCCTGCTCGCCCTGCACCACCTCAACCCCGAGGACGTGAACACCCGCATCGCCCGCGCCCTGGACGCCGCGGCCGATCCGCCCGAACTGGTCGGGTTCGACGAGGAGACCGGCGTCCTGCGGCTGCGCCCGCGGACCGCCGGGAGCGGCTGCGGCTGCCCCAGTACGGGCGCGGCCGCCCAACAGGGCATCGAGGACGCCCTGGCCTGCTTCGCCCCCGAGGTCACCCGGGTGGAACTGGAACCGGCCGGAGCCCCGCAACCGGCCCTGCTCCAGATCTCCACCCGCCCGCCGGCCCCGGCGCAGGTGCCGTGAACGGGCACCCGGCACCGGCGCGTTCGGGCGCCCCGCGCGGGCTGGGCCGGTTCACCGGCCCCCGCCCGCCCCGGCCCGAGCGCTGCGAACTGTGCGGGGTGGCCGTCCCCGAGGACGGCCACCGCCACCTGGTCGAGACCGAGAAGCGGGCGCTCGTGTGCGCCTGCACGGCCTGCTCCCTGCTCTTCGACCGGCCCGGCGCCACCACCGGCCGCTACCGCGCCGTCCCCGACCGCTACCTCACCGACCCCGACCGGCCGCTCGACGAGGGGGCCTGGGAACTCCTCCAGATCCCCGTCGGCGTCGCCTTCTTCTTCCGCAACGCCGCCCTCGACCGGTTCGTCGCGCTCTATCCGAGCCCGGCCGGCGCCACCGAGAGCGAACTCGACCCGCAGACCTGGCAGACCGTCCTCGGCACCAGCCGCCTCGCGGCCCTCCTCGAACCCGACGTGGAGGCCCTGCTGCTGCACCGCTCGGAGGGGCGCACCACCTGCCACCTGGTCCCGATCGACGTCTGTTACGAACTGGTGGGCCGGATGCGCCTGCTGTGGCAGGGCTTCGACGGCGGCGCCGAGGCCCGGGCCGCGCTGCGGACCTTCTTCGAACAGGTCGAGCGCCGGGCGAAGGTCCCGGCGGAGACCGCCGAGGGGGTCCGGCTGCCATGACGGAGTTCACCTTCACCTGCACCGGCGTGCGCGCTGACGCCTACGCGGCCGGCCCCACCCTCGTCTTCCGGCTGCGGATCACCACCGCCGACCCGCAGGCCCGGGTGCACGCCCTCGCCCTGCGCTGTCAGATCCGCATCGAACCGGCCAGGCGCGGCTACGGCCCCGCCGAGGCGGAAGGCCTCGCCGACCTGTTCGGCGAACGCTCCCGCTGGGGCACCACCCTGCAACCCGTCCAGTTCGCCCAGGTCACCGCCATGGTGCCCAGCTTCACCGGCGCCACCGAGACCGACCTCGTCGTGCCCTGCACGTACGACATGGACATCGCCGCGAGCCGGTACTTCAGCGCCCTGGAGGACGGCGAGGCACCCCTGCTGATGCTGTTCTCGGGCACCGCCTTCACCGGAGCCGGCGGCTTCCGCGTCGAACCGGTGCCCTGGGACCGCGAAGCCGCGTACCGGATGCCCGTGGCCGTGTGGCGCGAGATGGTCGAGCAGCACTTCCCGGGGTGCGGCTGGCTGCGGCTGCCCCGGGACACCATGGCCGACCTGCTGGCCTTCCGCTCGCGGCACGCGCTCGCCTCCTGGGAGGCGACCGTACGGGCCCTGCTCGAGGCCGCGGTCGTCGCCCAGCCGCCGCAACCGGACCCGGCCCGGCTGGGCGGGGCGGCGCCGCGCGTCACCGAGAGGACGGCGCCATGACCACCACGACCGTGCCGGGGTCCCTTTTCGACACCGCCCGCCAGGTCGCCGACGCGGTCCTCTTCGAGGGCTACGTCCTCTACCCGTACCGCGCCTCGGCCGCCAAGAACCGCCTGCGCTGGCAGTTCGGCGTACTGGTCCCGCCTGCCTGGGGGCCCGCGCACCGGGAACACGCCCTCCAGCAGACCGAGATCCTGATGGAGCCCAAGGGCGAAGCGGTCCTCGCCGTCGAGCTCCGCTTCCTGCACGCGCAGCGCCGCACCGTCCAACAGGCCCTGGAGGACGGCGGCTTCGCGGACGTCGCCGAACTGCACCTCGACGACCGCGTGCTCGTCCCCTGGGACGAGGGCGCCGAGGAGCGGGTCGAACTGTCCGTACCCGTGGGTGAACTGGCCGCCGGGGAGGTCGTCCTCCCGTTCCGCCGGCCCGCCCGCGAGGAGACCGAGCCCGTCCTCGCCCCCGACGGCCGGTGCCTGGGCCGCCTGGTACGGCGCACCGAGGAGGTCGAGGGCGCCGTACGGCTGCGCACCACCGAACTCGACGGCCCGTACCGGGTGGTGAAGCTCACCGCCGTCGTCGAGAACACCAGCCCGTGGACCCCGGCGGCCACGGGACCGGCCGACCGCGACGCGGCCCTGCCCCGGTCCCTGGTCGCCGCCCACCTCCTGCTCGGCCTGGACACGGGCTCCTTCCTGTCCATGACCGACCCGCCGGAGTGGGCGAAGGGGGCGGTCGCCTCCTGCGTCAACCGCCACACCTGGCCGGTGCTGGCCGGTGCGCCGGGCCGCGCCGACGTGGTCCTGTCCTCCCCGATCATCCTGGAGGACCATCCGGCGATCGCCCCCGAAAGCGCCGGCGCCATGTACGACTCCACCGAGATCGACGAGATCCTGGCCCTGCGCACCGCCGCCCTCACCGACCGGGAGAAGCGCGAGGCCCGCGGTACGGACGCCCGCGCCGCCGCGGTGATCGAACTGGCCGACTCCATGCCGCCCGAGGTGCTGGAACGCCTGCACGGAGCCGTTCGCGCACTGCGCGAGATCACCGGGCCCGACCCGGCCCTCGACCTCGTGGACCTCCCCCCGCCCGGTGAGCCCGGTCTCCCCGGCTCGCAGGACGCACCCGCCGGGCTCCGCGACCCGGACGCGGTGTTCCGGCCCGACACCCCCTGGTGGGACCCCGCCGGCGGGGACACGGCCGACCCCGTCCCCGACCACGCGCTGGTCGACGGCACCCGGGTGGGCATCGGCAGCCGCGTCCTGCTTCGGCCGGGCCCGCGGCGCACCGACGCCCAGGACCTGTTCCTGCACGGCCGCGCCGCCTGCGTCGAGGCCGTACTGCACGACGTCGACGGCGGGGTGCACCTGGCCGTCACCGTCGAGGGCGACCCCGGCGCGGACATCCGCCGCGAACAGGGCCGGTTCCTCTACTTCCAGCCCGACGAGGTCACCCCCCTGGAGGACGCGTGAGCGGCCCGACCCTGATCGCCGGCATCGGCAACGTCTTCCTCGGAGACGACGGCTTCGGTGTGGAGACCGTGCGGGCCCTGTCCGCGCACCCGCTGCCCGACGGCGTCGAAGTGGTCGACTTCGGCGTCCGCGGCGTCCACCTCGCATACCAGCTCCTCGACGGCTACGACACGCTCGTCCTCGTCGACGCCGCCGCCCGCGGCGGCGCCCCCGGCACCCTGTACCTCATCGAGCCCGACGGGGCCCCGGTCGCACCGGGCGCCGCCGTCCTCGACGGCCACCACATGTCACCCGACGCGGTCCTCGCCCTGCTCGGCACCCTGTGCGCCGGCACCGGCTCCGCCCCGCCCCGGCGGACGCTCGTCGTCGGGTGCGAACCGGCTTCCACCGAGGAGGGCATGGGCCTCAGCGGCCCGGTGGCCGCCGCGGTGCCGCAGGCCGTGCGCATGCTCCTGGACCTGATCCACCCGCAGCCACCCGAGCACCAGGACGACCGGCTCCGCCACGAACTGAGGAGTACCCCATGACAAAGGCCCAGGCCCTCATCGGCGGCGCGACGGCCGCCGCCCTCGTCGCCGTCCTGGCGCAGCTCCTCCCCGACGTCCGGCGCTACCTGCGCATGCGCAGGATGTGACCCGACGCGCCCCGGCGTCCGAATGGCGTACGGGGCGCGGGGCGCGTCGGCGTGCCCGCCCGTGACGCCACCGTCCTGCCGGTGTAATGAGCCCCGGCAGGACGGAGTCCGATGCACGAGATGTCGATCGCCATGGCCGTCGTGGGCCAGGTGGAAGAAGCGGCGCTGGCCGCCGGGGCGACCGCCGTCACCGCGGTCCGCCTCCAGGTCGGAGAACTGGCGGGCGTGGTCCCCGACGCACTCGCCTTCTGCTTCGAACTGGCCTGTGCCGGAACCGTACTCGAAGGCGCCCGGCTCACCCCCGAGACCGTGGCCGCGCGCGCCCGCTGCGGATCGTGCGAGCGGGAGTGGCACGTCGGCATGCCCCCCGAGCTGTGCTGTCCCGGCTGCGGCGGCGCGTCGGACGTCGAGCTCCTGTCGGGCCGCGAGCTGCAGATCGCCGACGTGCACTGGGAGGACGGCCCGGCCTGCGCGCCCGTCCGCGAACCGATCCCCGAGGAGGCCTGAACCATGTGCCGAGTGGTCGATCTACGACAGGCGGTGCTCGCCAAGAACGACGAGGCGGCGCACACCCTGCGCGCCGAACTCGCCGCCCGCGGCACCGTGATCGTCAACCTGCTGTCCAGCCCGGGCAGCGGCAAGACCGCACTGCTGGAGCGCGAACTCCTGCTCGCCCGTGAACGCGGAGTGCCGGTCGCCGCGCTGACGGCCGACCTCGCCACCGAGAACGACGCGGTGCGGCTGGCGCGTTCGGGCGTACCGGTCAAGCAGGTCCTCACCGACGGGCTGTGCCACCTGGAGGCCGGGATGCTGGGCCGCCACCTGGACGGCTGGCTGCCCGCGGACACCCGGCTGCTGTTCGTGGAGAACGTCGGCAACCTCGTCTGTCCGGCCTCCTACGACCTGGGGGAGGCCCTGCGCGTGGTGCTCGCCTCGGTCACGGAGGGCGAGGACAAGCCGCTGAAGTACCCGACCGCCTTCGGCCTCGCCCACCTCGTCGTGGTGACCAAGACCGACATCGCGGAAGCCGTCGAATTCGACGAGGCGGCTTTCCTGGCCAACGTCCAGCAGGTCAACCCCGGCGTGGAGGTGGTGTTCACCTCGGCCCGCCGCAGCGCGGGTGCGGGGGCCCTGCTCGACCGGGCCCTGGCGGTCGCCGGCGGAGCCGCACCGCACGCGCCGGTGATGGCTCAGCGGCAGCGGGCCGAGGCGCACGACCACGACCACGATCACGGGCCGGACCACGACCACGGTGACGGGCACCATCACGGACACGATCACGGTGACGGCCACGACCACGGCCACCACCACGATCACGATCACCGTCACACCCCCACCCCCACCGACGGCCCCGCCCACGACGCGGGCCGCGGCACGGTGCCGTCCGAGCCCGCCGTGCTCCGGCCCGGGGCCCCGTCCACCGTGGTGCCGACCCGCTGATGGAGTCGGTGCAGCGACGCCGGGTCACCGTCACGGGGGTGGTGCAGGGCGTCGGGTTCCGGCCCTACGTGTACACCCGCGCGACCGGCCTGGGCCTCGCCGGTCACGTCACCAACACCCCCGAGGGCGTGGTCGCGGAGGTCGAGGGCGCCGCGGCGGCCGTGACGCGGTTCTGCGACCGGCTCGCCGCGGACGCGCCCCCGCTGGCCGTGGTGGACCGCGTCGACCACTGCGAGGTCCCCGCCTCGGGCGGCGCCGGGTTCACCATCGTCGCGTCCCGCACCGGCGGCCCCGCCCGTACGCTCGTCTCCCCGGACGTGGCCACCTGCGCCGACTGCCTCGCCGAACTGGCCGACCCGGCCGACCGCCGGCACCGCCACCCCTTCATCACCTGCACCCACTGCGGGCCCCGCTTCACCATCGTCACCGGGCTGCCGTACGACCGCGCCCACACCACCATGGCCGGCTTCCCGATGTGCCCCGACTGCGCCCGCGAGTACGCCGACCCGGCCGACCGCCGCTTCCACGCCCAGCCCGTCGCCTGCCCGGCCTGTGGGCCGCGCCTGCGGCTCCTCGCCGGGCACCCGCCCCGCGAGGTGCCCGCCGCCGACCCGGTCGCCGAGGCCCGCCGCCTCCTGGCCGCCGGGGCGGTCCTCGCCGTCAAGGGGCTCGGCGGCTACCACCTCGCCTGCGACGCCGCACACGCCGGAGCCGTGGCCGAGCTGCGCCGGCGCAAGGCGCGCGGGGACAAGCCGTTCGCCCTGATGGCCCGCGACCCCGCCGACGTCGAACACCTCGTCCACCTCGGCCCGGTGGAGCGCGAACTGCTCACCGGGGGAGCACGCCCCATCGTGCTGCTGCGCCGCCGGACCTCCTGCGACGGAGCCCTGCCCGAGGAGGTCGCGCCGCGCTGTCCCGACCTCGGCGTGATGCTCCCGTACACCCCGCTGCACCACCTGCTCCTCGGCCTGCCCGGCGATCCGCCCGGCCCCCGCCTGCTCGTCATGACCAGCGGGAACCTCTCCGGCGAGCCCATCGTGACGGACGACGCCGAAGCCCTGGACCGGCTCGCCGGCCTCGCCGACGCCTGGCTCGCCCACGACCGGCCGATCCACGTGCCCTGCGACGACTCCGTGGTACGCGTCTGCGACGGTGAGCCGCTGACCCTGCGGCGCTCGCGCGGCTACGCCCCGCTGCCGCTCACCCTCCCGGTCCCGGTGCCCGCGGCCCTCGCCGCCGGCGGGGATTTGAAGAACACCTTCTGCCTCGGCGAAGGCCGCCGGGCCTGGCTGTCCGCCCACATCGGCGACATGGGCGACCTCGCCACCCAGTACGCCTTCGAGCGCGCCGAGGGCCGCCTGGAGTCCATCACCGGCGTCACCCCCGAACTCCTCGCCGCCGACCGGCACCCCGGCTACCGGTCCGCCCGGTGGGCCGAGGGCGCCGCGGCCGGCCGGCCGCTGGTCCGCGTCCAGCACCACCACGCCCACGTCGCCTCCGCGATGGCAGAACACGGCCTGGACGGAACCCGGCGGGTCATCGGCGTCGCCTTCGACGGCACCGGCTACGGCGACGACGGCGCCGTCTGGGGCGGCGAGGTCCTGCTCGCCGACTACGCCGGGTACACCCGCTTCGCCCACCTGGCCTACGTGCCCCTGCCCGGCGGCGACGCCGCCGTGCACCGCCCGTACCGGATGGCCCTGTCCCACCTGCGCGCCGCCGGGATCGCCTGGAGCCCGGACCTGCCCTGCACGGCAGCCTGCCCGCCCGACGAACTGCGCGTCTTGGAAACCCAGTTGGCCCGCGACCTGAACTGCGTGCCCACGTCCAGCATGGGGCGCCTCTTCGACGCCGTCTCGGCCCTGGCGGGCGTCTGCCAGGTCGCCGGGTACGAGGCCCAGGCCGCGATCGAGCTGGAGGCCGCCGCCCTCGGCGCACCGGCCCCCGGAGCACCCGAGCCCGGCGCCACGGCACCGTCCTCCGGTCCCGGGTACGCCTTCGCCGTCCGCCCGCCCGCGGGCGGAGCGCCGGGCCCGCTCACCGCGGACCCGGCTCCCGTCCTGGCCGCCGTGGCGGCCGACGTCCGCGCGGGCGTCGCCCGTTCCGTGATCGCGGCCCGTTTCCACGCCGGCGTCGCCGGTCTCGTCGTCACCCTCTGCGGCCTCGCCCGCGCGGGCCACGGCCTGGACACCGTCGCGCTGACCGGCGGGGTCTTCGCCAACACCCTGCTCTCCTGCGCCTGCGCCCGCGCCCTGCGCGCGGACGGCTTCACCGTCCTGCGCCACGGCCGGGTCCCCCCGGGCGACGGGGGCCTGTCCCTGGGACAGCTCATGGTGGCGGCCCACGCCACGGATCACCACCCACAGCAAGGAGAACCCCATGTGCCTGGCGGTACCCGGCAGAGTGCTTGACATCGGGGAGAAGGACGGGACCCGGATGGCCACCGTCGACTTCGGCGGCGTGCAGAAGGAAGTGTGCCTGGAGTACCTGCCCGACCTCCAGGTCGGCGAGTACGCCATCGTCCACGTGGGGTTCGCCCTGCAGCGGCTCGACGAGGAGTCGGCCCGCCAGACGCTCGAGCTCTTCGCCCAGCTCGGCATGTTGCAGGAGGAGTTCGGCGACCCGTGGGAGCAGGCCGCACAAGCCGCAGGCGGTGACTGGCCCTTCGGCGACGCGTCCGCCGAACAGCCCGCCGGGGACGCCCCGCAGGAGGAGGCCCGAAAGTGAAGTACATCGACGAGTTCCAGGACCCCGAGCTCGCCCGCCGGCTGCTCGACGACATCCACGCCACGGTGACCCGCCCCTGGGCCCTGATGGAGGTCTGCGGCGGCCAGACCCACACCATCATCCGGCACGGGATCGACCAACTCCTGCCCGATCAAGTGGAGTTGATCCACGGCCCCGGCTGTCCGGTGTGCGTCACCCCGCTGGAGGTCATCGACAAGGCGCTGGAGATCGCCTCCCGTCCGAACGTGATCTTCTGCTCCTTCGGTGACATGCTGCGCGTTCCCGGCACCGGTCGCGACCTGTTCCAGGTGCGCAGCGAGGGCGGCGACGTGCGCGTCGTGTACTCCCCGCTCGACGCCCTGAAGATCGCCCGGCAGAACCCGCAGCGCGAGGTCGTCTTCTTCGGGATCGGCTTCGAGACCACGGCCCCGCCCAACGCCATGACCGTCCACCAGGCCAAGAAGCTCGGCATCCGCAACTTCAGCCTGCTGGTCTCGCACGTCCGGGTGCCGCCCGCGATCGAGGCCATCATGCGGTCGCCGAGCTGCCGGGTCCAGGGCTTCCTGGCCGCCGGGCACGTGTGCAGCGTGATGGGCACGGGGGAGTACCCCGCCCTCGCGGAGCGCCACCGGGTCCCGATCGTGGTGACGGGATTCGAACCGCTGGACATCCTCGAAGGCGTACGGAGGGCCGTGCACCAGCTGGAGCGCGGCGAGCACACCGTCGACAACGCCTACGCGCGGGCCGTCCGCCCCGAGGGGAACCCGGCCGCCCTCGCCATGCTGGAGGACGTCTTCGAGATCACCGACCGTGCCTGGCGCGGCATCGGGGTCATCCCCGACAGCGGCTGGCGGCTCTCCGAGCGGTACCGGGAGCACGACGCCGAGCACCGCTTCTCGGTGACGGGCATCAAGACCCTCGAGCCGGCCGAGTGCCGCAGCGGCGAAGTCCTCCAGGGGCTGCTCAAGCCGCACGAGTGCGAGGCCTTCGGCACTCTGTGCACCCCGCGCAACCCGCTCGGCGCCACCATGGTCTCCAGCGAGGGCGCGTGCGCGGCGTACTACCTGTACCGCCGCCTGGAACTCACCCCGGCCCCGCAGGCCGGGACCGCCGCACCGCTGGAGGCGAGCCCCGTTGCCTGACACCGCACTCGACATCACGGGCTGGACCTGCCCGGCGCCCCTGCGGGACCGCCCGCGCGTGGTGATGGGCCACGGCGGCGGCGGCGCGCTCTCCGCCGAACTCGTCGAGCACCTCTTCGCCCCGGCCTTCGGCGGCGAGGTGCTGTCCCGGCTGGGCGACTCCGCGGCCGTCACCCTCGGCGGCGCCCGCCTGGCCTTCTCCACGGACTCCTACGTGGTGCGGCCGCTGTTCTTTCCCGGCGGCAGCATCGGCGACCTCGCGGTCAACGGCACCGTCAACGACCTCGCCATGAGCGGCGCCCGGGCCGCCTACCTGTCCTGCGGGTTCATCCTGGAGGAGGGCGTCGAGATCTCCGTCGTGGCGCGGGTGGCCGAGGCGCTGGGCGCCGCGGCGCGCGCGGCGGGCGTGGAGGTGGCGACCGGTGACACCAAGGTGGTGGAGGCGGGCCACGGGGACGGCATCTACGTCAACACCTCGGGGATCGGGCTGATCCCCGAGGGGGTGGACCTGCGCCCGCAGCGGGTGGTGCCGGGCGACGTCGTCATCGTCAGCGGCGAGATCGGCCTGCACGGCGTGGCCATCATGAGCGTGCGGGAGGGGCTGGAGTTCGGCGTCGACGTCGAGAGCGACTGCGCCGCGCTCGGCGGCCTGGTGCAGGCGATGCTCGCCGTGACCCCGGACCTGCACGTCCTGCGCGACCCCACCCGCGGCGGACTCGCCGCCTCCCTCAACGAGATCGCCGCCGCGTCCGGCGCGGGCGTCGTCATCCAGGAGGGCCGGATCCCGGTGCCGCCCGCCGTGGCCAACGCCTGCGCCATCCTCGGGCTCGACCCGCTGTACGTGGCCAACGAGGGCAAGCTGGTCGCCTTCGTCCCGCGGGAGCACGCGGACGCGGTGCTCGACGCCATGCGGGCCCATCCGCTGGGGCGCCACGCCCGGGTGATCGGCGAGGCGGTCGAGGCCCACCCCGGCCTCGTCGTCGCCCGTACGGGCCTCGGCGGGACCCGCGTGGTCGACCTCCCGATCGGCGAGCAGCTGCCGCGCATCTGCTGACGTACGGCGGCGCCCCCCGCGCCGTCTCCCGGGTTCCGGGCAGGCGCGGGGGGCGCGGGCGGCCCTACGCTGGTCTTCTGGAGGAGGTGCACCATGGCGGAGCACGACGGCGGTCCCTCGGCGCGGAACCTGGAGGAGGGCCGGCTCCTGAAGGAGCTGGAGGCCATCCACCGCACGCGCCACGAAACCCTGCTGCACGGGTCCGACGACGCGCTGGTCACCCACACGCAGCGGATGAACGAGCTGGAGCACGAGTACGTGCGCCGTCATCCGCAGCGCGCGCAGACCGCGGGCCGCACCCGCTCGGGCGCCAGGGCCCGCCACTCCGAGGAGTAGCCCGGCCGGGCGCACCGGCCCGGTTCAGTCCTCGGTGGTGTAGCGCACCCGTGCCCACAGGGGCAGGACGAACCAGCAGAGCAGGTACCAGGCCAGGACCCCGGAGACGATCCAGGGCACGATCGCGTTGTGCGTGGCCACGCGCAGGACGAGCAGCAGGGCGAACGTCAGCGTCGCCAGCAGCAGCACGATGCCGACGAAGGTGAGCCGGGACGCCCAGGCGACCGCTTCGGGCTTGATCCGGCGCCCCGAGACGATGCGGTGGAAGGCGACCGGCCCGATGAGGGCGCCCGTGGCCATCGATCCCAGGATCACCGTGATGATGTAGAGCGTCTTGTCCGTCTGGTCGAGCCCCTGGAAGTGCGGGGTGAAGACGACGGTCAGCAGGAAGCCGAACAGGATCTGCACGCCCGTCTGGGCGACCCGTATCTCCTGGACCAGCTCCTGCCACTGCCGGTCCGCCCGCTCCACCGCGGTCTCGTTCCGGCCGTCGCCCGGAACCTCGTCGACCGTGTCCGCATCCGCGTCCGCCCCGGCGCCTCTGTGTTCGTGGCTCATGTGTTCTCCCTCCCCGAGTGTGCTCCGGCGTCTACCCGGACGCCGCCCCGTCATGCAGGCGCGGACCTGCGGTTCTGCCCGATCCGTCGCCGGTCCGCGGGAGCAGGGCGTCGAGGCGGCCGCGGCCGAGATCTGCGGTGCGGGATGTATCGGACTTGCCTCATGTGAGACAAATTTGTATCGTTCGAGGCGAAGGAGGCTCATCATGGTGCACGAAGAGGAACTGCTGGACGGCGCGGCGCGCGTCCTGGCGGGCGACCACAGTGCGTCGATGGTCCAGATCGCCGCGGGCATCGGGACCAGCCGCGCCACGCTCAGCCGCCGCTACGCCACCCGCGAGGCCCTGCTGAAGGCCGTCGCGGACCGGGCGATCCGGGTGGTCGACGGCTGCCTCGGCCCGGTCGACCTGCCGGACACGGCCGACGGCGCCGCCTTCGACGCCGCGCTGGAGGAACTGGTCGTCGCACTGCTGCCGGCCGCCCACCTCTACGGCTTCACCACGCGCGACGCCACCGTCCTCGCCGATCCCGAGTTCCGGGCCGGCGTGGACCGGCAGGACCGGCGGGCCCTCGCGTTCCTCGCCCTCGGCCAGCGGCTGGGCCGGCTGCGCGGCGACCTGCCGCCCTACTGGATCTGGTACTCGCTCTGGGGGCTGCTCGACGCGGCCGCCGAGGGCGTGCGCGACGGCCACCTCGCCCCCCGCGAGATCGGCCGCCTGGTCCTGACGTCCTTCCTCGGCGGGACGCGGCCCGCCGCGCCGCCCCCCCGCCCCCCCCCCCCCCCCCCCCCCCCCCCCCCCCCCCCCCCCCCCCCCCAAAACCCAAA
>NZ_JBVJGW010000008.1:0-45032 GCF_055587105.1 Streptomyces sp. NPDC048461 | reverse complement strand
GGGTGGGGGGGGGGCGGGCCGGGGCGGGGGGGGGGGGGGGCGCGCCGCACGGCGCCGCGGGGGTGCGCGGCGGGGGGGTCGGGGGGGCCGCCGGGGGGGGCCCCCCCCCCCCCGCGCCGCCCCCGGCCCCCTGAACCGCCCCGCCCCACCCCCGTGCACGACCCCAGAACGGAATCCCATGCACACCCCCTCGCAGGACCCCCGCCGGTGGATCGTCCTGGCGATCCTCTCCGGCAGTCTCCTGCTCATCTCCATGGACACCACGATCCTCAACGTGGCCTTCCCCTCCCTCGTCGGAGACCTCCAGCCGGGCGCCGTCCAGCAGCTGTGGATCATCGACGTCTACGCGCTCGCCCTGTCCGGCCTGCTCGTCACCGCGGGGGCGCTCGGTGACCGCTGGGGACGCAAGCGGCTCCTGATGGCGGGCTTCGGCATCTTCGCCGTCGCCTCACTGATCGCCGTGTTCTCCACCGAGGCCTGGCACGTGATCGCCGCCCGCGCCCTGCTCGGCGTCGGTGGCGCCGCCATCATGCCGTCCACCCTGTCGATCCTGCGCAGCGTGTTCACCGACGCCAAGGAGCGTGCCTTCGCCCTCGCCGTGTGGGCGGCCGTGTTCGGCGGCGGCATGGCCTTCGGCCCGGTCGTCGGCGGCCTGCTGGTCCAGGACTACGGCTGGCACTCGGCGTTCCTGCTCAACCTCCCCGTCGCCGCGGTCATCGTCGCGGCCGGCCTGCGCTACCTCCCCGAGTCCCGCTCCCCGCGCGCCGCCGGAGCATGGGACTGGTGGGGCGTCGGGCAGTCGATCGTCGGCATGCTCGCCCTCGCGGGCGGCATCAAGCAGCTCGGCAAGAGCGGCGTCGCCGACCCGCTGCCCTGGGCGCTGCTGCTCCTGGCCGCCGTGGCCCTGACCGTCTTCGTCCGCCGCCAGCTGCGCCTGGACAACCCCCTGCTGCAGGTGCGGCTGTTCGCCAAGCCCGCCTTCAGCGTCGCGGCCACCGCCATCTTCCTGCCCATGGTCGGCATGGGCGCGATCCTCTTCCTGGTCACCCAGTGGTTCCAGTACGGCCAGGGCTACACCCCGCTGGAGGCCGGGCTGCGCCTCCTGCCGGCGCCGCTCGCCCTGATCTGCGCCTCGATGGTGGCGCCGAGCCTGATGCAGCGCTTCGCGATCCGCCACGTGCTGGGCGCGGGCCTGGTCGTCCTGGCGGCCGGAATGGCGCTGCCCTGGACCTTCCAGCAGTTCACCGACCTCGGTTACCCGGCCTTCGCCGCCGCCCTCACGATCATGGGCCTGGGCGCGGGCCTCGCCACGACGGTGGCCTCGGTCACGCTGATCTCCGCCGCTCCCGCGGACGAGGTGTCCAGCGCCGCCGCCATCGAGGAGACCTGCTACGAGCTCGGCTCGGCGATGGGCGTCGCCATCCTCGGCTCCACGGCCGCCGCCCTGTACCGCGGCAACCTCCCCGCCCTCGACCTGGACGGCCCCAGCACCGCCGCCGTGCGCGACTCCGTCGGCGAGGCCGCCCACACCGCCGAACGGCTCGGCGGCGCCGTCGGCCAGGCGCTGCTGGACACCGCCTCGCACGCCTACACCCTGGCGATCACCCCCGCGTTCCTGATGGCGGGAGTCCTCGCGGTCGCCGCGGCGGCCACCACCTGGTCCCTCATTCCGCGGGACCTGCAGCCCACCGAGAACCACTGACGGGAGCGGAGCCGAACGCGGGTGCGGCGGGCGCCGGGCCGAGCGTGGTGGTCCCGGGCGCGGCCCGGTGCCCCAGCCCCGTGCGGTAGACGTCCAGCGCCGCCTCCACCCGGCCGGCCCGCCGCAACAGGTCGCCCAGCAGCCGGCACAGGTCGGCGAGGTCCCCGCTCGCACCGCTGCGCTCCAGCAGGGCCAGCGCCCGTACGTAGTGCTCCTCGGCGGCCTCGGTCTCCCCGCGCTCCTCGGCCATCAGGCCGAGGAGGCGGTGTGCTCCGCCCGCGTGGACGGCGCCGTGGCTGTCGCCCAGCTCCAGCAGGGCCGAGAGCAGCCCGGCGGCCTCGTCGTGGCGGCCCCGCCGGCGCAGCACGTCCGCCAGTTCCACCTCCACCTGCGCCGTGTACAGCACGGCGCGACGGGCGGACAGCATGCCCCTGGCCGTGCGCAGCTCCCGCTCGGCCGAGGCGAGGTCCCCGTTCTGCGCCTGGACGTAACCGCGCATCCAGTGGCAGTGCGCCAGGTCCGTCCGCAGCCGCAGCTGCCCGTAGATCTCCTGGGCCTTGGCCAGCGACGCGTCGGCGTCGGCGACCCGCCCCTCGGCCAGGAACGTGCGCGCCACCTGCCGGTGCATGCCCGCCACCAGGGCCGGATCCTCCACCCGCGGGGCCAGGGCGAGGGCGAGCTCGGCGGCGTGCGCGGCGCGGGCGTGGGCGCCCATGTCGATGTACGGCCCGATGACCGCGGCGTACAGCAGGACCAGCGCCTCGGGGTCGCCCAGCCCGCTGGTGCCCAGCTCGTCGATCGCGGACTCCAGCAGGTAGCACGCGTAGCGCAGCTCCCCGGCCAGCAGGTGCGCGACGGCGCGTCCGCGGACCGCGCGGGCCCGGCGGGGGAGCGGCTCCCCGGCCAGCAGCCGCTCGGCCGCCTCGAAGCGGGCCGCCGCCGCGGGCAGTTCGCCCGCCTCCAGGGCGCAGTCCCCGAGCCCGAGCTGGGCCTCCGCCTGCTCGGGCGCCAGGCCCAGCCGTTCGGCCTCGGCGAGCAGGCCGCGGTAGCGCTCGGCGGCCTCCCCGGCCTCGCCGTCGGCGAGGGTCTGCTGCGCGTCGGTCAGTGCGAGCCGCAGCTCGGTGGCCAGGTGGGCGGGCCGCCCGGTGGTGAGTTCCTCGTACGAGGTGCCGAGGCGCCCGGCGAGGAAGCGCAGGGCGGTCTCGGAGGGGCGGACCTTGCCCGACTCCAGGGTGGAGATGTAGGCGGACGTGTACGCGGGGTCCGCCAACTGCTTCTGGGTCAGGCCTCGTTCGGTGCGCATGCGCTGAACCCTGCGTCCGATGCGGTCCGGTTCGTCCACGAAGTCCCCCTGGTTGCTCGAACTCCCCAGTATTCAGCGGGAGCGGGCCATTGCGCACCCTCCGCGCGCCACCTAATTTAAGCAACTGGTTCAGCAGACTTAATCCGCCACTTAACTCTCCTTCCCCGGTGAGGACTTCATGGATCCAGTGAGACGTTCCGTCACGGCCGTCGCCGCCGCCTGCGCAGCCGCCGTGCTCCTCGCCACCGGGCCGGCCGGAGCCGCCGGCGCGGCCGGGCCACCGGACCGGACCCGGGTGGAGGTGGAGGTACCGGGGCCCGAACGGGGCGGCGACGCCGGATCGGGCCACGTCGGCGTTCCGGCCGGCGGCCGGGAGAAGGCCGCGGGCCGGCTCTCCGCCGCCGAGCGGGCCGCCGACGGCGACGTGACCAAGGTGATCGACAACGGGCCCACCGCCGACCGGCTCGACGTCGTCGTCATCGGCGACGGCTACACCGCGTCCGAACTGGCGAAGTTCCACACGGACGCACGGGAGAAGTGGGCCGAGGTGACGGCCGTCGAGCCGTACACCACCTACCGGGCCCTCTTCAACGTGTGGACGGTCGACGCGGTCTCCCGCGAGTCGGGTGTCTCGGGCGACCCGGATCCGGCCACCGTCCGCGACACCGCCCTCGGCTCGTACTTCTGGTGCGAGGAGATCGAGCGACTGCTCTGCATCGACCAGCCCAAGGTCGACGCGTACGTGGCGAAGGCGCCGGCCGCGGACCTCGTCATCGTCCTCGCCAACAGCGCCAAGTACGGCGGAGCGGGCTACAACGAACCCAGCGAGACCCTGGGCTACGAGGGCATATCCACCGCCTCGGCGGACCACGCCAAGTCCGGCCAGGTCGCCATCCACGAGACCGGCCACTCGCTGGGCAAACTCGCCGACGAATACTTCTACCCGGGCGTCCCGGACTACGAGAAGTACACCGGCCCCGAACCGGCCGACTCCAACTCCACCACCCTGACCGCCGACCGGCTGGCCGCGGAGCGCGCCAAGTGGTACCGCTGGCTCGGCGAGGAGTCGCCCGACGGCGGCACGGTCGGCGCGTACGAGGGCGGCGGCTACTTCGCCACCGGGCTCCACCGGCCCACCGACACCTCCCTCATGCGGGTCCTCGGCAAGCCGTTCAACCTGCCCGGAGTCGAAGCGATGATCGGCGGCTTCTACCAGCACGCGCGGATCGTGACCCCGCTCACCCCCACCGACCGCACCCTGCGCCTGCGCCACACGGCGAAGGCGGCCGTGCCCCGGCTGGCCGGCGCGGACGGTCGGCAGCTCGACGTTCGCTGGTACCTCGACGGCAGGGAGATCAAGCGCTTCGCGGGCCGAACCGAGGTCCGCGTCGCGGACCTGTGGCTGTTCGACCTGCGCGCGCACCGGCTGTCGGTCACGGCGCAGGACCCGACCCCCTCGGTCCGCGACCCGAAGGTCGCCCGCACGCTGAAGTCCACCGCACAGTGGACCGTCCGGCTCTGACGGCCCCGCACCCCGTGCGAAAGCCGCTGCCGGGACCCCGAACGGTCCCGGCAGCGGCCTCCACGCGCGGTCGTCAGACGCGGCGCCAGCGCGCCATCGCCCAGGAGAACACGCCGAACAGGACGAGCCCCGCGGCGACCACCACGAGCAGCCACGGACCCGCGGGCGTCTGGGTCAGGGAACGCAGGGTGTCGTCCATGCCCTTCGCCTCCGCCGGGTCGAAGCGCACCGCCGCGTACACGACGAATCCGCCGGCCGCGGCGAAGACGATGCCGCGGGCGATCCCGCCGGCGACGCCGAGGACCTCGACCGCCTTGCGGACGCCCGGGGACACCCCGTCCATCGCGAGGTGCTTGCGGAAGGTGCGCCGCGCCGCCTGGACGGCGATCACGACACCGGCGATGCCGATCGCCAGCCCGACCGCGCCCACCCACCACGGTCCACCCGGCAGCTCCATCGCCTTCGACGTCATGTCCCGCGACTGCTGGTCGCCGGACGAACCGCCGGAACCGGCCGCGAACGACAGCACCGAGAACGCCACGACACCGTAGAAGACGGCGCGGGCGGCCGACGTCAGCCGCTTCGAGGCCTTCTCGCCGTCGGGACCGGCCGCGCCGAACACCGCCTCCGAGAGCCGCCACAGCATCATGCAGACGAGGCCGATCCCGACGGCCCACACCAGGAAACCGCCGAACGGCTTCGCCGCGAGCTCCTGCAGCGCCCCCTGCCGGTCCGCCTCCTGGCCGCCCTCGCCGAACGCGATGCGGACGGCCAGGACGCCGACGAGTACGTAGAGCACTCCGCGCGCCGTGAGTCCGGCCCGGGCTGCGATCTTGCGGCCCGTACCGCCCCGGGACGCGGTCCGGACGCCTTCTCTCGCCACTCCACCCCCCATGGCGCTCAGACCTCGCCGCGCCAGGAGCCGGTTTCGACCCCTCGCGCCTCGATGAAGTGCTTGAAGCGCTTCAGGTCGCCGGATATCTGCCGCTGGACGAAGCCGAGCTTGTCGGCGGCGTTCTCCGCGAGACCGTCCGGGACCCAGTTCATGTGCAGGTCGATCCGGGTGGTGGTGGCGTCCACCGGCTCGAACGTGACCAGACCCGCCTGGCGGGCCTCGCCGTCCACGGTCATCCACGCGATGCGCCGGTCCGGGAGCTGCTCGGTGATCCGGGCGTCGAACTCGCGCTCCACGCCGTTCACGTTCGTCACCCAGTGCGTGAGCGCGTCACCACGCTGCTCGATCCGCTCCACCCCCTCCATGAAGGCGGGGAACTCCTCGAACTGCGTCCACTGGTTGTACGCCGTCCGCAGGGGGACGTTCACCTCGACGTGTTCCTCGACGTGCGACATCGAGAATCCTTCCCTCGTGGTCGGTGCCTCCGCGGACCCTCGACAGAGGGGCCGCCTGGCGGATGCTTCGACCGCGCGGGTACCCGGGCGCGGTAGCTCCATGCGCCCGGGATCGCGGAGACGGACGGCGCCGTCCTACAGGGAGTCCATGCCGCGGTCGTCCATCCGGCTCTCCTGCTCGCTCTGCTCCTGGAGCCGGCGCGCCTTGTCGCGCAGCCGCTGCCGCTCGTGCGCGTCGGTGGACCGCTCGGCGGCCTCGTTCAGCTCCTGCGCCTTGGCCCGCAACTGCCCGGACCGGCCGCGGGACTCGCCTGCATCGCTCATGATCGCTCCTTGGAACCGTGGGGAGAGCGGGCGGAATCAGAGAACCAGCACGACCGTCCGCCCGCATCTCGAACCGTCACCGAGCGTGACGCTCCGGGTCGGGGTCCGCCGCCGGAGAGGTGGTGAGGGTGAACAGGGCGCCGTCCGGGTCACGCAGCGCGACCCATCGCTCCGTGGCGTTCGAGGTGACGTCGGAGACCGTACGGCCGCCCAGCGCCACGGCCGCCTCGACCGCGGGGCGGAGCCGCGGCACGCGGAAGTGGACGTGCCAGCGGGGCCGGGTGTGCGGGGTGTAGGCCGCCGCCTCCACCGGGCCGCTGCCCAGGCGGGCCACCGGCTCGCCGGCCTGCCGCAGGACCACCTGGTCCTCCTCGTACGAGACCTCGCAGCAGCCCGAGCGCCCGGAGGCCCACTCCAGCACCGCGCCGTAGAACATCGCCGCGTCGAAGGCGTTGCGCGTGCGCAGCTCCAGCCACGCCGGTGCCGGGCCCCGGCCCACGCGCCAGTCCGAGGAGACGGCACCCTCCCAGATCCCGAAGACCGCCCCCTCCGGGTCCGCGACGAGGGCCGCCCGGCCGCCGGAGTCGAAGGAGACCGGGCCGACCGCGATGGTGCCGGTGCGCTCGCGGATGCGGTCCACGGCCACGTCGGCGTCGTCGACGGCGAAGTACGGGGTCCACGCCGCCGCCACCCCCAGGTCGGCCGCGAGCGCGCCGATGCCGGCCACCGGAACCCCGTCCAGTTCGGCGACGGAGAAGGCCGTGCCGAGGCGGGCGCGCCGGTAGGTCCAGCCCGCGACCGCGCCGTAGAAGCGCTGCGAGGTGCCGAGGTCGCGGGCCATCAGGCTCACCCAGCACGGAGCCCCGAAGACCTCCTTCGTAGAAATCTTCACCGCTCGCTCCGTCCCTCGTAGCCCCGGACCCATTCTGGTCCTTTTCGGGACGACTTTCGCCGTCAGACGGGGAAGCGTTCGGTCACCACCAGTAAGCGGGATACCTGGGGGCGTTCCGGCGCACGCGGGAGGCGGCGTACCCGGTCAGGACGAGCAGCACGCCGGCGCCGAACACGAGCGGCGCGAACCGTGCGGGAGCCGGGCTCTGCAGCACGATCACCACCGCCGTGGCGCAGGCCGGGGAGTGCGGGGTGCGGGCGAGGGTGTTCAGGGCCAGGGTGACGCCGGCCGCGACGGCGGCCACCCAGGCGCTGCTGCCCGCGGCCGCCAGGGCGGCGTAGCCGACGGCGGTGCCCACGAGGTGGCCCACGACGACGCTGCGCGGCTGAGACAGCGGCAGCGCGGGGGCGCTGTGGACCAGGGCGGCGCTGGCGGCCAGCGGGGGGATCAGCACCGGCTCGTGGATCATCGCGCCGATGCCCACGAGGCCCAGGAGCACGGCCGTGGCGGCGCTCACGCTGTGCAGGGCGGCCGCGGGGGTGGGCCGGGCGGGCGCCCGGCCGACGGGTATCCGCGTCCGGGCGGGGGCGGGCGCCGGCCCGGCGCTGACCGGTTCGGGTGCGGGGGCGGACGGGGGGTGCAGTGCGGTGTTCATGGCGGAGGTCTCAGGGGCGGGCGGCCGACGGCCGGGCAGGGAGGCGGGGGCAGGGCGGGGAGGCGGGGGGCAGGGCGGGGCGGGCACGGGTGGTGGGGCACGGGCGGGCACGGGGGTGGCGCGGGCCGGGGAACGGAGCCGGGCGGAGCGCCGCACGGGTGGTCGGCGGGTGCTCGCGGGCGCGTCCGTTCCTCGTGGGCCGGCGCGGCCGTCCCCGACCCTATCCACCCGGTGTGTCCCGACTTCGTCCGGGGTACGGAGCCTGGTGGTCGAGCCGCTCGGGACCCGGTGGTCGGCCCGCTCGGCAGCGCCCGGCGCTAGGGTCTCGGTGCTCCGGGAGGCCGGGGCGCGAGGTGTGCGGCACAGACGCGGAAGGCAGGCATCCCATGGCAGGTCCCCTCATTCCCGTGATCGACCTCGGACCGTGGCGCTCCGGCGCCCCCGGGGAACGGGCCCGAACGGCGGCCCGCGTGGACGAGGCGCTGCGGGCGGCCGGGTTCCTGCTGGTCACCGGGCACGGGGTGGACCCGTCGCTACCCGTTCGGATCAGGGAGGCGGCCCGCGCGTTCTTCCGGCTGCCGCCCGGGGCGAAGGAGCCGTACGCCGTCACCGTCGGCGACCGGGGCTGGCTGGGCCCCGGAGCCGAGGCCAACAGCCGGGCGGAGGGCGCCCCCTCCCCGCCGGACCTCAAGGAGTCGTGGTCCTGGGCGGCGGAGGAGCCCACCGGCCGGGCCGCCGTGGACGCGGAGTGGTTCCGGCCCAACGCCTGGCCCGCCGAGGTGCCGGAGCTGCGGCCGCTGGTGACGGAGTACCTGGCCCGGATGCGGGCCCTGTCGGACGAGCTGCTGGAACTCCTCGCCGAGGCCCTCGGGCTGGGCCGGGACCACTTCACCCGTCACACCTCGCACCCGACCTGGGGGTTCAGCGTCAACTGGTACCCCGGCACCGAGGTCGTCGGCCCGGCGCTCCCCGGCCAGTTCCGCATCGGGGCGCACACCGACTTCGGCACCGTCACCGTCCTCGACCGCGAGCCCGGAGCCGGCGGGCTCCAGGTCCACACCGACGCCGACGGCTGGCAGGACGCGCCCTACGACCCGGCGGCCCTGACCGTCAACATCGGTGACCTGATGGCCCGCTGGACCGGCGACCGCTGGCGCGCCGGCCGCCACCGGGTCCTCCCGCCGCCGCCCGACGCACCGGCCGAGGAACTGATCTCCCTCGTCTACTTCTACGAGTGCGACGCGCACACCCGGGTGGAATCCCTGCCCGCCCCCGTCGGGCGGATCCGGCACGACCCCGTCGACTCGCACGCGTACCTGCGCGAGAAGCTGCGCGCGATCGACTCCGGTGGGGAACGTACGACGTGAGGGGGAGCCGGTGTCCCACCCGGGTGGGACGGCCCGCTCCTCCTGCGAGCTGACGATCCGGCACCCGCCGCTCCGTAGCGTCGTACCCATGAACCGACGCCGCACGGCTTCCGCCGCAGCCCTGCTCGCCCTGCTCCTCCCGCTGCCGCTCGCGGGCGGGGCCGCCGCCGCCTCCGACGCCCCCCTCACGGCCTCCGACGCCCCGGCCGCGGCCGAGACCCGCCGGGCCTTACCCGAACTTCCCCGCCCCACCGGCCGCTTCGCCGTGGGGCAGGACACGCTCCACCTCGTCGACCGCGGCCGCACCGACCCCTGGGCGAAGGCCGGGCCCCGGGAACTGATGGTGACCATGCGCTATCCGGCGCACCGCGGTACCGGCGGCCCGGTGCGCTACCTCACCAGTGCCGAGGCCCGCCTGCTGCTCGTCTCCCGCGGTCTGGACGGGGTGATCCCCGTCGATACCCTGGCCGGCACCACGGCGCACTCCCGGTCCGGCGCGCGGCCCGTCGCCGGTCGCCATCCGCTCATCGTCCTGTCTCCCGGGTTCACCGTCCCGCGCGCCACCCTCACCTCCCTCGCCGAGG
Organism: Streptomyces sp. NPDC048461; assembly: GCF_055587105.1. Lineage (NCBI taxonomy): Bacteria > Bacillati > Actinomycetota > Actinomycetes > Kitasatosporales > Streptomycetaceae > Streptomyces > Streptomyces sp. NPDC048461. The sequence goes on along the minus strand of NZ_JBVJGW010000008.1, from coordinate 35,333 downwards.
ACCTGGCCTCCCGCGGCTACGTCGTCGCCGCCGTGGACCACGCGTACGAGAGCGCGGGCACCGCCTTCCCCGGCGGCCGGGTGCTGGAGTGCCTGGCGTGCGAGACGACCGGCGGCGGCGCGGGCTACCGGGCGGTCACCGACAACCGCGCCCGCGACGTGTCCTTCCTCCTGGACCGCCTCACCGGACGCAACCCGGCCTGGCGCCACGCGGGCCTCATCGACACCGGCCGGATCGCCATGGCGGGCCACTCCATCGGCGGCGCCTCGGCCGCCGCCACGATGGCCGTCGACCCCCGCGTGCGCGCCGGCGTCGACATGGACGGCTCGCTGATGACCCCCGTTCCCGAGGACGGACTCGGAGGCCGCCCCTTCCTGCTGCTCGGGGCCGCCGACACGGTGCCCGGCGGGGACGCGAGCTGGGACCGGGACTGGTCCCGGCTCAACGGCTGGAAGCGCTGGATCACCTTCGCGGACTCGGGCCACTTCACCTTCACCGACTTCCCGGCCATCGGCGACCAGCTGGGCCTGCCGGACCCGGGGGCCCCGCTCCCGGGCGTCCGCTCCGTCGAGCTGACCCGCCGCTACGTCGGCGCCTTCTTCGACCGGCACCTGCTCGGCCGTCCGCAGCCGATCCTCGACGGACCGGTCGCGGACGCCCCCGAGGTCCGCTTCCACACCCCCTGAGCGGGAGCTCAGACCACCGTCACCGGGTGGCGCACGACCGCGTCGAACAGGTAGCCCTGCGTGTTGTGGGCCGCCGTCGCGGGCTGCGTCCGCCCGGTGGCGTCCGTGGCCCGCGCCAGCAGCGCGGCCGGACCCGTGGCCCGCGGGGTCCACGGCAGAGACCAGCGCACCCACCCGCCCCGGCGCGGGGCGTCGTGCAGCCTGGCCCGCTGCCAGCGCGCGCCCCCGTCGGTGCTCACCTCCACCCGGTGCACCGGCGCCGCACCCGACCAGGAACGGCCGGTCAGCAGGCGCGTACGGTGCACGGGGAGGGTCGCGCCCGCCTCCAGCTCGAAGGCGCTCTTGAGCGTCTGCCGGGTCAGCGGCGCACTGCCCTGCGGGGGCTGATCGGGCCCGAACAACCGGTACAGGTCCGTGTTCCACGGGGTGTACAGCGGCTCGGCGCTCACCTCGATGTCGCCGACCCATTTGATCGAGGAGATCCCGATCCAGCTCGGAACGATCACCCGGACCGGTCCGCCGTGGTCGGGCGGCAGCGGCTCGCCGTTCATCTCGTACGCCAGGATCACGTCGTCCAGGGCCTTCGACACCGGCAGCGGACGCCGCACCCGCCCCAGGTTCACCCCGTTCGTGACCACCTCGTCGTCCAGCCCGCGCGGCAGCACGTCGACGGCCGCGCGGGTCACGCCCGCCCGCCGCAGCACGTCCGAGAGCCGGGCGCCGCGCCAGCGGGCCACGCCGATCGCGCCGAGGGTCCACGCCGTGCCCGTCACCTGCTGGCCCTGCTGGGTGGTGTAGAAGCTCCGGCCGTTGCCCGCGCACTCCACGAACAGCGTCCGCTCGACCGCCGGCAGGGACCGCAGCCGGTCGTACGAGAACTCCACCGGGCCGCCGGCCAGCGCGTCGCCCCACACGTTCAGCCGCCAGCCGGACGCCTCGATCCGCGGGGTCGAGGTGTGGTTCCGTACGAAGAACCGGTCGACGGGAGTCAGCGGGCCGGTGCCCCGCAGGGCGGCGAAGTTCGTCTCCGCATTGGTGCCCCGGACGGTGAACAGCTCGGGCGGCAGTGGCTTGACGATGCCCGGCGCGGCGGCTGCGGCGACGGCGCCGGAGCCGGCCGCGGCACCGGGGACCGCGGCGGCCCCCTCCGCGGCGGCTTCGGCGCTGCCCGCCGCGCCCAAACCCAGCGAGCCCGCGGCGGCCCCCGCCGCGAACAGCCTGAGCAGGTCGCGGCGGTCCACCCCGGCGGAGCGGGCGCGGCCGCGCGCCCACTGCCGCAGTCGGGCACGGTCGTACTGGCTCTCGTCCGACAGGTCGAGGGGCATGGCGGGACACTCCTTGGTCGCGATTCCCGACGGACCGTAGAAGCCCACCCCCACCTGCGGGAACCTTCTCGCCGTGATGGCCACGAACCTGCAACACGGCCGCAATGCCGGACCCGATTACCGCTGCGCAGCGGCGTTCGGCAGGATGGGCCGCATGACCGAGATCCTGACCCCCCGCCTCATCCTCCGCCGCTGGCACGACGACGACCTCGTCCCCCTTTCCGAGATCAACGGGGACGCGGAGGTGATGCGGTGGATCGGCGACGGCTCGGTCCGCGATCTGGACGAGACCGCCGACGACCTGGAGCGCATGGAGGACGAGTGGGACGAGGAGGGCTTCGGGCTGTTCGCCGTGGAACTGCTCGGTTCCGGCGAGCTGATCGGCGTCGTCGGCCTCTCGGTGCCGGAGTACCTGCCCGAGGTCATGCCCGCCGTCGAGATCACCTGGCGCCTCGGCCGCCAGTACTGGGGCCAGGGCTACGCCTCCGAGGCCGCCCACGCCACCCTGGAGTTCGCCCTCCAGGACCGCGGCCTGGACCGGGTCGTGGCGATCAACCGGGCCGGCAACGACGAGTCCGAGAACGTCATCCGCAAGCTCGGGATGGTGGCCGAGCGCGACACCACCCACCCGGCGTACGGCCACCTGCTGCAGGTCCACGGGATCGACCTCACCGAGTACGAGGCCTGAGCCCGCGCGCGGGCCGCCGCCGGCCTGCCCGCCCCGCAGGGCGGCCGGCCGCACACATCGGCCGCACACATCGGCCGCACACATCGGCCGCACACATCGGCCGCGCGCATCGGCCGCACACACCGGCCGCGCGCATCGGCCGATCGGACGACCCCGGGGTCGTCCGGTCCGCCCCCGGGCTCCGGCCGCCGGGCGGACCGGGCGGGGCCCGCCGCGGGACCACCATGGACCGGGGGAGAGGAAGGGCGCAGGCGGCCCCTCCCGCCCCGGAGCCGAGAGGAACACCATGAACCCGCACGACCGACCGCTGCTCGACGCCGCCCGGCGCGGCGACCCCGACGCGGTCGCCGCGGCGCTCGCCGGGGGCGCCGACGTCGAGGCCCGCGACGACGAGCTGCGCACCCCCCTGCTGCTCGCCGCGCTCGGTGACCACACGGACGCGGCCGCCCTGCTCCTCGCGGCCGGGGCCGACCCCGACGCCCCGGACTCCCGCGCCGACAGCCCGTGGCTGGTCACCGGGGTCACCGGCAGCGTCCGCATGATGCGCCTGCTGCTGCCCGCCGGCCCCGACCTGAAGCAGCCCAACCGGTTCGGCGGGATCTCCCTCATCCCGGCCGCCGAACGCGGGCACACCGCGTACGTGCGCGCCGTGCTGGAGGAGACCGCCATCGACGTCGACCACGTCAACCGGCTCGGCTGGACCGCCCTGCTGGAGGCCGTGATCCTCGGCGACGGCGGCCCGCGCCACGAGGAGATCGTCGCCCTGCTGCTCGCGGCGGGCGCCGACCCCGCCCTGGCCGACCACGACGGGACCACCCCGTACGAGCACGCCGTGCGCCGCGGGTTCGACGGCATGGCATGCCTGGTGCGGGCCGCGGAGGAGGAGCGGGGGACCGGCCGGTGAACCCCCGCGCAGGAGGCTCCCGTACGGCGCTCGCGGCCCTCGCCGCCGCCCTGCTGCTCGGTGCCTGCGCCGCACCGGGGGAGGCCGCCCCCGGCCCCGCCGACCCGGCGCCGTCCGCGTCCGTCCCGCTGCCCGCCGCCGCGGCGACGCCCCCGGGCACGCTCCTGACCGCCGACTTCGGCGGCGACACGGTCACCTTCGTGGACCCGGTGCGCGGCGCCGTGGCCTCCGTACCCGTCGGCAGGGCCCCGTACGGGCTGGCCGGCGGCGCCGGCGGCCGCGCCTGGGTGGCCACGGCCGAGGGCGTGGCCGTCGTCGACACCCGCACCCGCGAGCGGTCGGCCCGCATCCCCCACCGCACGGACACCGGCCCGGCCGCCGACGGCGAGTACCGCGGCGGGGGCATGGGCATCGCGCTCTCGCCCGACGGCACGCGCGCCTACGTCGGGGTCAACGTGCCCGGCACCACGGGCGTGCTGGAGGTGATCGACACGGCGACGCGCCAGGTCACCGCCGTGGTCCCGGTGGGGCGGCGCCCCTTCGACGTGGACGTGTCGGCCGACGGCGCCGAGGTGTACGTGACCGGCCACGACTCCTTCGACGTGACCGTCGTCCCGGCCGGCTCGCTGCGTCCGCGCCGGATCGAGGTCGCCCCGTACGGCACCGAGGGCGGACTCGGCTCCTGGCTCAAGCCCCACTACGCGGCCGTCCGCCCCTCGGACGGGAAGCTGCTGCTCCCCTTCGAGGGGGAGCGGCTCGCGGTGGTCGACCCGCGCACCGGGCGCACCACCGTCGAGCCGATGACCGCCGACACCCACCAGCACGGCGCCACCGCGGCGGCGGACGGCCGGCTCCTGGTGGTGGGCACCGGGGCGGTGGAGCCCGGCGACGGTGAGGGCCCGTCCCTGACGGTGCGCGCGCCGGACGGAACGGAGCGGGTGTTCCCGCTGGACGGCCCGCACGAGGACGTGGCCCTCTCCCGGGACGGCCGCACCGCCTACGTCACCGGCGGGTTCACCCGCGACGGGTACTGGAACGGCATCACGGTCGTCGACCTGGACACGGGCACCACCCGCCGCCTGGCCGCGGGTGACCGGCCGCTGGGCGTCGCCGTGCTGTGAGCGGGCCCGGGTGCATTCCCCGGAGGGCCGGCGGGTCAGCCGGTGCGTTCCGTGTGCGGACGCGGCTGCGGCGCCGGGCCCGCGAACGGCGGGAGGGACTTGAAGCCTTCGTCCAGGGTGACCGTCGGGACGATCCGGGCCAGCGCCTCCCGCACCCGGGTGAGCGGATGGTCGGGGAACTCGCCGTCCCACTCCTCCAGGTCGGCCACGTGGTACGGCAGCCGGCCCGCGATGTCCGGCGCGTAGGGATGCGGAGCGAAGTACCGCTCGGGGCCGACCCGGCCGAGGACCACGGCCTCGCGCAGCCCGGTCATCGGGCCCTCGGCGGCCTGCGCCTTCACCACCGTGCTGCAGCCCGCCCGCGGCACCGTCCAGGAGCCGATGAAGGCCTGCCCGTGCCCGTCCGACCGCGGAACCTTGACCAGCTGCCGTACGGCGGGGACGGTGTCCACCGTGGCGAACGCGGCCTCGATCAGGCCGGCCCCGGCCTGCGCGACGGACCGCGCGAGGCCCTCGCGGAGCCGGTCGGGCCGGTCGAGCGGCGCCGGGAGGTCCGGTACGAGACCGAAGAAGTGGACCGACAGGACGAGTCCCTGCCCGTCGGTCCACACGCCCGCCTCCCGCTCGGTGAAGCCGGTGAGGTCCATGCCGGTGATCGCAGTCATGGGGCCCATGATGCCGACCCGGCCGGGGCGTGCCGTCAGGAGGGGCCGGTTCCCGGGGCCTGGGCCCCGCCGCCCGCCCTGACCGCGGCGAGGGCGGCCGCGTGCAGGCCCGCCGGGTCACCGTGGTGGGGGAGGGGGCTGCCGGTCAGCGTGTACCACTCGTCGGCGTCGGTGTACTGGATGTCGAACCGGACCAGGCCCCCGTCCTGTTCCGTCGTGCGCAGGGTGAGCGGCCCGGTGATGACGCCCACCTCGTCCGTCATCGCGCCGCCGGGACCGGCCTTCGCCTCGTCCTGCCACCGGTGGGGCTCGGGCGTCGCGCCGCTCATGAGGCGCAGCTGTCCAGCATCGTGGTGAGCATCTTCTTCTCCGGTTCGGTGACGGTCAGTTCGTAGGCGGACTTCACGGTGGTCCAGGCCCGGCCGTACTGGCACCAGCTCGACTTGTCCGGCGGCTGCCACAGGTCCGGGCTCTGGTCGCCCTTCGACCGGTTGGAGGCCGCCGTCACCGCCAGCAGCTGGGGGTGGGTCAGATCGTTGGCGAAGGCCTTGCGCCGGGCGGCGTCCCAGCCGGCGGCGCCCGAGCGCCACCCCTCGGCCAGCGGCACCATGTGGTCGATGTCCATCTTCCCGGCGTCGGTGACGACCACCGCGTCGTACAGGCTCTTCCACGTGCCGGACACGGCCTTGCACTCGCCGTCCTGCTTGACGTCGGCGCCGTCGCGCTTGAGGACCGTCTCGCGGGTGTCGCACTTGTTCCCCTGCTGGGCCCAGTGCGTGAACTTGTCCCGGCTGTACCCCGCCATCGTGCCCACCGGCGCGACCTTGAGCGCGGCCAGTTGCGTACGGGCCACGGCCACGGTGACCAGGCCCGGCAGGACGTCGCCGGCCGCCGGTTCGCCGCCGCCACCGCCTTGGCCTGGTTCCGACGGTTTGCCCCCGCCCGCCGGCGGGGACGCCGACGTCGCCTCCCCGGAGGGCGGCTTCCCGTCGGGGCCCGTCCCCACCGGACCGGAACACCCCGCCGCGGCCAGCAGCAGCCCCGCGGCCAGCACCGCACCCGGCACGCGCATCTGACGAACCATGACCCCACCCCAAACCCGACTCCGCGTCAATGTCCCCGGGAGCCTACCCAGAACCGGACATTCAACCGGGCCGCGACCCTCCGGAGGGTGTTGTCAGTGGCGCTCGCTAGTCTCCCGGCATACCGCAGCCCAGGGGGGTCCCATTCCCCTGGACGAAGCTGCGCGGAACCGGGCGGGACACGCGGGAGAGGTGCGGACGGATGGCATGGCTGGCAGCGGGCGAGGGGTACGAAATCGCCCTGGTGGAGGGGCGGGTGGCGGCGCGGTCGACCGGCGGCCGCACGAGCGGGAGGCAGCTGAAGACACTGCCCAAGGCACTGAAGGACCATCCCGAGGTGGACCGGCTGCGCCGGCTCGCCGAATGGCTCGACCGGCACGAGGCGTCCTGCGTCGCCCAGGTCGACGCCTGGATGGTGTCCTCGCTGCCGGTGCCGACCGCGCTGATCGCCCGGGTCTGGCCCGACGAGGCCTGGCAGCGCGCCCTGCGCGACCTGGCCGTCGTCGGCGAGGACCCGGAGGAGGCGGGCTTCCTGCGCGACGCCACCGCCGCCGGTGAACTGAAGGTGGTCAACCTCGGCGGGGAGACGGTCCGCCTCTCCCCGCGCACGGTGACCCTGCCGCACCCGGTGCTGCTGCCCGACCTGGAAGACGTACGGGAGTTCGCGGCCGAGCTGGGCATCGAGCAGCGGGTCGAGCAGATCCACCGCGCCACCTGGCACAAGCCCGACGGGCTCGCGGAGAGCGCGACCGAGGTCCGCGACTACGCGGGCGGCGTCTTCGCCAGCCGCTTCGGCCTCGCGGCCCGGGCCACGGGCCTCGGCTACCGGGTCTCCGGCGGATACGCGACCTGCAAGGTCCGGGACGCGGGCGGCGGCCGTGCCGTCGAGGCGGCCGTGTGGATCGGCGAACCGTACTACGAGGACGAGACGAGCACCGGCGGCCTGAACTGGCACGACGAGGACGGCCGGGCCGTGCGCCTGGCGGAGGTCGGACCGGTCGCCTGGTCCGAGGGCATGAGGATGGCCGCGGCGCTGTACGCCGGGCGCAAGATCGAGGAGGGCGGGGACGCGTGAACGACCACCAGACGCACACGGACGGAACGGACAACGGGGCGGCCGCGGCCGCCGGCACCGGGCCCGCGGGCGGCGGGGACGCCGCACTGCTGCTCGCGGCGGGCGCCGTGCTGCCGCCCGGCACCACCGGCGGCGGGCCCACCGCCGTCGAGCTGACCGCACGCTCCTACCGGCACCCCGCCCTCGGCGACGACCGCGTCGTCGTCCGGCTCGCCGCCGCCGAACTCGGCGCCGCCGAGGACCTCGCCGCGGGATTCCTGGGACTCGTACCCGACGCCGGCGCGCCGCCCGTCGTCGGCCTCGGCCGCCGCCAGGCCCTCGGCTTCCCCGAGTGGGTCCTCGTGCACCACCCCGAGGACGGGCACCACGCCCTCGCCGTCGTCCCCGAACTCGACCGGCTCGCCCGCCAGGCGAAGACCAAGCCCAAGGCCGCCCTCGACGCCTGCCACGAACTCGCCGGCCGGCTCGCCGCGTCCGTCCCGCACTTCCTCCCCGTCTTCTACGAACAGGCCGCCCGCACCTTCCTCGCCGTCGAGAACGCCACCTACGCCTCCCAGCTGTTCGGCCGCGCCCGCACCGCCGAGGCGCAGCACGGCCTCGGCGTCGACGAGGACCGCCTCGACGCCGTCTTCCTCGAGTTCGCCCTGGCCGGCGCCCTGCCGGTGAAGGTCCTCACCGGCTACGGCAAGGACCTCGCCACCCGCGTCACCCCCGCCGAAGCCCACGCCCGCTTCCGCCGCCTGTGCGTGCGCCGGACCGCCGGCGGGCTTCCGCCCTCCGCCCAGGCCGCCACCGAACTGCGCCGCCTGGCCCGCGCCGCCGGCCTGACGGGCACCGAACCCGAACAGGACTACCTCGCCGACCTGCTGCCGCTGCCCGCCACCCTGCGCGCCGCGACCGGCTGGTGGAAGGCCCACCGCACCGCCCTCGTCGCGCTGGCCCGCCGCGTTCCCGCCGTACGCGGCACCCTCCTCGGGCTGACGCCCCCCGGCGGCGGCGACAGCACCGAACTGACCGCCGTGTGGCTCGGCATCCTGGAGGAGTCCGGCGCCACCGCCGGCCTGGTCTCCGCGGACCTGCCCGCCGACCAGCGCTGCGCCGACGGCGCCGCCGGCTGGCTGGAGCGCTTCCACGCCGCCCGCCACGCCGGCTGGGGCACGCACCCCACGCTCCCGGCGCTGCTCGGCCTCGTCGAACGGTGCGCCCCGGCCCTGCGCACCGAACTCGCCCGCCCCGGCCGGGAAGCCGGACTGCGCATAGGCGTCCAGGACGCCGACCTCCTCGACCTCCTGCTCACCCTCGGCCTGCCCGTCGCCGACCCGGACGAGTCCGACCGGCGACACCGCCACGACCAGCTGAACCTGCGCGACTGGGCCCGCGCCGACCAGCGCCGCGACCTGCTGGCCATCGCCGCCGACGCACGCTTCCACCCGGCGTTCGACCGGGCGCTGAACGCCCTCGGCGACGCCGCCGGCGGAGCCGACATCATCCAGGCCGTCGCCGCCTCGCCCGGCGGCCGCCCCCTGCTCGCCCGCTGGGTGCGCACCGTCGCCGCGGAGTCCACCGCCGCCGGGCTGCCGGGAGTTCCCGAAGCCATCCAGCGTCTGACCTGGCTGCCCGCCGAAGGCCTCGCACTGGCCCCCGACGAAGTCGCCGCGGCGGCCGCCACCGACCTCGCCGAGACCCTCGCCCGCACCCTGCGCGGCGGCCTCTTCGAGGAACTGGAGTGGGCCTCCTGGGAGAGCGCCGTCACCGAACTCTCCCCGGACCGGCGCTCGTCCGACCTGACCGTGGTCGAGGCCTGGCCCCACCTGATCGTCGCCAACCAGACGCAGGTGCGGGTCATCGACGCGGACTCCACCGTCCTCACCCACGACCTGCGCGTGCCCGCCGGCGCCGGGCACCGCCTCGGATTCCACTACGTCGACGGCGAACTGCTCGTCCTGTGGTCCTCCTGGAGCGCCGGCCAGATCCAGGGCTACTGGCACACCTCGCCCGGCACCGTCATCACCCTGGAGACCGACCGGAACCACTGGTCCCTGCGCTCCGACCACATCAGCCTGCCCCTGCCGGGCGGCGGCCGCGCCACCGGAGCGGGCGTCCTGCACGCCGGCGACACCCGGCTGCCCGAGGAGAAGCCGCTGCTCGGCGACGGCACCTCGTACTGGGTCTGGCGCTCCCGCGACCAGCACCAGGACGGCGGCTGGACCGAGTACGACCCCGCCGGCCCCGCCTACGGGCGCAGCTCCCTGCCCGCGTTCCTCACCGACGCGCTGCACGGCCACCCGGACACCGCCGCCCTGCCCGGCCACGCCTCCTGGCTGCGCCCCGCGCCCGAGGTCGCCGGCTCGGTGCTCGGCGCCCCGGCCGGCGGGCTCCTCGGCTGGCGCGCCGTGCGCCTCCGGGGCGGCGGCTGGCACGGGAGCGACACCGGCGGCCGCTCCGTCACCGTCCCCGAGGGCCACGACGCGCCCGTCGGCGCGGTCACCTTCCCCGGCGACGACCGGCCGCGCGCCCTGTCCCACCACTGGCGCGAGCTCAGCCTCACCGACCCGGACGGCGTGGTCACCGCCACCTCGCGCGGGGACCACGGGCACGCCGCCTTCGGCACCGGAAGCGTCGAACTCCCGCCGCTGTCGCACTGGTACGCGCTGCGCCCGCGCGACCCCGAGGGGTCGGCGGTCCTGCGCGCGGCCGACCGGGAGACCGTCGCCGCCCTCCTCAAGGCGGCCGCCGCGGCCGAGCTGGTCACCGATCTGCCCGGCCTGGTGAACGCGGCCCTGCCGCAGGTCACCGCGCCCAAGCTGATCGGCGGCATCGTCGAGGTGCTCCGGTTCACCCTCGTCCAGCAGAAGGCCCTCGACGCCGTCGCCGCCCGGCTCCACGCGGACGGCGAAGCCACCGCGGACGCCGCCCGGGGCCCCGCCGACCAGCTGATCGGCGAGGCGGTGAGCGGACTCGTCAGCCGCGGCTACCAGCACTGGGGCAAGGACAACGACTCCGCGCACCGGATGCTGCGCGAACTCGCCGCCGCCGCGCGGACCGACGACGCCGCGGTCCCCGGCCGGCTCCACTTCGACGCCCCCGCGCTGCCCCAGTCCGGGCTCGCCTGGACCGGACTGCTGGACCAGCCCGCCGCCGTCGCCTACCGCGCCGTCGCGCCCGGCGCCGGTGACGAACAGCGGACGGCCCTCACCGCGCTGCTCGCCGCCGTCGACGCACTCGGCCTGGACTCGGCCGAAGGCTCCGCGGGCCGGTGGCGCCGCGTCGTGCTGCACCTGGACCGGCGCCACCTGGAAACCCCCGACGGCGTCGGCCGCAGCGTCTACCTGCGCAACGTCCTCACCCTGGGCGGCGGGGCCGCGCTCGCCCTGACCGAGCACTCCGAGTCCGTCCCCGACGGACACGAGTTCGGCGCCCTGTTCCACGACCCGACCGGCCGGTTCGAGGTGCCGGGCCCCTACACCGCGCGCGGGCAGGCCCCGCTCGGCGACCGCCGGCGCGGCCCCGGCTGGCTGTCCGCGTTCCTCGCCGCGGCCGCCGCGCACGGCCCGGCGCCCTTCCGGCCCGAAGCCGCTGAGGAGTTCAGCCGCCTCACCGGTGTCTCCGGCGCGCTCGCGCGGCTCGTCGTCGCGGGCATGCCGCACCTCGAAGGCTGGGAGCGCAACTTCCTGCCCACGGAGCTGCGCACGACCCTCGGTCTCAAGACGGCCGACGCCGCGACCGCCCGCGACGAGCTCCGCAACCTCGACCTCGACCTGCGGCGGGCCGTGGTCGCCGCCCTCCTGCCCGCCGATCCGGCCCGGCTGTGGACCGAGGGCCCGGACGCGGCCGCCGCCGCAGAGGTGTGGAACGCGCGGGTGGGCCGGCGCACGCCCGTGCCGGACTGGCTGGCCACCGAGGCCGCGCGCGCCGTGTCCGGAGGGTGGCCCGCACACCGTGCGCTGCCCGCCCTGCTCGACCCCGCGGCGTCGCGGGAGCTGAGCGTCGACGTCGCGTGGACCGTGCGGGGCGACCACGTGGAGCCCAGCGAGCCGGCCACCGACCCGTTCACCTCCTCGGTCCTGTTCGCCGCCGTGGCCATGGCGGCCTGGCTCGCGCACCGGCTGCCCGCGGGCGATCCCGTACGGGCCGTGCTGCCGCCCGCGCTGACCGCCGTACGGCAGCGGCTGGCCGCGCCCGACCTGCTGCTCAGCTTCTGGACCTACACGAGCCTGACCGACTTCCGGTCGGCGGCGGGCACCCCGACCGAGACCGCCGGGGACCACGAGCGCTACGGCGCGGTCCTGCTGCCGACGGCCGACGGCCGGCCCAAGCCCGCGCTGCGGACGTCCCTGCTGGACTCCACGGGGTCCGACCCGTACCTGCCGATGCTGCGCGAGACCGACCAGCACCCCTCGGGCGTCGAGGTGGCGCTGCGGGCCGTGCACGACCCGCGCTTCGCCGCGCTGCTCGCCGACCCGGGGACCCCGGCGGCGGGGACCACCGACGCGGACGGAACGTGGTGGCCGCAGGACCCGAGCCGCTCGGTGCCGGAGGTGGTGGCGGAGGTCTCCGCCGCCCACGGCCTCGGCGCCGACGCGGCCGCCCTGTACCTGGCGCTGCTGGCCATGCCCGATCCCACCGACCGCAACACGGCGCGCTGGACGGGCTGGAAGCCGGCCCGCCTCAAGGCGGCCCGCGCCGAACTGGCGGCCACCGAGCTCGTGGTGACGGCCAACCGCGCCCGGGCGGGACGCACGCTGTTCCTGCCGGGCGGCTGGAGCGAGCAGTCCTCACCGGTGCTGCCGCTGGAGCAGTGGAAGCTCCCGCTGTACGGGCTGGCGCCGGGCGGCAGGCCGGCCCTGGGCGCGCTGGTACCCGGCGAACCGGCCGCGGACCTGTACCGGCGGGCCTGGGCGCGGGTCCGGGAGGGCGACGGCCCGCGCTTCGAGCAGCTCCAGGTCAAGCGCACCCGCAGGCGCCGCGGCTGACGGTTCGCGAGGCCGACGGGCCGCGGTGGCACGGCGGGCCTGAGGGACCGCCGGCCCTCGGGGCCGCTTGGCCCGCCGCGCCTGCGCACCGTGGGGGTTCGCCTCTGCGGCGGGAGACCGGTGACGTCCGCGACGGCGGGGGCCGCCGGTCGCCCGGGCCTCGCGTGGGGCCTGGCTGCCGGTCGGGCTCGGTAGCGGTCGGGCCGTGTCCGTCGGGCTCGGCGTCGGTCGGTCGGTCGCGACCGGCCGGCGGGCGGGCGGGTCCCGCTGTCGGTGCGCCCGGCGGTGGGACGGGGGAGCGGGGCGCGCTGCGGCACGCACGTCCGGGCGGCCGGCCCCACGGGCTGACCGGTGGGGCTCCCGGTTCCGTCCGGGCCCGGTGCGCGGACGGCGACCGCTCCGGCCCGGCCGCTCGCGGGTGGAGGGGGCGCGACCCGGCTCCGCGTCCGCCCGCCTGTCCGCCCGTCCGTCCGTCCGGGGCGTGGAACGGCCGACCCGCCCGGCTGCGGGACGGCCTGCCCGCCCCGGCCCCGGGGCGGCACCGTCGGCCCGCCGGTATCCGCGCTGACGCCTGTCCGTACCCTCCGTGGTGCATTGTCCCGCCCCGCCTGCCCGTTCCGCCCCGCCTGCCCCGCCCGCCCGTTCTGTTCCGACCGTCCTGCCCGTCCACCCGTTCTGTCGCGACCGACCGACCGACCGACCGACCCGCCCGGTCCAGCCCGCCCGTTGGCGGCCCGGCACCGTCACCACACGCACCGTCACCACCCGACCCCCGCCCCCCTACCCGATCGCACCCACCCACCGGAGGACCACCCCGATGACCCTCACCGCACAGCCCGCCGCCGAGGCCCCCGCCCGCCAGGTACGCCCCGCGGAGGAGCGGTACGCCGCCGAGCTCGCCTTCCTCGCCGCCCAGGACCCCGGCCCCCGCCCGCCCGGCTGGGCCCTGACCCCGCGCGCGGTCGTCACCTTCGTCTGCGGCAGCGACGGCGCCGAACTCGCCCTGCCCGAGCGCCGCGACGGGCTGCCCGCGCGGCTGGCCGTAGCCCCGAAGTTCGTCGGTGAACGCTCCCTGGTGGAGCGCTGCGTCGTCACCCTCGCCGGCGAGCGCGGCCTGCTGCTCACCGGCGAGCCCGGCACCGCCAAGTCGATGCTCTCCGAACTGCTGGCCGCCGCCGTCAGCGGTACCAGCGCCCTCACCGTCCAGGGGACGGCCGGCACCACCGAGGACGCCTTCCGCTACGGCTGGAACTACGCGCTGCTGCTCGCCCAGGGCCCCACCGCGCAGGCCCTCGTCGACTCCCCGGTGCTCTCCGCGATGCGGACGGGGCGGGTGGTCCGGGTCGAGGAGATCACCCGCTGCCTCCCGGAGGTGCAGGACGCGCTGGTGTCGATCCTGTCCGACCGCCGGGTCAGCGTGCCCGAACTGACCGCCACCGAGGACGCGGTGGTGTCCGCCGCCCCCGGCTTCACCGTCATCGCCACCGCCAACCTCCGCGACCGCGGTGTCTCCGAGATGTCCGCCGCCCTCAAGCGCCGCTTCAACTTCGAGACCGTCGCCCCGATCGCGGACGCGGACGCGGAGGCCACGCTGATCCGCCGCCAGGCGGTCGCCGCCGTCCAGCGGGCGGGCGCCGCGTTCGGCGTCGACGACGCCGTCCTCGACGCGCTCGTCACGGTCTTCCGGGACCTCCGGTCGGGGCGCTCCGCCGAGGGCTGGGACGTGGAGCGTCCCGGTACGGTCATGTCCACGGCGGAGGCCGTGCAGGTGGCCGCGTCGCTCGGGGTCGCCGCCGCGTACCTGCCGGGCGGGGACGTGCTGGACCTGCTGCCGGGCCACCTGCTGGGCGTCGTACGGAAGGACGACCCGGCCGACCACGCGCGGCTGCTCGGATACTGGGACGGCCCGGTGCGCCGCCGTGCCGAGGACGGTTCGGCCATGTGGCGCCGCCTGTGGGACCTGCGCGGGAGCCTGTGATGGCGCGCACCGACCCGCGTGACGCGGTCGCCGCGCTGGCGGCGTCCCGCGCGCCGTACCTCCTGGGGGTGCGCCACCACAGCCCCGCGCTGGCCGCGGTGGTCCCCGACCTGTTGGACGCCTCGGGCGCGGACGTGGTCTGCGTGGAGCTGCCGGCGGAGTTCCAGCCCTGGCTGGAGCACCTGGCCGACGCCGAGACGGTGGCCCCGGTCGCCCTGGCGGGCACGGGGGAGGACGGCCGCCTGGCGTTCTACCCGTTCGCGGACTTCTCCCCCGAACTGGCCGCGATCCGCTGGGCGCGGGCCCGCGGTGCGGCCGTGCTGTGCTGCGACCTCCCGCTGTCGTCCCGCGCCTGGGCCGGTACCCCGGCGGAGGCCGGACCGGACCGGCCGGGGGCGCCGGCGCCCGCCTTCGACGCGGCCCCGGAGTCGTCCGCACCGGCTCCCGACGCGGCTCCGGCCGCTCCGGGGCGCTCGTACGCGGACGGGCTCACCGCCGCCGGGTCGGGCCGGACCGGCGAGGACATGTGGGACCGCGCCGTCGAGGTGCTCGCCCCGGGATGCGCCCCGGAGGCCGTACGGCGGGCCGCGCTCGGCGTCGGCTGGGCCCTGCGCGAGGACGCGGCCGTCCCGGCCACGGACCTGGCCCGCGAGGCCCACATGCGCGAGGTGATCGCCACGGCGGCGGCCGGCGGCCGTACGGTGGCCGCCGTGATCGGCGCCTTCCACGCCCCGGCCCTCCTGTCCCCGCCGCCCGGCGCCCCCGCGCCCCGGAGCACCGCCTCCGCCGCGGGCACCGAATCCGCCTCGGCGACGCCCACCGGCTCCGCGCACCATGCGCCGACCGGCACGACGCCCACCGCCCCCGCGCCCGGCGCGGGCACCCTCGTGGCTCCAGGCTCGGCGGCGCCCGCCCCGGCCACCGGCTCCGCACGCTCCGCGCCCGCCGGGGCTGCGCCCGCAGCCGGCGTCCGCGTCGGGGGCGGGGTCGCGGAGGCGGTCGCCGAGTCCGGGAGCGGGGCCGTCACCTCGCTCGTTCCGTACTCCTTCGACCTGCTCGACTCCCGCTCCGGGTACCCCGCCGGCATCCGCGACCCCCTCTGGCAGCAGGCCGTCCTGCACGCCGGCGGTGACCCCGTACGGGTCCGCGAAGCGGCCTCCGTCGCCGTCACCCGGCTGTGCCGCGAACTGCGCCGCGCCGGCCACACCGCGGGGACCGGCGAAGCCGCCGAAGCGCTGCGGCTCGCCTGCGACCTCGCCGTCCTGCGCGGACTTCCTGCCCCCGGCCGCGGCGAACTCATCGAGGCCGTCACCACCGTCCTCGGCCAGGGCGAGCCCCTCGGCCGCGGCCGGGCACTGGCCCGCGCCCTCGAGGCGGTGCTCGTCGGCACCTCCCGCGGGCGGATCAGCCCGCACGCGCCCCGCTCCGGCCTCGGCCCCTCGGTCGAGGCCGAGCTGGCGGAGCTGCGGCTCCCGGGCCCCGACGACCCCGCCTCCCGCGAACTCCGGCTCGACCCGCTCCGCTCACCGCTCGACGGCCGCCGCGAGGTGCTGCTGCACCGCCTCGTCGTCTGCGGCGCCTCGTACGGGGAACCGGTCGCCGTCGCCGCCACCGGCGACGGGTCCGCCCTCGGAACCAAGTGGCGCCTGGCCTGGACCCCGTCCGTCCCGGCGCGCCTCGACCTCGCCGGGGTACGCGGCGTCACCGCGGCCCAGGCGGCCGCGGGAACCCTGCGCGACACCGCCCGCCGCGCCGCCGCCGACGGCGGTCCGACGCCGGCCGGGATCCTCGCCGGGCTGGCCGCCGCCGCGCGCTGCGACCTGCCCGAGCTGGTCGGCGCACGGCTCCACGAGGCGGCCTCCGTGCTGCCGCAGACCGCCACCCTGCCCGAACTCCTCGACGCCCTCGACCTCCTGGAAGCCCTGCACCGCGGCCACCTTCCCGGTACCGGTCCGGAGACCCGCGCCACCGCCGCCGCCCTCACCGGAGACCTGCTCGAAGCAGCCGTACGCTCCCTGCCCGGCCTCGCCGGCAGCGACGACCCCGCCGACGCGGCCGCCCTGGTGGCGCTCGCCGACCGGGCCTCCGCGCTCCACCTGGGCCTGCGCACCGACGCCGCCCTCGCGGACCTGGCCCGGGAGGCGTCGCCGCTGATGCAGGGCGCCGCCCTGGCCGTACGGGTCCTCCTCGACCTCGACCCGGCCGCGGACCTCGGCGACCGGGCCGCCGGATGGATCGACGGCGCGGCCGGCCCCGACGGCCGGCGCGCCCTGACCCGCCGGCTGGGCGGGCTCCTCACCGCGGCCGGACCGCTGCTCCAGGCGTCCCCGGACGCGCTCGGCCCGCTCCTCGACCGGGTGGAACACCTCGCCGACCCCGCCTTCCTGGACCGCCTCCCCGCCCTGCGGGGCGGTTTCGACGCGCTGTCACCCGCCGCCCGGGACCGGCTGCTGGCCACCGTCGCCGAGCGCCTCGGCGACCGCGTCGACCTCGCGCTCGACGCCCCGCCCGCCCTCCTCGCCCTGTGGGCCGCCGCCGACGCCGCCGGCCTCGCCGCGCTGAAGGCCCTCCCGCTGCCCGGCGCCGCCGGTCAGGCCCGCGCCGGGGCACCTGAGCCCGCCCCGGCCCCCGGACCGTCGGCCCTCGGACCGTCGGCCCCCGGGGCCCCGCACGCCGCCGGGCCGGCCGGATCCGGCGTACCCGGCGCGTCCGACGCCCGGCGGATCGCCCCGGCCGACCGCTGGCGCCTGCTCCTCGGCCGCGAGCGCGACCGGCTCCCCGCGGGGGCCCGCCGCTACGCGCACGCGCTGGACGAGCTGTACGGCGCCGGTCGCGGCGAGGGCGCCGCCGACCTCGACGGCGGAAGGGGCGCGGGCCCGGGCGGCGGCCGCGAGGCGTCCTTCCCGACCGCCCGGGAATGGTCGGGCGAACTGGAATCGCTCTTCGGCACCGACGTACGGGAGGAGGTGCTCGCGCGCGCGGCCGAAACGGGCCGCACCGACGTGCTCGCCCAACTGGACCCGGCGAGCGTACGGCCCTCGGTGGAACTGCTGAGCTCCGTACTGTCCCTCGCCGGCGGCATGCCGGAGGCCCAGCTCGCCCGGCTGCGCCCCCTCGTCCGGCGGCTCGTCGACGAACTCGCCAAGCAGCTGGCCACCCGGCTGCGCCCGGCGCTGTCCGGACTGTCCACCCCGCGGCCCACCCGGCGCCCCGGCGGCCGCCTCGACCTGGCCCGCACCCTGCGCGCCAACCTCGCGCACACCCGCAGGCGCCCGGACGGCAGCGTGGTCGTCGTCCCCGAACACCCGGTCTTCGCCACCCGCGCCGGCCGGGAGGCCGACTGGCGGCTGATCCTCGTCGTCGACGTCTCCGGTTCCATGGAGGCCTCGGTCGTCTGGTCCGCCCTCACCGCGGCCGTACTCGGCGGCGTGCCGACCCTGTCCACGCACTTCCTCGCCTT
Organism: Streptomyces sp. NPDC048461; assembly: GCF_055587105.1. Classification (NCBI taxonomy): domain Bacteria; kingdom Bacillati; phylum Actinomycetota; class Actinomycetes; order Kitasatosporales; family Streptomycetaceae; genus Streptomyces; species Streptomyces sp. NPDC048461. Next base: position 17,376 of record NZ_JBVJGW010000008.1, on the reverse strand, counting down.
CTCCACCCAGGTCGTGGACCTCACCGACCGGGTCGAGGACCCGCTCTCGCTGCTGCTGGAGGTCCGCGTCGGCGGCGGCACGCACATCGCCGCCGGACTCGCCCACGCCCGCTCCCTGATCACCGTGCCGAGCCGCACCCTCGTCGTCGTGGTCAGCGACTTCGAGGAGGGCGCCCCGATCGGCGGACTCCTCGGCGAGGTCCGGGCCCTCGCCGCCTCCGGAGCCCACCTGCTGGGCTGCGCGGCGCTCGACGACGCGGGCACGCCCCGGTACTCGGTCCCGGTGGCGGGCCAACTCGTCGCGGCGGGGATGCCCGTGGCCGCACTCAGCCCCCTCGCCCTCGCCCGCTGGGTGGGCGAACGACTCCGTGGAGAACCCCGTTGAGCAGCGCAGACACCCCCCTGCCGGCCGTCGCCCCCGAGGTGCTGGCCGAGGCGGTGGAGAACCTCACGGCCCGGCTGCGCAAGAAGCTGGACGCCGCCACCGCGAGCTGCGGCGCCGCAGCCGTCCGCGCGCCGGACGGCAGCGTCGCCCTCCGCTTCGGGGAGGACGCCGTCGTCACCCTGCGCCCGGGGCCCGGGGGGACGGTCACGCACGCCGACCAGGCCGTGTGCAGCTGCCTGCTGGCACCCCGCTGCCTCCATCGGGCCGCCGCCCTGGGCGCGGCACCGCTCGCCGACGCCCCGCTCGCCGACGCCCCGCAGGCCGAGGCCGTGCCGACCGGGCCGCTTCCCGCCGGCACGGGGCCCGCCGACGCCCCGCTTCAGGCTCCCGCCGCCCCCACCGGGGAGCCGGCGGCGACCACGGCCGGGGACACCGCGCCCCGGGCCCTGACCGCCTCCCAGACCGCGGCCGCCGCCGCGCTCTGGAAGGCCGCCGCCGAGGCTCTGGCCGCGGGGGCCACCGCCGGGGGCGCCGTGGTGCAGGCCGAACTCCTCCGCGCCGCGCACACGGCCCGCCTCGCCGCACTGCCGCGCGCCGAGGCGGCCGCCCTGCGCGTCGTACGGGGCCTGCGCGCCGCCCGCGAGCGGCAGGCCGCCCCGCGGCTCGGCGACCTGACGGAGGCCTTCCGGGAGCTCCTGTACACCGCGGCCCTGCTGGCGGCCGGTTCGCCGGACCCGGCGCTGACCGGCACGTCCCGCCGCGCCTACGCGCCGGGCGGCAGCCTGCGGGTGTACGGCCTCTGCCGGGAGCCGGTGCTGTCCGCCACCGGCTACGGGGGAGTGGTCACCCACCTCCTGGCCCCGGACGGCGGCCGCTACTCGGTCTCCGACGTGCGCCCCGGCGGCCTGGCCCGGACCCGCGGCGCGGGTTCCGCCTCCGTGGCCCTGGGCGGAGCCGCCCTGGACCACGCCGGACTGGCCCGCGGCGGCCTGCGCATCGCCGGTGCCACGGTCTCCGCGGAGGGCAGGCTCGGCGCCGGACGCGGGGTCAAGGCCACCCCGCTGCCCGGTGCGCCCTGGAGCGAGGGTCCCGCCGCCGCGCTGTTCGCCCGCCCGGCGGCCGAGGCAGTCGCCGACTGTCTGGCCGATCCGGACGGAGCCGAACCCGCACTGCTCGGCTGCGACGTGGCCGTCGTCGGCGCGGCCGGGGAAAACCTCCTGGTCCGCGAGGCCCGGCCGGACGGACCCCTGCTCCGGCTGCGCGCCGCACACCCCCACCCGGAGCTCCCGCACGCCGACAACCTGCGCCGCCTCGCCGGTCACCCGGGACTGCTGATCCGGGTCCTGGGCCGGCCCGACCTCGACCGGGCCGCCACCTTGCGGCCCCTGGCCGTGGGACCCGTACCCGGCGCCGACCACACCCTGCGGCTGCCCGAGGAGTGGCTCGGCCGCGCCGACCTCGGCTACGACCGCCTCCAGGGACAGCACCTCCCGCCCGCGGGCCACGCCCCGGACGCCGCCCCCGCCGCGCGCCCCTCGCCGGCGGAGCCGGACCCGCTGGCCGACTCCCCGCTGTGGCGCGTGCGCCGCCTCCTGGAGACCGGCGTCGCGGGAGGCCGCCGCGCCGTGGCGGAATCCGCCCGGGGCGAGGACCACTGCTCGGGGTACGGACCGCTGCGCCGGGCCGGATTCACCGCGGCGGCGGACTGCGCCGCGGCGCTGGCCGCCGAGGCCGACCGGCGGCCCCGCGACGTGTTCGGCCGGCTCGGCGACCCCTCCGCCGAGGGCTACGCCCGGGCCTGGCTGGCGGCCGCCGCCCACCTGTCGGCGGCGGAGCGCAGCCTGGTCGCCGCCTCCTGGGCGTCCGCGGGCCTCACCTGACGGCGCCGCCGTCCGGGCCGGGACCCGCGGCGCCGCCGAGCCAGGACCGCAGTACGGCGAGATCGGGTTCGGCCAGGCCTCGCCCCGGATCGACGCGGTGCAGCAGGGCCCGCCCGGGATGGCGGGCGGCGACCCACGCCCGGTCGGCGCCGGTGATCTCGTCGTCGACCCACACGAACGGACGCCCGGCCGCGTGGTCGAGGAGGGCCGGGGTCTTCCAGTGGATCCCGCCGCGTCCGTCCGCGGCGGAGGGCTCCGGCCACGACACCACCGGCAGGTCCGGCAGGCCGAGCCGGGGTGCGACGTACGCGTTCGCCTCCTCCATCCAAGTGGTGGCCCACACGAGCACGCACCCCAGCGCGGCCAGCCGGGGCCCGAGCGACGGGTCGATCCGCGCCAGGAGCGGGTTGGCGTCGTCCGCCGGGGGATAGGGGCCCGCCCCGAACGGGATGAGGGGACCGTCGACGTCGAGGTAGAGGAGCGGGCGGGCCGCGGGACCGGTCATGACGGAACGGTAGACCGCTTGACGCCGAGAAGTGTGAGTGGTTTATTACTCACATGAACACGGAACGACGACGTCAGCTCTCCTCCGCCGAGGAGCGCCGGGACACGGTGCTGCGCACGGCCATCGGCGCCTTCGCGGCCCGCGGCTACTTCGGTACGACGACCACCGAGGTGGCCAAGGCGGCCGGCATCTCCCAGTCGTACGTCTACCGGCTCTTCCCCCACAAGGAGGCGCTGTTCACCGCCGTCGTCGAGCACTGTTTCGCCCGGGTCCGCGCCAGCCTCGAGGAGGGTGCCGCGCAGGCCGGGGGGAGCGCCCCCGAGGAGGTGCTCCACGTGATGGGCGACGCGTACGCCCGGCTGATCGCCGACAAGGACCTGCTGCTCGTCCTGACGCACGCCCAGGCGGCCGCCGTCTCCGAGCCGGCCGTGCGGGAGGTCGTGCGTGCCGGGTACGCCCGGATGGTGGAGTACGTGCGCGGCGCCTCCGGCGCCGGGGACGCGGAGGTCCAGCGGTTCTTCGCCGTCGGCATGCTCTGCCACCTGCTCGTCTCGGTGGACGCGCAGGACGTGGACGCCCCGTGGACCCGCACCCTCACGGCGGGGGTCCGGCACTACTGACCGCATGGCGGGCGGGCGGGCCCAGGTGGCTCGCCTTCCCTTTGGCCCAAAGAGTGAGTGGTCAATCACTCTTACAAAGCATCGCGCATCCGAGGAGCACACGCCATGAACGCACCGCACACCGTCGACGAGAACGCCCCCGTCATCGTCCGCCTGGAGACCACCGTCCACGCGCCCCTCGCGACGGTCTGGGCCCTGCACACCGACATCGCCGGCTGGGCCGCCTGGAACACGGGCATCGACTCCGTGGCGTACGACGGCCCGCTCGCGCCCGGTTCGACCTTCCGCTGGCTGACCCACGGCCTGGAGATCACGTCCACCCTCCTCGAGGTCGTACCCGGCGCGCGGATCGTCTGGGGCGGTCCGGCCCACGGCATCGACGGCGTCCACGTCTGGACCTTCGAGCAGCCGGACCCGGAGGGCGCGGTGACCGTGCGGACCGAGGAGTCCTGGGCGGGGGCGCCGGTCGAGGAGCGGCCCGCGGAGCTCGAAGCGGCGCTCCGCCAGTCGCTGGAGCAGTGGCTCGCACTGCTGAAGGCCCACGCCGAGGCGGCCGCCGCGACCTGCGGCGACGACACCCCCTAAGGCACGGCACCCGCGCAGCCCGCCCCCACCCCATCCGAGAAGAAGACGCCGAGAGGCCACCGTCATGAGTCAGTCCCCGTCCAAGCCGTACCTGACCGGCCACTACGCCCCCGTCGCCGACGAGATCACCGCGACCGGCCTCACCGTCGAGGGCAGCCTGCCCCCCGAGCTGACCGGCCGGCTGATCCGCAACAGCCACAACCCCAAGCCCGGCATCACCCCCACCCACTGGTTCAAGGGCAGCGGCATGGTCCACGGCATCCGCCTGCGCGACGGCCGCGCCGAGTGGTACCGCAACCGCTGGGTCCACACCCCCGCCCTGGAGGGCGCCCCGTACATGACGGAGAAGGGGCCCGACCTGACGGCCAGCACCGCCGGGACGCACGTCATCGAGCACGCGGGCCGACTCCTGGCGCTCAGCGAGGCCGCGCTGCCCTTCGAGCTGACGGCCGACCTGGAGACGGTGGGCGCCTACGACTTCGGGGGAAAGCTGACCTCCGCCATGACCGCGCACCCCAAGGAGGACCCGGTCACCGGGGAGCTCCACTTCTTCGCCTCCTCCCCGTTCCCGCCGTACCTGGTCCATCACGTGGCCTCCGCCGACGGCCGGGTCCTGGACAGCCAGGACGTTCCCGGGGCGAGTGCCGCGCTCAAGCACGACTTCGCGATCACCGAGCACCACGTCGTGTTCCTGGAGGGCTCGGTCACCTTTGATCCGGGCGAGCACTCGGGCATCCCGTACGGCTGGAGCGACGAACAGCCCTCCCGCATCGGCGTCATGCCCCGCGGAGCGGGAGGTGCCCGGCGGATCCGCTGGTTCGAGATCGGCCAGGGCTACGCCATGCACCTCGCCAACGCCTACGAGGATGCGTACGGGCGGATCGTGATCGAGGGCCCGTCGGTCGGCCGGGACGGCTGGCGGCGCTCCTGGAACTGGTGGGTCGGCGCCCCCGACCGCGGAGCCGAGCCCAACTCGGGCTCCCGGGGCCGTCGCTGGACGGTCGACCTGATCGCCGGAGCCGTCCGGGAGGAGTGGACCGACGACCTGACCGTCGAGTTCCCCACCATCAACGAGGACTTCACCGGCCGCGAGCACCGCTTCCAGTACGCGCTGTCGTTCCCCGACGGCCTCGGCATCGGCAACCACGCGCTGGTCAAGTACGACCGGACCACCGGGGCCCGCTCCCTGCTGCCGTTCGGCACCGGACAGCTGCCGAGCGAAGCCGTGTTCGTACCCGCCGAGGGCGGCGCCGAAGGGGCTGCGGAGGACGCCGGGTACCTGCTCACCGTGGTCGGCGACCTCAACGCCGACGCGTCCAGGCTCCTCGTCCTGGACGCCTCCGACCTCGGCGCCGCACCGGTCGCCACCGTGCACCTGCCGCGCCGGGTGCCCGCGATGATCCACGGCTCCTGGATACCGGACGCGGCGAGCTGAACGCCCGGGACGCGGGCCGGCGCCGGGCGCGCGCGGTGGCCGCCCCCGCCGGGGGCGCTACCGGGATCCGCCCGCGGCCGGCCACCGCGCGTCCCACAGCGCGCAGTGATGTGCGGCCCGCGCGTCCACGGTGCGGATCCCGCCGGTCCCCGGCGCCAGGTTCAGCACGGAGGCCGGCGAGCGGTACCGCGGCCAGGCCGGCGCGCCGTCCGCCACCGGGACCCCGGTCCGGGCGAACGCCGTCCAGTAGCCGGTCATCCGGTCCGCGAGCTCCCGCTGCGGCGCCGCCAGCGGCACGGACGTGAACAGGTAGGGGAGTTCGAAGCCGTGCGACGCGGCGTAGGGCAGCCCCGGAACCTCCGCGAGGCCGGTGGCGTTGGGCGCGTCGCCGTCGGCGAACAGGTAGGCGTACGTCGGCACGTGCCGGGCCAGCGCCTCGCCGTCCCGCAGCGACGGGCAGGTGAACGAGGCGTCGGACAGCAGGGTGGCCAGCGCCACCGCCGGGGTGGGGTAGGCGGCCGCCGGGTACTGCGCCTCGACCGCGCGGGCGGTCCCGGCGTCGAACGACTGCTCCAGCCGGGCCCGGTAGGCGGCCCGGTCCGGCACCGGGAACGCGGCCAGGGTCTGCCCCAGGAAGACCCGCATCTCGTCGCGGGTGGTCCCCTGTACGACCGGCACCCGGTGGAAGCGCCCCTCGCGCAGCGCCCGCCGGGGCTCCGTCGGCAGCGCGGCATTGCCGTAGGAGACCAGCGAGAACCGCTGCATCAGTTCCGGGGTGGCGAGCGCGCGGGCGTCCAGCCGCCGCAGGCAGTCCACCGCCCCCACGGCCCCGGCGGCGGGGGCCCCGGCCGCCGGCCGGCCGCAGCCGAGCCGGACGGCCGCCGCGGCGCCGGCCCCGACCGTGCTCCGCTCGGGGGTGAAGGGCTCGTAGGTGCCGAGCGTGGGCAGCAGGGACCGCGGCGGCATCGTCGTCGAGCACGAACCGCTCTGCACGACCGCCCGGTGGAACAGGCCCGCGGAGGTCGGGGAGACGAGGTGCGCGCAGACGCTCAGCGCGCCCGCCGACTCGCCGAAGACGGTGACGTTGCGCGGGTCGGCGCCGAAGCGGCGCGCGTTCGCCCGTACCCAGCGCAGCGCCGCCTGCTGGTCGGCGAGGGCGAAGTCCGGGGCTCCGCCCAGCTCAGGGTGGCCGAACAGCCCGAAGATCCCCAGTCGGTAGTTGACCGTGACGACCACCGCGTCGCCCCGGACGGCGAGCCGGTCCGGACGGTACGGATCGCCCGCGCCGTTCTGGAAGCCGCCGCCGTGGAACCAGACCATGACGGGCCGCGGCGCCTCCCGGTCGCGCTCCGGCGGCGCGGTGACGTTCAGGAACAGGCAGTCCTCGGAGCCGCTGGGGCCGCCGGGGCCGAGCGGCGGGAGCTGCACGCAGCGGGAACCGGGCGCCCCGGCGTCCCGGACGCCCGGCCATGCGGGCGCCGGCTCCGGAAGCCGCCAGCGCAGCGGCCCCGTAGGGGGAGCGGCGTACGGGATGCCCTCGAAGGTGTCGTACGCGCCGTGCGCCCGGCCGCGCACCGCCCCCCGGTCGGTCTCCACCACGGGTCGCCCCGCGCCGGGCGCGGCGCCCGCCGCCGGTGAGGGGCCGGCGGCTGCGAGGAGGGACAGTCCGGCCGCCGCGAGCGCGCGGAGCGGCCGGCGGCGCAGGAGACGCATGGCGGGCACGGCTGACGCCCTTTCCCCGGGAAGCCCGGTGCTCCCACGGGGAGCACCCCGTTTGCGCGCCCCGAATGGCGCAGTGAACAGAACTGACAGTAAATGTAACAAAGCGTGCGCTTCCCATGACGCACGATGACCGGCGCGCGATGTGTAGACCCGCGCGTCGGCGAACGGAGCTTTCCATGAATGACCCCATCAACCTCGCGGCAACGGACGACGAAGACCACCGCGGGATCCCCGACGCCACCGCACCGGACGCTCCCGGCCAGGAGCCCGTGCGCACCCTGCTGGAAACGGCGGCGACCTGTCGCCCGCTCGAAGAGGTCACCGCGCTGGTGAGCCTCCTCAACGACACCGGCCAGTCGCCCAACCCCGGACACGAGGCGCTCCGCACGGCGGCCGTCAACCGCCCCGTGGACGAAGTGCGGCAGATGGTCGCCCTCCTGGGCGAGCACCCGCACGAGGTGGTGGAGGCGGACATCACGTTGCGCGCCGCCGCCGTCGGCCGGTCCATCGAGGACGTGGCTCTGCTGGTGACCATCCTCGGCGCCGAACCCGACGGGTCCGGCGCGCCGGAACGGGCGCCCGCCGGGTCCGCGGAACGGCCCGCGGAGGGCGCGGAGTCGCCCCAGGAGCGGCACGAGCCCGGGTACACGGAGCCGTACGGCGCCCCGCACGCGGCGCCCGCCCGCGCCGTGCCCGACGCGGAGCCGCGGACCCGTCCTCCCGCACTCCAGGCGCCGCCCCGCTCGCGGCAGGCCCCCGCCGTCCGGCCGGAGGCCTCCCCGGCCCTGCGGCACGTACTGCGCTGGCCCGTGGCGCTCGCCCTGCTGGTCAGCGGCGCGCTCCACCTCCCCGCCGACCTGACGGCGCTCTCCTCCGCCTCCCCCGCGGGCTTCCTGCCCCTGGTCGTCACCGTCCTGTGCCTCGGCGCCGGCGCGGTGCTCGCGGCCCGGGACACCCCGCTCGTGTGGCGGGCGGGGGCGGTCACGGCCCTCGGCGTCGTCGCCCTGCACGTGTGCGGCGGCGCCGCGCACTTCGACCCCCTGGCGGGGGCCGTGGGCGGGTCGCTGGCCTGGGCGGGCGTCATCGCCGTGTTCTGCGCCGCGGCCGGCGCCGTCCTCGCCGGACTGGCCCTGCGGAACCGTCAGGAGCGCCCGGCCTAGCACCGGCCGGCCCTCCCGGTACGGCACCGGCACCCCGCGCCCCGTGCGCGGGGTGCCGTGTCACGCCAGGAGGTTGACCGCCCCCGTGAACACCCGCGGCAGCCGCGCGGCCAGCGGCACGATCCGCCGGGCGAGCGGGGGCCGGTGGCGGGCCCAGAGCAGGGAGGCGGTCAGCGTGCGGTAGCTGCGCGAGAGCTCGCGCCAGGCCCGCTCGTACGCCTGCGGGCGCCCCTCCCGTACGCAGCGCACCAGTTCCCCGGCGGCGGTCACGGCCAGCGTGAGCCCCTCGCCGGTCAGCGCGTCGACGTAGCCCGCCGCGTCCCCGACGAACAGCACGCGCCCGGCCACCCGTACGCGCGCGCCCTGGCGCAGGGGCCCGGCCCCGCGCACCGGCGTGCCGGCGGCCCCCGCCAGGCGCTCGGCCAGCAGCGGGAAACGGGCGAGCTGTACGTCGAAGGGGGCGTGCTCCCCGGTCAGGAGGGCGACGCCGATCCGGCCGGGCCCCAGCGGGGTCACGTACGCCTCGCAGCGGTCTGCCCAGTGCACCTCGACGAGCCCGCTCCACGGCGCGAGGTCGTAGTGCCGGCGCAGCCCGTAGCGCGCCGGCCGGCCGGGCACCGGCGGGGCCGCCAGGCCCAGTCCGCGCCGCACGGGGGAGTGCAGCCCGTCGGCCGCCACGAGGTAGCGCGCGGTCAGCCCGGCGGCGTGGACGCGGTCGCCGTCCTCGACGACCCCGTCCACCCGCCGCGGGAGGACCCGGACGCCGAGGGCGGCGGCGCGTTCGGCCAGCGCGGACTGGAGCGCGGTCCGCCGGGTGCCGAGCCCCGGACCGCAGCGGAACAGCCCCTCGGCGCGGCGGCCGTTCACGCCGTCCACGTAGCGGATGCCGTGGAAGGGGTGCCCCTCCACGGGCACGCCCAGCTCCCGCAGGCGGCGGACCGCGCCGGGCATCAGCCCCTCCCCGCAGGCCTTGTCGATGGGGGTCGGCCGCGGCTCCGCGACCACGACCTCCAGTCCGCCGAGGGCGCCGTGGATGGCGGTGGCCAGCCCGGCCGGCCCGCCGCCCGCGATCAGCAGGTCGATCACCGTGCGGTGCCCGTCGCCGCCGGAGCCGTCGCCACGGCCGGCGTCGCCCCGGTGAGGGCGTCGTCCTCGCAGCGGATCCGTACGCGCAGCAGCACCGCGTTCAGCACGGTGAAGCCGAGCGCGGTCACCCAGGCGCCGTGCACCAGCGGCAGCGCGAACCCCTCCACCACGACCGCGACGTAGTTCGGGTGGCGCAGCCACCGGTACGGCCCGCCGGCGACCAGGGGCAGTCCGGGCACGACGAGCACCCGGGTGTTCCAACGCGGTCCGAGGGTGCGGATGCACCACCAGCGCAGGCCCTGGGCCGCGAGGGCCAGGACGAGGGCGGGCCAGCCGAGAACGGGCACGAACGGCCGGCCGGCCAGCAGCGGTTCCAGCACGCAGCCCGCCAGCAGGGCGGAGTGCAGGGCGACCATCGCCGGATAGTGGCCGCGGCCGTGCTCGACGCCGCCGCGCGCGAGGCTCCACGCGGTGTGCCGGCGCGCCGTGACGAGTTCGGCCAGCCGCTCGACGCAGACGAGGCCGATGAGGATCAGGTACCAGGTCATCGGGGTCACCACCGCAGGAGGACGAGTTCGGAGGCGAAGCCCGGACCGAAGGCCAGCATCAGCCCGACCGATCCGGGCGGCGGCGGACCGGCCTCCTGGACGGAGCCGAGGATGTGCAGGACGGACGCCGAGGAGAGGTTGCCGACGGAGGCCAGCGAGCGCCGGCTCGCGGCGAAGGCCGATTCGGGGAGCGCCAGGGCGTCCGCGAGGACGTCGAGCAGCTTGGGTCCGCCGGGATGGCAGATCCAGGCGTCCACGTCGGCCGGCTTGAGGTCGTGCGCCGCGAGGAAGGCCTCGACCTCCTCGGCCACGTGCAGCCGTACCAGGTCGGGGAGTTCGCGGCCCAGGACCATCCGGAAGCCCCAGTGGCCGATGTCCCAGCCGAGGAGGTGCCCGGTACCCGGGTAGAGGCGGCTGCGCGAGGCCACCACCGTGGGCCCGGCGGCGGTGGCGTGCAGCGGGTGGCCGCGTCCCACGGCGAGCAGCGCGCCGGCTCCGTCGCCGAACAGGGCCCCGGCGACCAGGGCGGCCATCGAGGTGTCGGCGGACTGGAGGGTGAGCGAGCACAGTTCCGTGGACAGCAGCAGCGCCGCGTGCTCCGGGTGCCCGGTGAGGTGGTCGTGGACGTGTCCGAGCCCCGCGGCGCCCGCGGCGCAGCCGAGCCCGAAGAGCGGCACCCGTTTCACGTCGGGGCGCAGCCCCGCCCGGCCGGCGAGCCTGGCTTCCAGGGACGGGGTGGCGAGCCCGGTCACCGTGGTCGACATGACCAGGTCGATCGCGTCGGCCGTCATGCCGGCCTCGGCGAGGGCGAGTTCCAGGGCCCGGGTTCCGAGGTCGAGGGCCGCTTCCACGAAGAGGGCGTTCATCGTGCCGAAGTCGTTCGCGGGCCCGTACCGGTCCAGCGGGAGCGCGAGGTGGCGTGCCTCCACGCGCGCCGAGGCGTGGACCCGGTGCAGGAGGGCGGAGTCGGAACCGGGCGGCAGGAAGCGGGCGAGCGCTGCCGTGATCTCGGACTGCGGGTGGCGGTGGGGAGGGAACACGCTGCTCACTGCCAGGACACGTGTCATTGATTCACCATAGAAAAGAACTGACATTTCGTTATGAATGAGGTGTACCGGGCGCGGCGCCGTCTACCGTGGCGTCGTGCCCGCGCGCCTCGCATCCCCCCGCCCCGCCGCGGCGGCCCCGCCGGCCGCCGGACGCCTCCGCGCGGCCCTCGGTCTGCTGGGGGCCTGCCACCCGGTCCCGGCGGCGGCCGTCACCCTGCTCGCCGCCGCCCTGGCGGTCGCCGTGGGACGCGGCCTGCCCGGGACCGCCGTGACCGTGGCCGCCGTGGCCGCCGGGCAGCTCTCCGTGGGCTGGTGCAACGACCGGGCGGACCTCGGGCGCGACCTCGCCGCCGGCCGCCGGGACAAACCCGCGGCCGCCGGGACGGTGTCCCCGACGGCCGTGGCCGTCGCCGCGGGCCTGGCCCTGCTGAGCTGCGTCCCGCTGTCGCTGGCCGCCGGCCGGGCGGCCGGCGCCGTCCACCTCCTCGCGGTGGCCGCCGCCTGGGCGTACAACCTCCGGTTGAAGGCCACCGCCGTCTCCTGGCTCCCGTACGCGGTGGCCTTCGGCCTGCTGCCGGCCTTCGTCACGCTGGGTCTGCCCGGGGCGCCGTGGCCGCCGGCGTGGCTCACCGCAGGTGCGGCCCTGCTCGGTGCGGGCGCGCACTTCGCGAACGTGCTGCCCGACATCGAGGACGACCTGGCCACCGGGATCACGGGCCTGCCGCACCGCCTGGGGGCGCGGTGGGCGGCCACGGCCGCCGGGTCCCTCGTCCTCGCCTCCACGGCGGTCCTGGTGGCGGGCCCGGCGGGGCGGGTGCCGGCGTACGGCTGGGGTCTGCTGGGCGCGGCGGCGGTCACGGCCCTGCTGGTCTCCCGCCGTCCCGCCGGCCGGCTCCCGTTCCTCGCGGTACTGGCCCTGGCCGGGGCGGACGCGGTGCTGCTGGTCGTGCGGATGCGGGGCTGAGGGCTGACCGGGACGTCGTCAGGGGGCGCGGCGGGTACGGGTCCAGGCCAACAGGTCGTCCGCGTCCCAGGTGTTGACGACGCGGTCGGCGGGGACCCCGCACGCGACGGCCCGCTCGCAGCCGAGGAGCTGCCAGTCCAGCTGGCCGGGGGCGTGCGCGTCGGTGTCGATCGCGAAGAAGGTCCCGGCCTCCACCGCGAGCCGCAGCAGCCGCCGCGGCGGATCCAGCCGTTCGGGCCGGCTGTTGATCTCCACGGCGGTACCGGCCTCGGCGCACGCGGCGAAGACCCGCTCCGCGTCGAACTGCGACTCGGGCCGGGTCCGCCCGGTGACGAGCCGCCCGGTGCAGTGGCCCAGTACGTCCATCAGGGGGTTGCCCACGGCTGCCAGCAGACGCCGCGTCATCGCGGGCGCGTCCATGCGCAGCTTCGAGTGCACGGAACCGACGACCACGTCCAGCCGCTCCAGCAGCTCCGGTTCCTGGTCGAGCGACCCGTCGTCCAGGATGTCGCACTCGATGCCCGTCAGGAGCTTGAACGGCGCCCAGGACGCGTTGAGTCCGGCCACCACGTCCAGTTGCTCCCGCAGCCGCTCCGGGGAGAGCCCGCGGGCAACGGTGAGCCGCGGCGAGTGGTCGGTGAGCACGGCGTACGCGTGCCCCAGCGAGGCCGTCGCCCGCCCCATCACGTCGATCGGGCTGCCGCCGTCGGACCAGTCCGAGTGCACGTGGCAGTCCCCGCGCAGCGCCGCCCGCAGGGCGAGGGCCTCGGGTGGGGGCGGGGGGCCATCGGGGAGGGCCGCGGCCTCGTCCTCCAGGGCCTGGAGGTAGCCCGGCACCGATCCGGCGAGCGCCTCCCGTACGACCTGGGCGGTCTTGGGGCCGATGCCCTTGACGGCCTCCAGGGAACCGGCGGATGCCCGGGCGGCGGTCTCGGGCCCGCCCATGCGGACGAGGGCGGCCGCGGCCGTCCGGAAGGCGCGCACCCGGTAGGTGGGGGCCTGCGCGCGTTCGAGCAGGAACGCGATCCGGTCGAGCGCCGCCACCGGGTCCATCGCTCACCTCCTCGCCCCAGTGTGGCGGGCGGGCCGACGTCCCGCGCGGGCGCGCCGTCGCTGAACGCCCGGGTCCGGGGTATACGGGAGGTGGCCCGGACGCCCGCGACCAGGACGGATGCGGGGACGGGACGGCCGGCGCATCCCGTGAACGGGCACGCAGCACCACCCGAGCGCGGAGCACGAACGAAGCACGCGGCACGAACGAAGCACGCGGCACGAACGAGGACGAGGACGAGGCATGACCGAGGACGAGGCGACACAGCCCCACGAGCCCTCCGGGGCGGAACGCGCCGCCCGCGACCGGGTGCGCCGCACGGCCACCGGGATGACGCACCACGAGACGGCGGCCGAGCTGGAGACCGCCGAGGCGGCGGCGGGCGACCTGGAACACGCCGACGAGGACACTGCCGCGACGGTGGCGGAGTGGCGGCGGATCACCGAGCTGCTCGTCGACCACGGCGGCCCCTACGCGCCGCACACCGACGCCTTCGTGCAGGGCCAGATGACGGCCCGGGAGAACCGGGCGAACGCGGCCGACGAGGACTGACCCCGGAGCGCGCCGAGGACCTCGCGGGGCGGCGCGAAGCCGCTCAGGCCTCCGGCGGGACGGCGGCGTCCAGGGCCGCGGTGAGGCGCCCGAGGCGGACGTGGAGGTCGTGGATCTCGGCGAGCTCGAAGCCGGTCGCGGCCGCGATGCGCCGGGGCACCTCCACCGCGCGGTCGCGCAGGGCGACGCCCTCGGGGGTGAGGCGCGCGCGCACCGACCGCTCGTCCTCGGTGCTGCGCTCGCGCACCACCAGCCCGGCCGCCTCCAGCCGCTTGAGCAGGGGCGACAGCGTCCCGGAGTCGAGCCGCAGGTGGCGGCCGATCTCCTTGACCGGCAGCTCGCCGTGCTCCCAGAGCACCAGCATCACCAGGTACTGGGGGTAGGTCAGGCCCAGGTCCTTGAGCACGACGCGGTAGAGGCCGCCGAAGGCCCGGGTCGCCGCGTTCAGGGCGAAGCAGATCTGCCCGTCCAGACGAAGGAAGTCCTGGTCGGCGAGGGGTTCGGTCGGCGTCTCGGTCATGTCGGCCAGTGTACCCGGGACATCGGGCGCGGCATTGAGTTGTGCGCAATCTAATTGCGTGCTCTACTGATGGGGCGCGGCCGGCCACCCGGCCCCCGCACCACGGTTCACCCCTGTGAGAGGAACTCCGATGGACGCCCTGTACACCGCCGTCGCCACCGCCAACGGCCGCGAAGGCCGCGCCGTCAGCTCCGACGGTCAGATCGACCTCGCGCTGGCCATGCCCCCGGCGCTCGGTGGAGACGGCCGCGGAACCAACCCCGAGCAGCTCTTCGCCGCCGGGTACGCCGCCTGCTTCGCCAGCGCCCTCGGCCTCGTCGGACGTCAGGCCAAGGCCGACACCAGCGAGGTCTCGGTGACCGCCGAGGTGTCCATCGGCAAGGACGGCCCCGCGTTCGGCCTGGCCGTGGTCCTGCGCGTCGAGCTCCCCGAGTCCCTGGCCGGCGAGACCGGCGCCCTGCTGGTCAAGCAGGCGCACGAGGTCTGCCCGTACTCCCGCGCCACCCGCGGCAACATCGACGTCGAGCTCGTGATCGAGTAGCCGGTCCGCGCGCCCCCGGGCGACCATGGGAGGGCACCGACCCGTACGGGGCCGCTCCCAGGGAGGCGCCCATGGCGCGCACCTACACCACGGACGCGCTGGTGGTCGGCGCCGGACCCGTCGGCCTCACCGCCGCCGGGGAACTGCGCCGGCACGGCGTCGGCTGCCGGATCGTCGACCGGCTGCCGGCCAGGCTCCCGTACGCGAAGGCGGTGGGGATCCAGCCCCGGACGCTGGAGGTCTGGGACCGGATGGGCTTCGTGCGCGACGCCCTCGACGCGTCCGTCCCGATGCGCGGCCAGCTGGTGTACGCCAACGGCGCCGAACAGGCCCGCATCGAACTCGTCATGCCCCCCGAAGTGCCGTACGGCTTCGCCGCGCTGCCGCAGTACGAGACCGAGCGCATCCTGGAGGCGTTCCTGGGCCGCTTCGGCACCGGGATCGAACGGTCGGTGGAACTCGTCTCGTTCGCCCAGGACGCCGACGGGGTCACCAGCCTCCTGCGCGCCGCGGACGGCACGGAGGAAGAGGTCCGCTCCCGGTACCTGATCGGCTGCGACGGCGCGCACAGCATCGTGCGCAAGGGCCTCGGCCTCACCTTCGAGGGCGGTGCCTTCGCCGACGGGTACATGCTCGCCGACGTGGAGGTCGACTGGGACCTGCCCGCCGGCTACGGCGTGCGCGCCATGCACCGGAACGCCGACGGCGCGGTCGACGACGTCCTCGTCGGCATCCCGCTGCCCGGAACGGGCCGGTACCGCATGTCGATGCTGGTTCCGCCCGAGCTCTCGGACGCCGGGCGGGCGCCCGGGGGCGACCAGACGTCCAGGACCGCCGGGGACGGGGTGGCGCACGGCCTGGAGAGCGGCCGGGCCCCCGCGCTGCCCGACATCCAGGCGGTCCTGGACCGGCTCTCCCCGCAGCCGACCACCGCGCGGAACATGCGCTGGGCCTCCGTGTTCCGGATCAGCCACCGGATCGTGGACCGGTACGGCGACGGGCGCGTGTTCGTCGCCGGGGACGCCGCCCACATCCACCCGCCGACGGGCGCCCAGGGCATGAACACGGGCATCCAGGACGCCTTCAACCTCGCCTGGAAACTCGCCCTCGACGTCGCGGGAGCCGCCGGACCCCGCCTGCTCCCCAGCTACGACGCCGAGCGGCGGCCCGTCGGCGAGGAGGTCGTCGGCCGCACCGTCCGGCACGCCGCGGAAGGGGTGCAGTCCGACCCGGAGGACCCGGCCACCCTGATGCTGCGCGAAGCCCAACTGCTCGTCACCTACCGGGGCGGCCCGATCGTCGACCCGTCGGACGACGGGGCCGGATCCGGCGGTGACGCGGGCGAAGCCGGAGCGGGCGGGACCGGCCCGGGCCCCGGGGACCGCGCCCCGGACTGCGGGGGCCTCCGCGGCCCCATCGCCGCCTACCCGCTGCGCCTGTACGACCTCCTGCGCGAGCGCGGCCACGTGCTGCTGCTGTTCGGCACCGGAGGCCCGGACGGCGCCGCGGACTTCGACGCACTCGTCACGACGGCCCGCGCCTGCACGGGGGACCGGATCGAGGTCTGTACGGTCCTCGCCCCCGGCGCCCCGGACGACGGCACGGCCCGGCCCGTCCACCACGACACGGAGGGCGAGTTCGCCCGGCTCTACGGGGTGGAGCGCCCCACCGCCTTCGTGGTCCGCCCCGACGGCTACCTCGGCGCCCGGCTCTGCCCGCCGGACCCGCACCGCCTGGCCGCCCACCTCCGGGCCGTCTTCGCCCCGGACGGTCAGGGACCCCCGTCCCACTCCGCGTCGACGTAGCCCAGCGTCCGGTTCATCGCGATGGCCCGCACGTTCGCCGGGTGGTGAACCGTACGCACACGGCCGACCCCGCACAGCCCGGCGAAGCCGACGCCCAGCACCTTCATGGCGATGGACACGCCCCGGCCCCGGTAGGCGGCGCGCACGCCCGTCATCTCGTTGAAGACGCACCCCGACGACCGGTGGTCCGAGGTCGCGGACATGCCGATCCACGCGTCGCCGTCGCGCGCGAGCACGACCCCGCGGGGATCGTACGACGGCACGTCGAAGCGCAGCCGCGCGTATTCCTCGTAGGTGTGGAAGGGGCCGCGCCCCGGAATGTCCGCGGAGCACTCCCGGTTCAGCTCGAACAGTCGCCGGCGCCCGTCCGGGCCGTCGCCCAGCTCGGCCAGCGTGGTGAAGGAGACACCGCCCGCGCGGGCCCGCTCCCCGTACGCCGCGAAGCGGCCCGGGTCGAAGGCGTGCGCGTCGAGTTCCAGCCGCACCCACCCGGCGGCCGCCACCTCCTCAGGCCCCGCCGTCGGCGCGGGCCGCTGCCTTGCGCTGACGTTTGCCCAGCGGGGCGAGCGACAGGTCCTGGCCCCGGGAGGTGAGCCGCTTGAAACCGTACCCGCGCTCGCCCAGCCAGCTCTCCGCCGCGAGTTCGGCGCGGGCCGTCGCGTCGAGGATGTCCTCCTCGGCTTCGCCGGAGTCCAGGAAACGGAACGTGAAGGAGTCGCGGGCCGCGATGTCGTACGCGAGGTGGCCCTCGGGCGTGAAGGCCGCGTACAGCATGTCGTGGTCGGAAGCGGCGGCGAGCAGCTCGGCCCGCTGGCCGTCGGTCAGGCCGTCGAAGGAGCCGCGGACGGTGATCCGGAAGGTACGGGAGCTCATCGGAGCACCCTAGGGGGTGTCGTCGAATTCGTTCCTGCCGTGCGGTGTCCGGCACGCACGCTCGCCGCGTTGTCGGGATCGCCCGTGTACATCCG